>DATAUL010000104.1:0-7810 GCA_036268255.1 Solirubrobacteraceae bacterium | reverse complement strand
GCCGGAGGCTCCGGCGAACACCGAGGTGACGATCTTCCCCCGCGGCGTGCTGCGCGGCAGGTACCGCGAGTAGTCCGAGACGTAGGGCGCGTGGGTGATGTTGTAGGCGGCGGCCGCCGAGAACTGCGCCATGAAGGCGGCCAGCTTGAAGCCCAGCGGATGCGCGGGCGCGTGGCCGTGGGCAAGCCCGAAGATGATGCCCACCGTGACGATGACCATCAGGGGCAGCGAGACACAGAGGATCGCGCGGAACACCCGATGCACCCAGGCGGTCGACCGCTGCTCGATCGTGCCCAGTGTCGGAACCTCCGCGACCTGCGTTGCCATGCCGGTTCCTCCCTGTCGCCGAACGAGATCGGTGCATAGAGGTACACGATCGTTGTGTGTGCGTCAAGCGATGTAGGCTGTGCGCCGATGACGGCCGACCTGCATCAGACCCGGATGGCAACGGCGGCGCAGCCGCCCTTCGATGCCGAGATCGAGCAGGTCTGGGGGCGTCCGTGGGGCGCTCACGATGAGGTCGGCCGCCTGAGGACGGTGCTCGTCCGCCCTCCCGGCCCGGCGCTGGAGCGCATTCGTGCCGATGCCTGGGACCCAGACGCGGGGGCGCTCATCGATCCTGATGGCGGGTGGTACTGGACCCGCCGGGAGCCGCCGGACCGCGAGCGGGCGGCCGTTCAGCACCAGGCGCTGGTGGCTGCCCTGCGCGACGAAGGGGTCGAGGTGATGCAGGCCGCCCCGATGGGCGACACCTTCACCAAGGCGATGTACGTCCGCGACCCCGTGATCACCGTGCCCGGCGGGGCGATCGTCCTTCGCATGGGCGTGCGCATGCGTCGCGGCGAGGAGGCCGACATCACCCGCACGATGGCCGGCGCGGGGCTGCCGATCCTTGCCACCCTCACCGGCTCGGCCACGCTGGAGGGCGGATCGTTCGTCAAGTTGCGCGACGGCGTGGCCGCGCTGGGCACCTCGATCCGGTGCAACGAGGAGGGAGCCGAGCAGCTGCGCGAGATTTTGGCCCGCATCGGCTGGCGTCTGATCGTCGTGCCCCTGGCCGGCTACACGATCCACCTCGACCTGCATATGGCGATGCTCGACGCCGATCTGGCACTCGTGCACACCGAAGGTCTGCCCTTCGCCTTTCTCTCAGAGCTCGAGCGGATGGGCATCGAGCTCGTCCACGCCGATCCGAGCGAGGAGTGGGGGCTCAACCTGCTGGCGATCTCGCCGCGGCGCGTGCTGATGGCCGCGGGCAGCCCGCGCACCGCCGAGCGGATCAGCGCCGCGGGCGTCGACGTGCTCCTCGTCCCCTACGACGAGCTGCAGAACAACGGCGGCGGCGTGCACTGCTCCACCATGGAGCTGATCCGCGACCCCGCGGAATGATCGACGCCGGGGCGGTGATCGCGCAGCTGCGGGCGACCGAGGGACGCAGCGGCGGGCGGCGCGAGGCGTGGCGCGAACCGTGGGCCGCCGAACGCGAGCGGCTGGACGAGCTCGCCCGCGCCACCGTCCCCGAGGTCGTGATCGAGCGCGACGCGTTTGCCAACGCGTGGTACGTCCTCGGCGGCGAGAGCGAGGAGACGGTCCTCGTTCACAGCCACAGCGACTGCGTCCCCGGCGGAGGATGGTTGGACGGCATCCTCGGCGTCCATGCCGGTCTCGGCGTGCTGGCGGCGCTCGCCTGCGAGCCGCGCCGGCCACGAACCGTCGCCGTCGTCGACTGGGCCGACGAGGAGGGCACGCGCTTCGGCCGCTCGCTGGTGGGGTCCTCGGCGGCGACGGGAGCGCTGAGTGCCGAGGAGCTCGGCGATCTGACCGCCGACGACGGCGCGGCCGCGCGCGACGTCGTCTCCGGGTACGGGTTCGACCCCGGCGCCCTCGGCACGCCCAGCCCCCGCTTGGCGCGGGTCGTGGCCGCCGCCGAGCTGCACATCGAGCAGGGGTCCGCGCTCGAGCGCGAGGGTCGGTCCGTCGCCGCCGTCAGCGGCTGCCTCGGCGTGCGCCGCAGCCGCATCGCGTTCGCGGGGACAGCCGGTCACGCGGGCGCGCTCGCGATGGCCGACCGCCGCGATCCCGTGCGGGCGGCTGCGACGTTCATCGCCGCGATCTGCCGGCGCGCCGAGGACGCGGGCGGGCTGGCCACCGTCGGGCGTGTCCAGGCCGAGCCGATGATCGCCACCGCCGTGGCGGCGCGCTGCGAGCTGACTCTTGACCTGCGCCATCGCGAGCTCGGGCCGCTCGAGGCGCTCGGCGCGCGCGCACGAGTGCTGGCCGATGCGTCACGCTGCCCGGCGACGGTCGTCGACCTCTACCGCCAGGATCCGGTGCGCTTCGACCCCAACCTGGTGCAGGCCGCGGCCGCCGCGGCCAGCCACTCCGGGGACCCGCTGATGTCAGGGCCGCTGCACGATTCGGCCGCCCTTGCCCAGGCGGACATCCCCGCCGTCATGCTGTTCGTACCGTCGATCGGCGGCATCAGCCACGCTCGTGCCGAGGACACCGCAGAGGACGACCTCGCGGCCGGAATCGACACACTGCACAAATTGGTCAGCACCCTGACCGACACCGGCTGAATCTCCGCTCTGACACCGGCCCCGCACCGTGCGCTGGGTGCCGCAGTCCGGGGCCCCGATCGTTGTAATCCAGAGCACATCCGTGCGCACATGGTCAAGTATCGGTTCCTTCTGTGGCAACTGTGGATTGGGCGATCCGCGCCGGTGGAATCATCGTGCCAAGTGCAAGCACGACCTCACTAAAAAGGTGAGAGCGTCGGCAACGGGCTTGGCCACGGGGGACGGCCCAGGGTCCGCGGGCGGCGTCTCGAGCCACCAGAGGAGGAGAGATGGCCGCAGACCACCCAGACGAACTCGCGTCGCCGCGAGTGGCCCCGGCGGGCCCCTCGAGGATCGAGCGACCCCCCGGCGGACGCTGCCGGCGCTGGTCGATGGCCGTCGCGTGCGTCTGCGTGATCCTCAGCGTCGCCGCCTGCGGCGGCTCGAGCAAGACGAGCAGCTCTGGGGGCTCGGGTGGCTCAGGCGCGTCGACGGCCACGAGCAGCAGCTCGAGCGCGCCGGCGGGTCCGGCGAAGCCGGGCGGGTCGCTGACCGTGCTCGAGAGCTCCGGCTACGCCGGCGACTGGCCGACCGGCCTGGATCCCGCGACCAACGTCAACGGCGCGGCGGACCAGAGCCAGATGAACGCGATCTTCGGTCAGCTGTGGGAGCTCCAGGCCAACGGGCATCTGACTCCGGACCTCGCCACGGGCTACACGTTCTCCAACGGCGGCAAGACGGTGTCGATCAAGCTGCGCCCCGGCGCGAAGTTCTCGGACGGAACGCCGTTCAACGCCGCTGCCGTCGTGTTCAACTGGAAGCGCGATCTCGCCTCACCATGCACCTGCAAGCCGATCATCGAGGTCGGGGCGATCTCCGCCCCGAGCCCAAACACCGTCAAGCTCGATCTCAAGGTCCCCGACGGCGCGTTCATCGATCAGTTGCAGGACTCCAACTTCTCCTGGATCGCGTCCCCGACGGCGCTGAAGAAGATGGGCGCGAAGGCGTTCAAGCTCAAGCCAGTCGGCGCCGGCCCGTTCACCGTGGGGTCGGACACGTTGTCCAACACCCTGGTCCTCAAGAAGAACCCGAATTACTGGCAGAAGGGCCGGCCATTCCTCGATCAGCTGACGTTCAAGACGACCAGTGGTGACGAGACCGCGCTGGAGGCGATGCAGTCCGGGCAGGGCGACGCCTACGAGGGCATGAGCACTCTGCAGCTCGTGAACTCCTTCAAGTCGAAGTTCAACGTCGTCGCCGAGCCGTCGACGTCGCCATACGACATCCAGCTCAACACCAAGATCCCGCCGTTCAACGACAAACGGGCGCGGCTGGCGATCTACTACGCCACAGACACACAGCTGCTGGACCAGAAGCTCTTCAACAACCAGTACAAGGTGGTACAGGGGTTCACGGCACCGGGCGGGTTGTTCTACAGCCCGACGGTGCCCGGCTACCCGACCTACAACCTGGCCAAGGCCAAGGCGCTCGTCAAGCAGCTGGGTGGGCTGAACATCAACTTCTTCACCATCACCCAACCGGCCACCCACGACATGATGGTGGCGATGCAGCAGATGTGGAAGCAGGCGGGGATCAACGCCTCGATCCACTTCTACTCGCTGGCCAGCCTCATCCAGCAGTTCCAGGGCAAGTGGCAGATCGCGTTCCAGACCGCCGGCGCATGGGATCCGGCGGGGGGTGTCGGATTGGCCTTCCGCTTTACGTCCACCTCGCCGTTCAGCGGCGTGCACGACCCGAAGCTCGACAAGCTGATCCTCGGAGCATCGGCGCCGGTGGATCCGGCGGCCCGCAAGCAGCTGTACGACCAGGCCGCCGCGTACATCGCCCAGAACGCCTACGGGCCGTTCATGTTCCCGATCTCCAACTACAACATCGCCATCCACGGGGTCCAGGGCCCAGGCCTGACCACCCCCATCCCCTCGGTGGCCGTCAACCCCGAGGTCCTGTGGGAGGAGGTGTCCAAGTCGTGAGCGGTCGGGCGAGCCAACAGATGTACCGATGAGCAGCGTCGCATCGGCACCCCTCCCCGCTCCTCGGGCGGGCGAGCGCGCCGGGGCGCTCGCCCGTCTGGCCGCCTCCCCGATGCTGCGCTTCCTGGCGCGCCGCATCCTGGTGGCGATCCCGGTGCTGTGGGGGGTGACGTTCCTGACCTTCGTGGTCATCAACCACCTGCCCGGCAACGCGGCCCAGCAGCTGCTCGGCATCAACGCCACCAAGGTGGAGGTCCACCAGCTGTCGGCCAAGCTCGGCCTCGACAAGCCACTGCTGACCCGGTACGGCGATTGGCTGCACGGTCTCGTCACCGGCAGCCTCGGCCACTCGCTGGCGTCCGGCCAGAGCGTCACCTCGATCCTCGGCTCGGACCTGCCGATCACCTTCGAGCTGCTCGCGTTCGCGTTCATCATCTCGCTCGGCCTCGCCGTGCCGATCGCGCTGCTCGCCGCTCGGCGCCCGTACGGGGTCTTCGATCGCCTGAGCATGGTCCTCAGCATGGCGGGGCTGTCGATCGCCAACTACATCCTGGCGCTGGTGCTCGTCTACTTCTTCGCCGTCAACCTCAACTGGCTGCCGGCACTGGGCTGGGTGCCGCCGGGCAAGAGCCTGGGCGGCAACATCAAGACGCTGACGCTGCCGGCGGTATCGATCGCGGTGTCGCTGCTGTGCTTCTACACCCGGCTGCTGCGCGCCGATCTCGTGCAGCAGCTGCGCAGCCAGGACTACGTCACCACGGCGCGGGCCAAGGGCGTCGGGCCGTGGCGGATCATCCTGCACCATGTGCTGCGCAACTCCGTGTTCGGCCTGATCACCGCGGTGGCTCTCAACCTGGGGACGCTGTTGGGGGTGACCGTGATCATCGAGCAGATCTTCGGCCTGCCCGGCATCGGCCACGAGCTGTTGTCGGCGATCAACTCCCGCGACATTCCGGTGGTGGAGGGCGCCGTGTTCGTGTTCGGCCTGCTCGTCGTGCTGGCCAATCTGCTTGCCGACCTGCTCTACGCCACCCTCGACCCGCGGGTGAAATATGGCAGCGCCGACTGAGCTCTCCGTCCCGGGCGGGCTCGAGCCGGCCATCATCGTCCCCCCGCCCGCCGCCGCTGGCCGGCTCGGCCGCCTGCGGGCCCTCGGGGGCATCTGGCTGCCGGCGTTCCTGGTGGCCGCGATCCTCTTTCTCTGCTTCCTGTGGCCGCTGATCGGACCGGTGTCCCAGCCGACCGGCGGCACGATCCTCAACGCCAACCTGCCCTCGTTCTCCTCCGGGCATCTGCTGGGAACCGACTCCACCGGTAATGACGAATGGTCGCGGCTTCTGTACGGCGGACGGGCGTCCCTGGAGGTCGCGATGGCCGTCACCGCGCTGGGCCTGGTGATCGGGGGCCTGCTGGGCGCCTTCGCCGGTTACGTCGGCGGCTGGCGCGACAGCGTCATCATGCGCATCCTCGACGTGCTGATCGCGTTCCCGTCGCTGGTCCTGGCGGTGGCGATCGCCGAACGCCTCGGACCCGGGGAGGTGCACGCCATCTGGGCGCTGTCGTTCTTCAGCGTCCCGGCGTTCGCGCGGATCGCCCGCGCCGCCACATTGCGCGTGCGTGAGCAGAACTTCATCGTCGCCGCCCGCCTCTCGGGCAGCGGTTACCTGCGCACGTTGCTGCGCCACGTGGCGCCGAACATCTTCCCGGAGCTGATCACCTTCGGACTGCTCGGGATCGGGATCACGGTCGTTCTGGAGGGCGCACTCAGCTTCCTCGGACTGGGCATCCCGGCGCCCGCGCCCAGCTGGGGCAACATGATCGCCCAGGGCGAGGGCATCCTCTCGGCACAGCCGAAGTTCGTGATGCTGCCCTCTGCGGCCCTGTTCATCACCACGGTCAGCTTCAACCTGCTGGGCGAGAGCCTGCGTGCGCGATGGAGCGATCGATGAGCGCCAACGGACGCACCGAGCACGGCCGGCCCGCCGACGGCCTGCTGCAGGTCTCCGACCTCCGGGTCGACTTCCGTCAGGGACAGCACGTCGTACGGGCGGTCGACGGCCTCAGCTATACGGTCACCCGCGGGCGCACGATGGCGCTGATTGGCGAATCGGGCTCGGGCAAGACGGTGAGCTCGCGGGCGATCATCGGCCTGCTGCCGCACACCGCGAGGGTCACCGGCTCGATCCGGTTTGCGGGCACCGAGCTCGTCGGGCTCTCCGAGCGCCGGCTGCGCGGGTATCGCGGCGGCGAGATCGCGATGGTCTTCCAGGACCCGAGCCGGTCGCTGAACCCGACGATTCGCATCGGCCCGCAGATCACCGAGGCGATTCACCTGCACGGCTCGGCGTCGCGAGCGCAGGCGCACGACCGGGCGGTGGAGCTGATGGAGCTGGTCCGGCTGCCGGCCGCGCGCCAGCGCTTTCGCCAGTACCCGCACCAGCTCTCGGGAGGCATGCGCCAACGGGTGATGATCGCGATGGCGCTGGCCGCCGAGCCCAAGCTGCTGATCGCCGATGAGGCCACCACCGCACTGGACGTCACCACCCAGGCGCAGATCATGGAGCTGCTGCGTGACCTGCAGCGACGCCTGGGCATGGCGTTGATCATGATCAGCCACGATCTCGGCCTGGCCGCCAGCTTCGCCGACGAGGTGCTGGTCATGTACGCGGGCCGCGGGGTCGAGCAGGCGCCCACGCGCGAGCTGTTCGCCAACGTGCGAATGCCCTATACGCGGGCGCTGCTGGGCGCCATCCCACGCCTGCAGAACCCCCCGCATTCACCGCTGGCCGCAGTCCCCGGCCAGCCGCCCGACCTTGCGGCGCAGATCCCCGGTTGCCCGTTCGCGCCGCGCTGCCCGGATGCCAGCGACCGATGCCGAGAGGCCGCACCGCCGTTTGACGAGCACGAGCCCCAGCATCGGTGGGCTTGCTGGCATCCCTGCGGGGTGCGGGAGGTGGAGTCGGCGTGAGCGAGCCGCTGCTGGAGGTCCGACACCTCGTCCAGGAGTTCACCGTCCGCGATCGCGGCGGGATCAAGGCTGGCACCGTCCACGCCGTCTCGGACGTCTCGCTCACCTTGTACCCCGGGGAGACGCTCGGGTTGGTGGGCGAGACGGGCTCGGGCAAGTCGACGCTCGCCCGGGCGCTGCTGCAGGCGCCTGCTCCCAAGTCGGGCTCCGTGCGCTTTCGCGGGACCGAGCTCGTGGGCCTGCGGCGGCGCGCTCTGGTCCAGGCGCGGCGTTACATGCAGATGGTCTTCCAG
>DATAUL010000103.1:0-2094 GCA_036268255.1 Solirubrobacteraceae bacterium | reverse complement strand
TCGCCGACAGCACAGGCCGTGCTGCGTGGATTCCTCGCCTCGTCGCCGGATCAGCGCCAGCAGATAGTCCAGGAGCTGGAGAGCAAGCCAGAATCTCAGCCGTACTTTCAGCAATACGTTGGAGCTGTCCTGCAGGTCGCCGACACCTGCAACAACTTCTGAGCGGACCCCGCGGGCCGGTTGCAGTGCGCTAGCCGCTTATCGAGAAATACATCGACAAGACGACTCGACGACTCGCCGCCGTGCTCGCGGATCGACCAACGCGCAGCGGCGAGGAGCCGTAGTTCGCGAGTGGTAGCTACTTGACAAGCAGTACGCTGATGCCGTGGCGGAAACGTCGTACGCATCATGCGGCGATCTCAGCCTGGCGTATCAGGTGTTCGGCGACGGGCCGGTCGAGCTCGTCTTCGTCGGGCCGATGGTCAGCCACATCGAGCTGTTCTGGACCATGCCCGAATTCAAGGCCTTCTTTGAGCAGCTCGCCACGTTCTGTCGCGTCGTGATGTTCGACAAGGCCGGGGTCGGGCTGTCGGACCCCATCCCGAAAGTCCGTTTGCTCGAAGAGCGAGCGGCCGAGATCGAGGCCGTCATGGACACCGTCGGATTCGGAAAGCCCGTCCTCTTCGCTATGAGCGAGGGCGGCCCGCAGGCCATCGAGTTTGCGGCAAAACGACCGGAGCGAACGCGGGCGCTGATCCTCTACGGTTCGTTCGCGTTCATGCACGGCGCCAGCTGGGACGACTTGGATCGCGACCCAGCCGAGCTGCGGGCGCGCACCCTTGCCGAGCTGGGTGAGGACTACGCGCCGTCGAGGGAGCAGCTCGCCCGCGCCCAGGAATTCGTCCGCGCCGTCCGCTCGACGTGGGGAAGCGGTGTGGCAGCCAAGTGGTGGTTCCCGTCGGCCCGTTCGACACGCCAGCTCGCCACGTTCGAGCGCATGAGCGCCAGCCCTGGGATGCTGCGAGCGACCGTCGAATCGGCCTTCCGAATCGACGTCCGGCCGATCCTGCCGACGATCACCTCGCCCACCCTCGTCATCCATGCGCGCGAGGACCTCATGCCCGTGCAGAGCAGCCGGTACCTCGCCGACCACATCCCAGGCGCGCAGTACCTCGAGGTCGACGGCGCGAACCACGCGCCATGGCTCACCGAACCCGACCGGATTCTGACCGAGATCGAGGAATTCCTCACCGGCAGCCACGCGCCGCCGTCGCAGTCCCATCGTGCCCTGCGCACCGTGTTGTTCACCGATATCGTCGCCTCGACGCAACACGCCGCCGCGGCCGGCGACGAGCGCTGGCGCGCGGTGCTGCACCGCTTTGGCGAGATCACCGCCGACCTCACGCAACAATTCGGCGGCACGGTGGTCAAGAGCACCGGCGACGGCCACCTCGCCACCTTCGACGGCCCGACACAGGCCATCCGCTGCGCCGAGGCCCTGCGCGCCGACGCCGAAACACTGGGCATCCAGATCCGCGCCGGCATCCACACCGGCGAATGCGAACTGCTCGACACCGACATCGGGGGGCTCGCCGTACACATCGCCGCGCGGATCCTCGGCCACGCCGCCGCCGGCGAAATCCTCGTCTCCCGCACCGTGCGTGACCTGGTCGTCGGCTCGGGCACCGGCTTCGAGGAACGCGGCAGCGTTGAGCTGCGTGGCGTGCCCGGCACCTGGCAACTCCTGGCGGTCGATCGCCATGGCCCGCCGGCCGGATCGGCCGAGGCAGAACTGGCGTCCACGCCACCCCCGGACCGCGGACCGCGATGCGCCGCTCGGACCGCGCCGTAGCGGTAATGGCCAGGCGCACACCGTGGATCCTGCGCGGGATGGGCCGCCTCACCCCGACGGTTCGGAGCTGAGCAGCTACGGAGTTGCCAGGCGGCTATTACTCGAATCAGACGTCGTTGGTTTCCGACACGGCTGCTCTGATATAGCCGGGCGTGACGGGCGGGCTTGAATGTCGCCTGTATCGCCAGTTTGTCGCAGCAACTCGAAGCATGAACGACGGGGCCATGAGACTGGCAGGCGATTTGGAAAACCCGGCGACTTTGAGGAAACGCGTTGCGATGACGGTGTCGGTCTCGGCGGCA
>DATAUL010000102.1:0-4585 GCA_036268255.1 Solirubrobacteraceae bacterium | reverse complement strand
CGCCCCCGCGATCCCATCGCAATGAGATCGTGACCAGCTGCGCGGGTCCGTTCGATGATCGCCTCGCCGACGCGCCCTTCCAGCAGCACAGTGCTTGCTTTGACCCCCTCCGGGACCCGCGTCTGGGCGCGGTCCAGAATCTCGTGATATTCGCGAGTCAACTGCTCTCGCCGCTGCGCCACATCCCTGGGAAGGGATACCCCGGCGGCCGGGTTCACGGGCGGCGGGAGCCCGGCCCCCTCGAGAAACCACTCCGAGAGCTCGGGCGCCACGGTCACTAGGGTCAGCGAGGCGCCTGTCGAGCGGGCCAGCTCGATCGCCTCCTCCAGCGCGCGCTCCGCGTGGGCTGATCCATCCACCGCGACCAGGATGTCTCGGAACACCTCGTGACGCCCCGCCTACGGTCCCAGCTCGTCGACCAGATCGGCCACCGAATCCACGATGCGAGACGCCCGGTAGGGGAACCGCTCAGCCTCGCCACGCGCGGTGACCCCGCTCAGCACGAGAATCGTCTCGAGCCCGGCCTCGAGACCGGCCACGACGTCCGTGTCCATTCGGTCCCCGATGATCGTCGTGGTCTCGGAATGCGCCCCGAGCGCGTTGAGGGCCGAGCGCATCATCAGAGGGTTGGGCTTGCCGACGAAGTACGGCTCGACCCGCGTGGCGCGGCTGATGAGCGCGGCAATCGAGCCGGTGGCCGGGAGTGGGCCCGAGGAGGACGGGCCCGTCGGGTCGGGGTTGGTGGCGATGAAGCGCGCGCCGCCGAGCACAAGCCGGATCGCGTGCGTGATGCGTTCGAAGCCGTAGGTTCGCGTCTCGCCCAGCACGACGTAGTCCGGCTCGAGATCGGTCATCGTGTAGCCGGCCTGATGCAGCGCGGTCGTCAGCCCGGCCTCGCCGATCACGAACGCGGAGCCGCCCGGACGCTGCTCCTCGAGAAAGCGTGCGGTGGCGAGCGCCGAAGTCCAGATCGCGTCCTCGGGGACCTCGAGACCAGACATCCGGAGACGCGCCGACAGGTCCCTCCGCGTATAGATCGAGTTATTGGTCAGCACCAGAAAGGGAAGCTTCAGCTCGCGCACGCGCGACAGAAAGCGATCGGCGCCCGGAATGGCATGCTCCTCGCGCGCCAGCACGCCGTCCATGTCCAGCAGCCAGGAGTGGGTCGCCCGTCGTGACGCCGGATCGGTCTGGACCCGGTCGCGGGCGCCGCCCGTGAGCCGTCGGAAGGCGTCGCGTACGGTTCGCTCATCGACAGCCCCCACGGGGGGCCGGGAAGCGGGCATCTGCTAGCTGGTAGGCCGCCCGGCGTACCGTTCCAGGCTTGATTTCGGTTTCGGGCGACCTAGCGCCTCGGGCATGTCAACCAGAGCGCCGGGATCCGGATCCGACTACAGCCACAACGTCGTCGGGCTGTCGGCCGACCATCAAGCAGTCCCCGCCCGCGAGCGTGCGGAGCGGACCTCCGACCCAAGACTGCGCATTGCGATGCTCGCGCCGCCATGGATCCCGATCCCGCCGCCCGGCTACGGAGGGATCGAGTTCGTGGTGGCGCTCCTGTGCGGCGCGCTGGTGGAGCACGGGCATGACGTCGAGTTGTTCTGCGCCCCAGGGTCGACGTCAGCGGCCAAGGTTCACCCGTTGCTTGAGTCCCCGCACCCGGAGCACATCGAGCGCGCGCTGTTCGAGGCCGATCATGTTGCGCTCGCCTTCGCGGCGATCGATTCGGCGGCGCAGTCCGGACGGCCCTTCGACGTGCTGCACGACCACTGCGGCTACACCACACTCGCGATGGCCGATCGGCAGCCGGCGCCGGTGGTGCACACCGTGCATGGGCCCTTCGATCAGGACACCACTCCGTACTACGCGAGGCACGGACGCAAGGGTCACCTCGTCTGCATCAGCCGCGCTCAGGCGCGCTCGGCTCCTGACCGGGCCGGCGAGCCATCTGTGGTCTACAACCCAATCGACGTCGACTCGTGGCCGGTCGGGGATCGCAAGGAGGACTATCTGTTGTTCGTGGCCCGGATGGTGGAGGAGAAGGGTCCTCACAGGGCGATCCGGGTCGCGCAGACCGTGCACCGCCCGCTGGTGCTCGCCGGCCCCGTCCAGCCCGGGCACGAGCGGTTCTTCGCCAACGAGGTGGAACCGCACATCGACGGACAGCAGATCCGCTACGTCGGAGAGGTCGGCGGCGTGCGCAAACAGCACTTGTTCGCCGACGCCTTTGCGTTTCTGATGCCGATTCGCTGGCCCGAGCCGTTCGGCCTGGTGATGGTCGAATCGCTGGCCGCGGGCACGCCGGTGCTCGCCTTCTCGCACGGCGCCGCCCCGGAAATCGTCGAGCACGGCGTAAACGGCTTTCTCTGTAGAGATGAGGAGGAGATGGCCGACCTGGTGGAGAAGGCCGCCGGCATCGATCCGATGCGCTGCCGCCAGACCGCCGCGGAGCGGTTCGCGCCCGACCGGGTGGCAGCGGCGTACGAGGCGGTGTACCGAAAAGCCACGAGTCCAACCGCCGAGACTCGCCATGAGGCGCGCGTGGCCGGCGCGCCCGCGGCAGCTGGATGATTCAGGCTCACCATACGATCGCGGGTCGGCACCGCGAGGGGAGGCGCACGTGAGCGAGCTGGTCAACCTCTCCGACACCACGATCATCAAGGCGGGCAATGCGTTCTGTACGGCTTTGCGGGACGGGCGCCTGCCACTCTCAGATGACCACCCTCTTGGGCTGTACCTGGCCGATTGCCGCCATCTCCGAGCACACGAGCTTTGGATCGCGTCTCGCCAGCCGCGGCTTCTGATCTCGACCGATACGGCCGGGACCACAGCGGTGTACGAACTGACGAACCCTGACCTCGAGCTCGAAGGCGATCGCGTGCTTCCTTTGCAGTCACTGCGAATTCGCATCGAGCGCCGCATGCTCGAGGCGTCAATGATCGAGCGGATCAGCGTCCGCTCCCACGCGCGCCATGCGATCTCGTTCGAGCTGGAGCTCCGGCTCGACGCCGACTTTCGCCCCATGCTGGAGGTCCGTGGGCTCGCGAGTCCGGGTGCGCGCGAGATCCGCCGTGAGAGTCTCGGGGACACCGTCAGATTCGCGGCCACCGGTCTTGACGGCATCGAGCGATCGACTTCCGTCAGCTGCACCGCTGCCGTGGCGCACGAAGACGGACGGTTGACGGTCCAGCTGGCTCTTGATCCCGGTCAGGAGAGCTCACTCGAGGTTCACTTTCGCCTCGCTCAGGGGGAGGGCGCTGGACCGTCATCGCCACCGGCCGCTCAAATCGACGATCACCCGTCGGTGGCGGATGCCGGCGCTGACGCTGACGCATGGCTCGCCGAACGATGTCGCGTCACGGTTGACGAGGAGCTGGTCGAGCGCGTGCTTCGACGGTCGCTGCTCGATCTCCGCCTGTTGTCTTCAGAGCTGGACGGCGATCGGTACTACGCCGCCGGCGTGCCGTGGTACGCGACACTGTTCGGGCGCGACAGCATCATCGCCGCGCTTCAGACTCTTGCGTTCGATCCGGCTGTGGCGACCGGAACGTTGCGTGTGCTGGCCCGTCGGTTGGGCACGGAACTCGACGACGAGCGTGACGAGGAGCCGGGCAAGATCATCCACGAATTACGTCAGGATGAGCTGGCCGCCGCTGGGCTGAGCCCGTTTGGACGCTATTACGGAACCGTCGACGCGACACCGCTGTTCCTGTGCCTGCTGTGCGAGCACGCGAACTGGACCGGGTCACTCGAGCTCTTTGACGAACTACGACCGCAGGTCGAGGACGCCGTTCGGTGGATCGATGAGTTCGGCGACCTCGACGGCGATGGCCTGCTCGAATACCGGCGGCGGTCGCGAGAAGGACTTGACAATCACTGTTGGAAGGACTCGTGGGATGGCATTCCCGACGAGCATGGTGTCCCGCTCCAGCCCCCGGTCGCCGTCGTCGAGGCCCAGGGTTACGCGGTGGCCGCTAAGCGGGGACTGGCCCGGTTGTTCGAAACGGCGGATGATCTCGACCGTGCCCAAGTCCTGAGGACCCAAGCCGCCGAACTCACTGGCGAGATCGATCGCTTCTGGTTGGCCGAGCGCGGCTTCTACGCACTCGCGCTCGACGGGCAGAAGCAGCCCAGCCAGGTGCTCGCCTCAAACCAGGGCCACCTGTTATGGGCGGCAGCCGTCTCGACGCCGCGCGCCCGCGCTGTATGCGATGCGCTGATGCGCAACGGCTCGTATTCGGGCTGGGGGGTTCGAACCCTCAGCGGCGACGAGCGCGCCTTCAACCCGATTGGTTACCACACCGGGACGGTCTGGCCGCATGACAACTCGCTGTTTGCGCTGGGGCTGCGGAGATACGGGCTCGACCAGCCGTTCCTTCGCGTGTTCGAAGGTCTCCTCGATGTCGCGTCCGCCCTACCTGACTACCGGCTGCCGGAGCTGTTCGCGGGTTTCTCGCGCTCCGATTATGAGGATCCGGTCCCGTATCCGGTCGCGTGCAGCCCGCAGGCGTGGGCGGCGGGATCGCTCCCGGCGATGCTGATCGCTGGGCTTGGCCTGATTCCTGACGCACTCAACGGGACGCTC
>DATAUL010000101.1:0-2006 GCA_036268255.1 Solirubrobacteraceae bacterium | reverse complement strand
AGACCCCGGGCTCGCGCTGGAGCTGGCCACCGACCGGCTGGCGCCGCTGTCCGGGCTCTCGCCCGGGTCTCGCCGTCGGCTGTCAGAGACATTGCGCGTGTGGCTGGCCGAGCAGGGCCGCCTCGGCCAGGTCGCCCAGCGGCTGGAGATCCATCCCCAGACGGCCCGCTACCGGCTGGGACGGCTGCGCGAGCTGTTCGGCGATGCGCTCGACGATCCGGACGCGCGCTTCTGGCTGACGCTCGCCCTGCGCGCCGCCCCTCCGAACGAGGGTCGCTGAGGCGTCAGACCGGCTGGCCGGCGTGCGGCGCCGAGGCCGGCTCAGGCTCAGGCTCGGCGGCCCGGGCTCCGGGGGCGAGGGTTCCGGCCGCGATCTCGTCGGCCCAGGCGTAGGCGATCGGGACCTGGTACTTGCCGATGTTACGGGCGCGGAACTCGATCATCTCTGGACCGTCCCAGTAGCGATACCAGGCGGTCTTGCTCGGCATCCAGGTCAGCTGGGTGATCTTGTAACGGTCGTCGTCGTTGACGTGCACCTGGTACCGGGTGGCGCCGTAGCGCAGCGCGTGCGGGGCGACGCGCGCCACCTCGCCGGCGAAGTAGTCCTGGCGCAGCACGGTGGCGTACCAGTTGACGTAGACGAGATCGGCCATATTTACGCTCCTACCTCGGCCCGGATCGCTCCGGGTCCGTCCGCGGTCTTACCCTGTCCTTCCTCGGTGGCGCCCACGAGGATCGCGATCTTGCCGAGGTGGCGATTGTCGCGCAGCAGCTGATGGGCCTCGGCGACGCCCTCGAAGCCCATCGTCTGCCACAGCACGGGGCGGATCTTGGACTCCTCGATCAGCTCGTTGGCCTTGTTGGCCTCCCACGCGTTGGCGAAGTGCGAGCCGATGATCTCCTTTTGGCGCATCCACAGATAGCGTACGTCGAAATCCAGCTGATAGCCGGATGTGGCGCCGCAGATGACCACCTTGCCGAACGGCTTGGCGCACAGCACGGAGGTGGGGAAGGTCGCCTTGCCGACGTGCTCGAAGACGATGTCCGGGGGGCCGCCGAGCTGGGCCTCGACCGCCTTGCAGAACCGCCGCGACTCCTTGAAGCGGGCCCGCTCCTCGTCGGCGTCCTCGCCGCCCACGCGCATCATGCCGCTGAAGTCGGAGCGGTCGATGAAGCCGGTGGCGCCGAGCTGCTCGATCAGGCGACCCTTGTCGTCGGAGGAGACGACGCCGACGGCGTCGGCGCCGGTCAGCGCGCACAGCTGAGTGGCGAAGACGCCGAGCCCGCCGGCCGCGCCCCAGATCAGGACCTTGTGGCCGGCCTGCAGCCTGCAGCGGTCCATCAGCATCCGGTAGGCGGTGAAGTAGGTCAGGCCGTAGGAGGCGGCCTCCTCCCACGCGAGATGTTTGGGCTTGGGCAGCAGCTGCTGAGCCTGGACCTTGCAGAACTGGGCGAACGAGCCCCAGCTGGTCTCATAGCCCCAGATTTGCTGGCTGGGGGCGGCCAGCGGGTCGAGGCCGTGGACCTCGGGATCCTCATAGGAGGCCTGGTTGCAGTGCACGACCACCTCGTCGCCGGGCTTCCAGCGGGTGACGCCGTCGCCCACCTTCCACACGATGCCCGAGGCGTCCGAGCCGCCGATGTGGTGATCCTCGTTGGGGTGATAACGGAAGATCGACACCGGCTCGCCCAGCGCGGCCCACACGTTGTTGAAGTTCACGCCGGCGGCCATCACCCGCACGATCACCTCGAACGCGTCCGGCTCGGGGACCTCGATCTCCTCGAGCTGGAAGGCGTCGACCGGCTCGCCGAAGCGCTCCTCGCGGATGACCCAGGCGGCCATCGTGGGCGGCAACTCGCCTGGTTGGGTCTCTACGCTTGCGACACGGCTGACGTCGACGGCCACTGAAGTGAACACCTTCCTGGTCGGGGTCGGCTGGACTGCTGCGGGACCGCAATCCTACTGGGTAGTAACCCCTGGCCGGCGCCCAGTCGACATCGCGGCG
>DATAUL010000100.1:0-2854 GCA_036268255.1 Solirubrobacteraceae bacterium | reverse complement strand
CAGGCGATGGTGCTGGAGAGGCTGCGATGACGATGGTCCGCTCCGAGCTCCTCGACACCGGGGTGGCGCGGATCACACTCGAGCGCCCCGAGGCGCTCAACGCGTGGACGCGCGCGTTCGGCGAGGATCTGCGGGCCGCCGTCGAGCACGCGGTCTTCGACCCCGCGGCGCGGGCGATCATGATCACCGGAGCAGGACGAGCCTTCTCCGCCGGGGCCGATCTGAAGTCCGGACGCGAGTTCGGACCTGACGGCCGACCGGACGTCCTGAGCCGTCTGCGCGAGGTCTACAACCCGCTCCTGGCGCTCGTGCGCGCGGCGCCAAAGCCGGTGTTGGCGGCGGTGAACGGGCCCGCCGTGGGCATCGGCTGCTCGCTGGCGCTCGCGTGCGATCTGACCATCGCCGCCGAGGACGCCTACTTTCTGCTTGCCTTCATCAACATCGGCCTCGGGTTGGACGGGGGGCTGTCCGTGACGCTGCCGGCCCGCATCGGGCACGCACGGGCGTTCGAGATGGCGTATCTGGGGCGGCGGATCGATGCGCCTCGCGCGCTGGCCTGGGGCCTCATCAACGAGGCGGTCCCGCGCGAGGAGCTGGTGGAGACAGCGGAGCGGCTGGCCGGGGACCTCGCGTCCCGTCCGCCCGGCGCCGGCGCCGCGATCAAGGCGGCGCTCAACCGCGCGACGTTCTCCGCGTTCGAGGGTCAGCTCGACTTCGAGGCCGTGCTCCAACAAGCTCGAGCGGAGTCCGAGGAGTTCGCTGAGGCGGTGGCGAGCTTCGGCGCCAAGCGGACGGGCGGGGACGACGCCGGACGACATCCCAAAAGATCGACCGATCAGACCTGATCGGTCACGGCCATAGGAATGGTGAACCAGAAGATGCGTGACCGAGGGCGAGTGAGAGCCGAGAACGAGGCGGAGTACCAGCCCTACTGCACGGAGGGCACGGACCCCGGCGAGATCCAGTTGATCCGGCAGCGAGCGAGCGATGGCGACACCCCTCTGTTCGTCGGCCTATACCGCTGTGCTGAAGCGTTCTCCGGAGCCACCACCTATGCGCACGACGAGTCGTTCTACGTCCTCGCCGGGGAGGCCAGCGTGTCGATCACCGACGGGCCCGAGCTTCAGATCGGACCGGGCGAGATGGCGACATTCAAGGCGGGGAGTTCGTGCACGTACACCCAGAGCGCCGGCTTCAAGAAGTTCTTCGTGATCAACGGCTGAGCCCGGGGAGCTCGGTGCGGGCTCAGATCGAATGCACTTCGACCGCGTCGCCGTCGACCGAATGCGCAACGTCGCGCGCCGCACCCGTCGTCTCGGTGACGATCCGGGTGCGGTCGCCGCGGAACAGATCAACCGAGAACTCGAACGCCCGGCCGGAGTCGCCCCAGGTGGTACGCACGATCTCGAGCAGGGGAGCGCCGACCTTCGTGTTCAGCATGTCGGCCTCCTCATGTGATGCGAGCGTGACCTCGATGCGTTCGAGCGCGCGCGCGGGTTCGATCCCGTAGCGCTCGCGGATGAGGTCCATCAGCGAGCCGCCCAGCGGCTCCTCGAGGAGTCCGGGCAGATCGTTTGCCGGCAGAACCGCGTGCTCGAGCGACACCGGCTCGCCGTTGGCGAGCCGGACGCGCAGGAGATCGTAGATGGGATCGCCCCGCTCGATCCCGAGCGCGGTCGCGGCGGCAGTGTCAGCCGAGCGGATCGCCGCCGAGATGACGCGGGATCCCGCCGAATAGCCCTGGCGGCGCAGATACTCGGGCAGACCGGTGATGGTGGAAAGGTCACGCTCGATCTTCGACTGGTGGGCGAAGACTCCGCCGCTTCGCCCCGGCACGCGTCTGATCGCTCCCGCCCGCTCGAGCGCGTCGAGCGCGAGGCGGAGCGTCGCCCGCGTGACCCCGAACCGATCGGCCAGCGCGCGCTCGGACCCCAGTCGCTCACCGGGCTGAACGTCACCGCTGCGTAGATCCTGGAGTATCTCCTGCCGGATCGCCTCGGCGCCCTGCTTCGCGTCTGCGCGCTCGGTGCTCAGGACGCGCCTCGCCCAGTCGACAAGCGCACTTCACTCGCCAGGCGGGCTGTGGCTGTGAGCGTCGGCACGCCCGGATCATCGGAGGCTTGACCGCCAAAGTCAAGGTGGTTGACCCCTCAGACGACCAATTGCAACCAAACAATCGGCTCGGTCACAGTGGGGTCCCGCGGCTGGCCCGGGGGTTTATCCGCTCTTCTGCTCCAGGCTTTGACCTGCTCCTCCAGCTCCGCGGTCCGGCGGCGGGATCCCTCCCGCCCGGAAGACGCTGGTGATGGCACCGGGCGACCGCCACGGCGCGGAGCATCCGGTCCGTGACGTCGCTGACCAGCGCGAATCTCAGATACAGATCGCTTCATTGATTCACGACCGCACTTGGTCCTGTCGCTCTCGGTGGCTGCGTCGAACCCGACCCAGTGCCTGGAGCGGAGGGGCTCGGGGATGATGACGTCGAGCTGGTGGCTCGACTCTGCGTATGCAACGGTCGACTCTGCCAGCCGCGTTATGGGCCCCGGTTTCGGCGACGTCCGAGACCGGACCGAGTGCCCCATTCGGCCGAAGGCGACTACCTCGAACGGCACACAGCGGGCTCGGGAGGCTGCTCAGATTGTGTGAAGGGAGCACTCTCGCGAGCCGGTCGCAGACGAACTGGCCGACTCCTGCTTTTGGCGGTAACGCCACCGGGGTCTGGCGGGGCGCCCGGGAATCTGCAGAGCATCATTCTCCGGCCAGGCTTCTCCTATGGACGTGATCCAGCAGTTCGCCTTCAGGTCCGGGGAGCTAGATGCCTCCGCGCAAATACGGCGCGGCCGATGCGCGCGAG
>DATAUL010000099.1:0-18467 GCA_036268255.1 Solirubrobacteraceae bacterium | reverse complement strand
CGGAGGATCCCGTGGTTGGCCTCGCTGCCGGGGTTGATGCTGACCGTGTCACCGATCCTGCGCTCACCGCCGGACTCATGGATGTGGCCGTGGACGGAGAGCGCCGGCTGGTACTTCTCGATGATCTGACGCACCGCGGTCGACCCGACAGGCCCGCGGAGCACGTCGCCGGCTGAGATCGTCGGGCGCAGGTTCTCATCCAGCAGCGGCGCCTCGTCGAGACCCGAGTCATACGGCGGCACGTGGATCATGAAGATCGCGCGGCGCGGGTCCTTCACCTGCTGGGCCAGTGCGTCAAGACGCTCGAACAGCTGCTCCTCGGTCTCCTCACGGGGAGTGGCCCAGGGCGTGTTGTTCGACCAACCGCTCGAGAGCAGCTGCAGGTTGCCCGGGAGGTCGACCACCCTTCCATCCCCGTTGACCGGCACGTATCCGGGAGTGTTCAGGGCCTCGTCGATGGTGAACTCGTCATCATTGCCCGGGATCAGATAGAGCGGCACGGGGCTGTCGGCCAGACGCTCGGTGGCCAACGCCATCCACTCGTGGACTCGCTCGACCATCAGCCGCTCCAGCAGCTCGTCGCGACCGGCCTCATCGCCGGAGAGCCGCTGCGCCTCCTCGTTTGAGGTGACGAACGAGTAGAAACCGACGTCGGCGATGTCACGCTGCAGCTGCGCCAACTGCTCCGCGTCACGCGCCTTGCGATGGACGCCGAACAGCTCCGTCTCGTAACCGCTCTCACCCTGGATGATGGGAACGATCGCCTTGCCGGTCAAGTCGCCCGCCAGCAGCGCCACATCCGCCTTGTAGACGTTGGCCTTGATCGCGTTGACGAACTTCCTCCACGCCTTCTCGGCGGCATGGAGGTCGCTGGCGATGTAGATCCTCGTGGCCACTGGCTGTCTCTCACGTCTCCCGCCGCCCTAGTCGGGCGGCAGCTCGGTGAACAGCATCTTCGAGTCGACACCTGCCGACCGCGTGCGCTGCCGCATGATGAAGTAGATGATGAAACCGATCCCGTAGAAGACCAGCGCGTCGATGATCCCGTTCGTCTCCAGATACGTCAGAGCACTCCCGCCGGAGACGCCCTTCACGATCGGCTTGATCACCGCGAAGATGTAAATCCAGACCGGGAAGATCAGCCACGAGGCCCCCAGCCACGGCAGCGCCCGTCTGAACGGCGCGTTGCGCACCAGGTCTGGCCTGCGGAACCTCACCAGGATCGCATTGACCCCAGGCAGGCACCAGCTGAGCAACGCCATCGCGATCGAGAACCACGCGGTCCCGGCCAGGTCCAGCTTGTGGTCCGCGGTCGCAAGGAAGGTCGGCAGGTCCTTGTAGCTCTGGAAGAAGACGAACACCAGCGCCAGTGCGAGCGTGGCGAGGATCGCGTTGAGCGGCGCGCGCAGACGCTCGTTGACCTCGCCGAACCACTCGGGCGCCTGGCGATCGAGGCTCCATGCCAGCTGCATGCGGCTGATGAAGTTGACGTACACCGGGCACAACAGGAGCGGGAACATGGCGCCGCCAAGGCTGATCAGCGCCCAGATCGGCCACAGGCTCTTGTTGGCGATCACCGCCAACAGCGGCAGCGAGTTCGGCTGTCCGAGCGGCAGCCCGAGTTTGATGAAGCCCCAATAGCTACCGCCCCAGCTCACCTGTGTGCCGAAGCCAAAGTGGCTGGAGATCACGTCGACGTAGACGGAGTTGGCCAGCACGCCGATCACCAGCGCACCAAGCAGCGCAATCAGCACGCCCCGGCGGACGTTGCCGCGGACCTCACCGGCGATGTAGGCCGAGTATTGGAAGCCGATGTACTGGAACAGCAGCAGGGACAACACCAGCGGGAACGCGTTGGTGGAGAAGATCCTGCTGATGAAGCTGGAGCTGGTCGTGGCGAGCAAGCCGCCCGCCTTGCCGGCCGCCGCGATCTTGGCGGCGCTGACGCCGTTGTCGTACTTCAGCAGGTTGTGATCGAAGCTGCCCTGGTGGGTCGCGACCAGGCCGAAGAAGAACATCGCGACGAAACAGGTGACGCCGAAGCCCGCCAGCACGGTGACGACCTGGTGGAACGTGCGGGTCGGCAGCACGCAGATCGCGCCGATCACGATCAGGACGACGATGGCCGCGAGGAACCCGGGGGTTCCGGTGATCTGACCGGTCGCGTCCGTGAACCAGCTGTTCGCGCCGTTGAAGAAGTGGCCACCGGCGCCGATGCCGATGATCCGCGCCGTGACCTGGATGTTGCGCAGCACCAGCGGCACCTCGAAGGCGATGATCAGGATCGAGGCGATGACCAGGGTCCACGACTCCATCCAGCCCAGGAACGGGTGGATGATGCGGCTGGTGAAGACGTAGTCACCGCCGGACCGCGGCATCACCGAGGTCAGCGACGAGAAGATCAGCGCCAGCAGGATGCAGAACAGGCCAGCGATGATCGCGGCCCAGCCGTAGCCGGAGAACGGCCCGGCCTTCCACATCGGGAAGCCCGACAACGAGTAGAACAGCGGATAGAGCGTGAGCCCGCCACCGACGAACGCCGCGACGTTGAAGAACAGCGCGTTCGTCACGCTGACGTTGCGGACCAACCCCGACGACTGCCGTACGAACAGCTTTGCGCTGGTGCTCTGCTCGGCCGCAGATCCCGGTGCTGGTTCAGCCATGATCCCTCCGTAGTACTGGCGTCCCTCAACGCCTGGTGGCGGCATCCTAACAACCGCAAGCGAAAGGACACCGGCAGTCGGTGCGGGGGTGTACCGAAGGTTCCCGCCGCGGTCGCCGCGGATATCTCAGGGCAGCGACGGTCCCGAGCCGGCCACTCGGAGGTTCAGCACCGCGATGGCAGCACCTCGACCCAGGCCACCGTGGTCACGCGGTCTCGACCCGAGCGAGCATCTGGCGGGCGATCATCAGCTTCTGAGTCTCGGAGGTTCCCTCGTAGATCCGGTACAGCAGGGCGTCGCGGGAGAAGCGCTCGATCGGCACAGTGCGCATGTAGCCGAGATCGCCGAGAACCTGGACACCCGGTCGGCGACGCGGCCGAGCATCTCTCAAGCAGCAGAGGCGGCGGTCGTGTGCGCAGCGGAGAGCTCGGTCCCGGGCCGGCGAGCGCAGGCGCGGCGGAGCGATGGCCCGGCACCGAGACGGCGGACGATTCCTTCGTTGCCGAAGCGGTTGCGCGGCCGCCAAAGCCAAAACACTCGTCCGGTGCGCCCGCTGCTCGGTGGCGTCGCTACTGCGTCAAACGACGCATACGGCTGTGTCAACAGACGTGGGGGCATCGTGTGCCCGGTGAGAGAGTGCCTGACATCAGCCCGGACGACCGACGTCAGCCGCGACCGGGAACCCTCGCCGCTCTGCGGCCCCGCTCAGAGGAGCACCGCTCATGTCACCGCGTCTTCAGGCCGAGATCATGTCCGCCCGCCAACAGGAGATGACTGCCTCCGCGGTCGATCCCGACGATCTCCGAGAGCCGCACGATGCGGGCAGCGCCCCTCACCTCAGCGCGAGGTATCCCGTTCGCCGGGTCGTCACCCGCGCTGCTGCTGCCGCCGTCTGCCTGGGGGTCGCGACAATCGTCGCCACTGGTGGCCCAAGCGCAACTGCCATGTCCTTCCCGGTAGGGGCCGCGGCGACCCAAGCCCTTTCGCCCACAGCCCCACACCTCCAGCGAAGCATCCGCGCGCTCGAGTCCAATGGCTACGTCGCGAAAGCCTGCACCCCCAAGGGGATGCTGATGGCCAACCCGCTCACCGGGCGGGCCACGACGATCACATACTGACCCTCCGGCCTCACAGGCGCACCCGCGCTGGACACGGGTGTCGCTCGCCGCGATCACTTCACCCAGACGACGCCCTCGACCACCGCCAATCGGCTCCGGGAGCGCAACCTCGCTCGGAAGCGCCGGTGGAGGTGGGTTATTCCGTGTCGGGCCAGGTCGCGGTGGCTCGGACGCCATCGCCCTCCTCGGGCTTGGGGCCGCCGATGGCGATGACATCGAGCCCGTCGGGTCCGGCCTCGAACGCTCGGACGACCTCGGGCGCCACGCGGACGACATCCCAGATTCGGAGCTCCTGGGTCTCGTCGTCGAGCAGGATCCGGCCGGAGCCGGCGACGACAACGTACGCCTCCTCCTGCTCCTTATGGCTGTGGGCCATCGGACTGCGCAGGTTCGGGGCGTACCGAAAGAGACTGACCCCGAGGTCTCGGGAGTCCAGGTGCTTACGGCCGAACCGGCCTTGGAGCCCTTCCACCCGCCCAGCGACGGAGTCATCGACCTCAAGCAGGTTCACCTTCGCAAAACGGGACATACGATCTCCTGGCTGGACGGCGAGTCGGTGCGGGTGGAACCCTAGCCGTGGAGGCCGCCACAGCCCGACAGGAGGCTCCATCACGCAACCGTAACGCGCGACCAAAGACTCGATCAACGCGAATCTCGACCTTACGGCCGCCGGCTCGTCACGACCTGCTCATCCTCCCCGAGTCCCAGAGTGGCCGGCGCTTCGGCGACGAAGGACTCTCCCACCACGCCAGCGAGCCGACGACTGCCGCCGCGGCAAGGGATCGCCCGCCGCCGGTAGCTCGGGTGATCGTTTCGTCGCCAATGCGATCGCGGCTGCTCGGCATTCCACCAGCTGAGAGCGATAGTGCGGGCCGTCAAGGCCCGATGCCGAGAACGGCGAGCCGTCGGGTCGGGCCTCTCCGACCGGCTCGATCCTGCGAGATGAGAGCGGTCATGCCGGCCATTTGACCACCGCCTGGCTCAGCTTGTTCGACACCAGCAGTCCGCGGGCCGGTCGTCTGGTGGCCGCTTCAGCGGCGAAGCAGCGGTCCCGGCGGCTGCCGGTCTGGCGACTCCTTTTGGCCGCGCTACGTCTCCATGTCTGCGAACGGCGAGCTCGCATCTCCGGGGCCAAAGCGATCAGCGCAGCAAGGGCCTGATCAACGGTGGCGAGGAACGGCAGCGAGACAACCAGGTCGTGGGCTGCCGCCTCAGCGACTACAGCACGAGCCCGATCAAACTCATCCCGCGAAACTGCATACAGCGAGTGGGAGACGAAGTCGAGGTAGGTGATCATCTCGACATCGCCGGTCTCGGTGTCCAGGGCGATGCCGTAGGGTCGCACGAGGCCTCGGAGCATTCCGCGCGCCTTGCGCACGATCTCAGGCGTCGCGGGCAGGGGTTTGCGCATGACGGCGAACCCGTCGAGTGGCACCATCGCTCGGTTGCCCGTGTACCCGTTCTCGTGCCGATGCTGAACCGCCTTGTTGCGCACCGTGCAGATCCAGCTGAGCAGACGGACCTCGCGGCGGATGCCTTCCACCTGGGAGGCGAGCTGTTCGGTCGGATGTCTTGCGACGTAGTCGTCGAGGCCGGCGAGACTCGTCACATCGACGGCAGGCTTTGCTGCCGCTCCCACCAGCCTGGCTGTCTCGGCGGTCGCGGCATGCAGCTGCTGGTAGAGCGACTCGAGGCCGCTGCTGAACGTCTGGAAGAACTCGGCGTGCCCGCGCTCGTACGCCGCCTGATAACCGTCCAGCGCCAAGGGCGCGCTGACAGTCTGCAAAGAGACGACGCGGTGTATGAGGGCCGTCGCTGGGGCGTCGACATCCTCGCGCGGCGCACAAGCGGCCGCAGCTTGGAAGGTTCGTCTGAAGACGGGTGGCACAAGCCCGACTTTAGCCCGGAGCCTGATGGAGGCAGCCAGCGGCAGCTAGCCTCTGCGCTCCCGGTTAGCGACCGTTCTGCAACTAGCCTGGGGGGCGCGCGGCGCGACGAATCCCATGTCCCAATCGCGCGGAAAGTCTGGCGTGGGCCGCATCGCCGACGCGCGTGATCACCTTGTCGCCAAGGCGATCGCAGAGGGGCATCGCGGCCGAAAGGTCAAAGCGATGGTGCGAAACTACCTGCTCATTCCGCGCGGAACGGGCTCGCGGGGTAGCTGGTGTGTCGAATCGTGCGTCCATGCAGGGGGCTGTACGGCTTTGCAGTCCGCCTCGGGGCTGCAGATGGGAGACCGCGCACTGCGCTGTCTGAATGCCGCCTTGGTGTGACGCATTACTGTTGCGGTATGGCCGGCGTCGTCGTATGCGAGCGCTGCGGGACTGAGAGCCCCGAGGGGTTTCGGTTCTGCGGGGGCTGCGGTGCGCCACTGGCGGAGGTGATGGCGCCACGTAAGACCCGCAAGGTCGTAACGGCGCTGTTCTGTGATGTGACTGGGTCGACGTCGCTGGGCGAGGAGCTCGATCCCGAGGTGCTGCGGGAGGTGCTCAACCGTTATTTCGCCGACATCCGCGCGACGATCGAGCGTCACGGTGGGCTGGTGGAAAAGTTCATTGGTGATGCGGTGATGGCGGTGTTCGGCATCCCCCAGGTTCACGAGGACGACGCCCTGCGGGCGGTCAGAGCCGCGGCCGAGATCAGGGAGCGCCTGCCGGCCGTGGGCGAAGAAGTCGGCGTCAGCCTGCGGTTTCGCACTGGGGTGAATACCGGACCGGTGTTGATGAGCGAGGGCGAGAACCTAGCGATCGGCGATGCGGTGAATGTCGCGGCACGCTTGGAGCAGGCTGCAAAGCCCGGCGAGATCGTGATCGGTCACGAAACCCTGCAGCTCGTCCGCGACGCCGTTGAGGTGGAGGCCCTCGAGCCCCTCGTGCTGAAGGGCAAGAGCAATCCCGTGCAGGCCTACAAGCTGCTGAGTTTGGATCCCGTTGCGCCGGGCTTCGCTCGCCACCTCGACACGGCGCTGGTCGGTCGCGAACGGGAGCTGCGGCTGCTCACAGATGCCTGGGCTAGGACCCAGAGCGATGCCGGCTGTCACCTGTTCACGATCCTGGGCTCTGCGGGGGTCGGTAAGTCACGACTGGTTGGCGAGCTGCTCGAACGCGCCGGTGGGCAGGCGGCGGTGCTGCGAGGGCGCTGCTTGCATTACGGCGAGGGGATCACCTTTTGGCCACTGGTTGAGGCACTGACCCCCCTGGGTGAGCGCGCCCACAAGTTGCTCGGACATCTGAGCGGCGACGGTAGCGGAACGCCGGTCGAGCTGTTCTGGGAGGCGCGTCGCCTACTTGAATCCGTCGCGGCCACGCAGCCCCTGATCCTGTACATCGACGACCTTCAGTGGGCGGAGCCGATGCTGCTCGATCTGCTCGATCACGTGGTCGACATCTCTCGCGGCGCCCCAATTCTGCTGTTGTGCACCGCACGCCCGGAGCTGCTGGAGGATCGGCCGGGCTGGGGCGGCGGCAAGCTGAACGCGACCGCGGTGTTGCTGGAGCCGCTCGGAGCCCGGGAATCACAGGCGCTGCTGGACCAGCTCGCCGATGGCCTCGACGCCCAGGCACGGGCGCAGGTGATCGCAGCCAGTGACGGGAATCCGCTGTTTCTGGAGGAAATGGTCGCGCTCGCGCAGGAGCGCGGAACCGTGGTGGTGCCGCCAACCATCCAGGCTCTGCTTGCGGCCCGGCTGGAGCGACTCGGAGGCGCAGAGCGAGAGGTACTCGAGCGTGGGGCCGTTGAGGGCGAGGTGTTCCATCGGCTGGCGCTCAAGGCGCTGGCTGATGAGCAATCGTCGTCGGAGGTTGAGCTGCAGCTGCAAGGACTTGTCCGGAAGGAGCTGATCCGGCCTCATCCCGCGACGCTCGGAGCCGACGAGGCGTTCAGATTCCGGCACCTGCTGATTCGCGACGCCGCGTATGACGGGCTGCCGAAGGCATCCCGAGCGGTGCTCCACGAGCAGTTTGCCCGCTGGCTCGAGATCGCCGCCGCCGATCTCTCCGAGCTGGACGAGATCGCCGGCTGGCACCTGGAGCAGGCGGTGCACTACCAGCGCGAGCTCGGACGCGAAGTGCAGCCCTCGCTCGCAATCCGCGCCGCGACACACCTCCACGCGGCCGGGCGCCGGGCGAGCGCACGCGGCGATGGGCCGGCCGCGCGAAGCCTGCTCGAGCGGGCACTGGCGCTCATCTCCAGCACGCACAGCATCTACGCGCTCGTCGCCGTCGATCTAGCCGAGGAGCTGATCGAAGAGAGCCAGCTGGCGCGCGTCGATCAGCTTCTTGCCGTCGCCGAGCAACACCCCGACGTCGCGTCCGACGCGGCCCTGGTTCGCTTCAAGTGGCTGCTCATGACCCACCCCCAGGATGCGACCGCGACGATCGAGGCGCGACTACCCCAGATGCTGGAACGGCTGACGCTTGCCGGCGACGAGCGGGGGTTGGCTAAGGCTCACATGGCTGCGTCCTCGGTTCTCTGGCTGGCGAGCCGGGCAGCGTCCGCAGGAGAGGAAGCGCGCTTAGCCGCCGAACACGCGCGTCTGGCGGGCGACGAGGGCCTTCGCAGCCGAGCCCTCGTGACGCTGGGTGGAGCGCTATACATGGGACCCGCGCCCGCCAGCGAGATAGCGAGCCACATCGAGTCGGTGGCAAGCGACAACCCGGGTCCGTTGCTCGCGGCCTTTCAGTTCTTCGGCCGAGCCTCGCTGGCGAAGTTCGAGGGGCGATTTGACGAGGCTCTGGCTCACGCCGAGCGCGCCATCGAACTCGTCGGGGCGCTTCAGAGGACGCTGGCGGAGACGATGTATCAATCCATAGCGGACTTCCAGCTCGACGTTGGCAATCTTGAGGCGGCGCTCGCGGCGATTCGGCGTGCGGATGCGGCGCTGGAGGCCGCGGGCGAGCGCGCGAACCGATCGACGACGCAGGCGATCCTGGCAGACATCAGTGAGGCGATGGGAGACCGCGAAGCGGCGGTCACCGCCGCCGACCTTGCCGAGCAGCTCAGCGCCGAGGAGGACGTCATCAACTTTGCTATGACACACCGCGTCAGGGCTAGGCTGGCGAGGGCGCAGGGCGATCTGGAGACCGCCGAGCAGTGGGCCCGAAGCGGCGTCAGATATGCCCTCAAGACCGACTTTCCTCGCGAGCGGGCGACGACGAAAACCGAGCTCGCTCGTGTGCTCGCCGCTCGCGGCCGGCTGGTGGAGGCAGCGAGCGAGGCGCATGAGGCACTGGCGATCGCCCACGCGAAAGGCGATAAACCCCTCGCGGCGCAAGCTCAGGCCGTGCTCGACGAAGTTGGACCGGTGGTGGCCTCCTAACTGCCGCGGGACTCCGCGTCTGTGGAAGAACTGCACCGGTCGGGCCGCGCCGCACCGGCCGCCCGGAGCCGTGATTAGCCTCGCTCTCAGCATGGCCTCAAAGATCCAGGCGGTCGCTAGCCGGAGGGCCAGAGACCGCGGAGGCACGTGGGTCACACTGATCGCCCGTCGAAGACGCTCGCTTCCCAAGAGGATGCTCCGCGCAGGGTGGTCGCGCGCTCCCAACCAATGGAAAGCATCCGCGAGCGCCAGCGGCGCCGGCTTCCAACGCCGCTCAATCTCGATTGTCCGGCCGCCGGCGTCCGCACGATCGCAATCATCCTGCAGCCGTCTCCGGGCAGCGACTGCTTCGGCGAGGGAAGGATGGTGCGACTGCGGCGGTCAGCTGCGGGCTCGACGACGCCGTTCGCGCCTGGGTCAGCGCCCCCGTAGTCCCAGCCGACCGTTCGGCGGTGTCCGACCAACAGGCCCTGCCGGCCCGACGGCCCGACGGCCTGACGGCCCGCCGGGCACGGCGGGATCCGCTCGTCCCGGCGACGCTGGGTCGAAGAAGACGCCCTGCTAGGCGGTGCTTCCGTGGCTAACGCTTCTTCTTCGCGGCCTGAGACAGGTCCGACGCGGCCGCCTTCTTGGCGGTCTTAGACGCACTCTTCGACGCGAGCGTCTTGCCCGCGCTCGAAGCCGCCTTCTTCCCCGTCACTTTCCGATCGCCAACCTGTGCGAGATCGGAAGCCGCTGCCTTCTTTGCAGCGGTGGACGCTGTTTTCGAAGTCAGAGTCTTGCCTGCTGCTGAAGCAGCTGCCTTTCCGGTCTTTCTGCTACCTGCCATGGTGGCACTCCCTTTGGTGGTGATTGGTGTCACGGTGCTTTTGCGGCGCGGCGAACGCGCGGCTGACTGACCGCTGGTTCGTCCGCCGCCTGCTCTAGACCGAGACTCTGTTACGTGGTACTCGACCGTCTTCTCGACTTTGATCTCGAGCACGTCAGCGATCTGCTGGAGTCGCTCCAGGCCCACGCCGCTGTAGCGCGTCCGCTCATACCTCTGGATCTGTTGCTCGGGAAGGCCAAGTTTGTCCCCTAGAGCCTTCTGCGTGAACCTCCGTGCAATACGGCCTTCGATCAGCGCCTGCGGGATTTGAAGAAGCGAATGAAAGACGCGCCCCTTGACCTCGCCCGCGCGAAGCGCGTCGTACTCGCTGAGCTCGTTCCGGAGGTCTTCAAGTTGGCTGCGCATTCCGGCAATCATTGCGGCGTGCAATCGCGCATCCACGTCAGGCGCCGGCCCATCCTGTTCGGCGCGGGAGATCGCCGCTTCGAAATGCTTGGCCTGGCTGCTTGTGATTCGGTGTTGGCGGTCGTTGGTAATCATGGGAGACCTCCAAGGTCGATCGCGATGATTCCTTTCGGACCACCGGTCGCCTTATCTATTTGGAAGAAATCGAGAAAAATGGTCCCAGCTGGCGTCGCGGCTGCGTTCGCGATGAACAGCTCGCCGCCGTACTTCGCTTTCTGCGCTGCGCGGCCTCGCGTGAAGTCGAGGAGGACCGGATCTAGCGCACTTGGGTCGACTCCGCGCGCGTCCCAGCAGGCGTCGAAATCCCCGGGGTGTTCCTTTGCCGTCACGAAGCTCCCATCGACAAACACGCGCCTGCATCCGGCAGCCCGGAGTGCATCGACTGCCCGGCGTAGACCAGCGACGAGATCGGCACGCCAGGGATTTATGCCAAGCGCAGCAACGATCTCTTCCCACTCGGCCACATGGATGCCGCCAGGCAGATTTCCGGTATCTGAGTCGAAATCGGGAATTGGCACAACACAACGTTCCTGTTGTGTTGAGCATAGCATCGCTAACCAGCGCGAGAGACCTAGCCGACTTCATGCCGAGATCCTGGGGTGGACACGCGCGATCCTCCGGTGCACGCCGAAACCGGGACTCGCGGACGATCGCTTCCACGTTCCGGAACGTCTCGACCTTGGCCAATGCTTAGGCGACGAAGGACTCGTCCGGATCCGGCGGTAGTCGGCGGAGCCAAGGCTTCTCCTTACGCCCAACTCGGGGCGTGGGCGACGGGTTGCTTGGTTGCTACTGAGAAGACATTGCCGCGCGTAACGCTGCAGGCGTGTTATTGGCCGACGCGCGAGCACTCGGCGGGGATCGAGGCCGCGTCGTGGTGGGTGGAGTCGAGCCCTCCGGTCTGCGTACTGATGGTCACCCCTAACCGTTAGCAGCGTGGGCATCGGCCTGCGGCGGGTCGTGCGTAGCGCCTGTCCGGCGGCGTGACCGTTGGCCAGGTGGACGTGGTTCTGGCTGTGCTCCGGGGTGGATCATGGTTCGGTCCCATATCGCGCGGGGAACGAAGCAAGTGAGGAGGACGACATGTCCAGTGCGCGGTGGCCGCAGGACCTCGTCCGGGAGGGTTGACGAGGCCGGTCGCCGGGCGGCCGTGATGCGGTCACGGCCGCCGGGCCGGAGCCGGCGTCGGCGGGCACGACTCGGCAGCGCCCGCGAGCGCCGCACCCGGCCCAGGGGATGGGTGCTGTGTGCCGAGCCGAGGGGCGCGAGCCACCGGATAGATCGAGGTGTCGCTGCGTTCTCGCGCAACTCCATTTCGGTCAGAGATGCTGGAGGTAGCGGCGCTTGCACGAGTCCGCTGTACAACCCGTCCGGCGATCCTCGGGAGCTGGTGCTGATCCTCGACCGAACGCGCGCCAGCCTCCAGGAGCGCGAGACGCTCTCGAGTCTGCTGGGGCCGTCGCCCTGAGACGACGGCCCGGACTGAGGTGGCGCACCGCGTGCCGGATCATTTCAGCCGCGGACGTCGTCGTTTCTGAGATGATCTGTGGCGACGATGGTCAGAGGGCCGCTGATCGGTCGGGAGTCGGAGCTGCTCGCTGTTGAGCAAGCGCTCAGCTCGGCTCGTCTGGTGACGATCACCGGCGCCGGGGGATGCGGAAAGACCCGGGTGGCGCTGGAGGTGGCCGACCGGGCCCGGGGGCGCCGAGATTCTCCGGACGCGGTCGTTGTCGAGCTGGCGATGGTGCGCGCCGCCGACCACGTCCTGGACGCGTTTGTGCGGGCGACCGGCGCCAGGGAGCGGGCCGGTCGTACGCCGACGGAGATCCTGGCAGAGAGTCTGTTGGAGCGGGCTCGGCTGTTGGTGGTCGACAATTGCGAACACGTCTTGGCCGAGGCTCGAGGCATGGTCGCCGCGCTGCTATCGCTCGTGCCGGGGTTGCATGTGCTCGCCACCAGCCGGGAGCCGTTGGGGCTACCCGGCGAGCAGCGTTTTGACCTATCGCCCCTCGGTCTTCCCGACGTCACGGGCGGCGTCGCCGCCGTCATCCGCTCCGACGCCGGACGATTCTTCGTCGATCGGGCGTCGGTAGCCGACCCGGGTTTCTCGTTGACCCCGGCGACGGCCCGCGCGGTGGTCCGGATCTGCCGTCGGCTCGACGGCCTGCCCCTCGCGCTCGGGTTCGCAGCGGCCCAGGTCCGGAGCCTGTCGCTGGGGGAGATCGCCGACGGACTGACGCGTCGCAGCCGGCTGGTCGTTGCCGTGGATGAGGTCGGGGTGTCCCAGCACCGTTCCGCGCGGGCATCGCTTGACTGGAGCTATGACCTGCTCGACGAGCTGGAACAGGCCCTGTTCCGGCGGCTATCGGTATTCGGCGGGTCATGGAACGCCGACTCAGCGCAGGCCATCGCGCTGCCTGAGATCAGCGACATCGAGGTGCGCGATCTCCTCGGCGGGCTCGAGGCCAAGGGTCTCATCGTCAGAGTTGCGGCAGAGTCAGAGACTCGATGGTCCTTCCTTCAGACTGTCGCCAACTACGCGGCTGAGTACCTCGCGCTTGATCCCGACGAGCAGGAGATCATCGGCGATCGCCATCTCGCGTGGTTTCGTGCGTACGCGGCGGCCCTGGACACCATGCTGTTGGCGTCGGACGGGGGCGTGGCCATCGATCAGGAGACGCCAAACCTGCGGGTGGCGCTCCGCCGGGCCGCCGATCGTGATGGGAGCGTCGCGCTGGAGCTGGTGGCATCCCTGCTGCGCCACTGGATTCTCGCCGAGCACTTCGACGAGGGACGGGCCGCCACGACGAACGCGCTGGGGGCGGCCTCCACTGTGAGCCATGTCCCCGGCCGCGCGCTCGTGCATCTCGGCTCGGCTCTGCTGGAAACTGCTAGCGAGGACTACGCGGCGTCAGTCGTGCAACTCCAGGCCGGCCTCGCCCTGCTCTCCGAGATGGAGGACGGTGAGGCGCAGGCGCGCTGCCTGCAGATGTCCGGGATGGTGCTGATCCTCACGGGAATCGACCTGGAGCGGGGGCTTGCCAACACCGAGCGTGCGGTTGAGATGCTGCGCTGTAGCGATGACGCGCTCGGTCATGCATGGGCGCTTGTCAACGTCGCCATGGCACAGGGAATCTGCGACCGATTCGACGCGGCTCGTGACGCCTACGAGGAGTTTCTAACGGTTCCGCACGCCGCGGAGCATCCGCGGCTGCGAACGTGGGCGGAGCTGGCGGCAGCCTGGACCGAGCTCATCGTCGGCTCGCCGGAGCGCGCTCGGGAACACGCCGAGCTGGGACTCGAGCTGGAGGGCGAGTGGCCGTCGATGACGTATTTCATCCTGACGGGGTTCCGGGTACACGCACTGGCGCTGCTCGGACGACCGGATGATGCCGCCGCGCTCGGCGAGCAGACCCTCGTCCGGGTGCGGGAATCAGGCACGGCGATGGCCGGCCCGGCGATCGAGATGGCGCTGGCGATCACAGACTTGATGGGGGGACGGCTGGAGGCGGCCGACGCCCGCGCCCGTCGCTTGCTGGACATGCCGCAGGTGCACACCGTCGCGCTGATGCGCGAGACCCTGGCCCTCATCGCGCTCGCTCGCGCTGACCCCGACGAGGCACGTGTGCACGGCACCGAGCTCGCGGCCGTGGCCCAGCGGGGCGGCAGTCTTCGTCATCTGGCGGTGGCGGACTTCATCGGAGGCCGGGCCGCTCTGCTCGCCGGTGACGCAGACCAGGGACGAGATCTGGTTCACGCGGCGCTGGCCGCCTATACCGAGTTGGGAATCGAACGCGGAGCGGCAGACGCCTTGGAAGAGCTGGGGTTGCTCGCCGCCTGCAACGAAGACGCGCCGCGCGCGGCCCGTCTCATCGCCGCAGCCGCGACCGCCCGCCGCCGGCTCGACTACGTGCCAACGCCCTCGACTCGTCAGCGCGTGCAGGCGGCCCGCGCGAAGCTGCTCGACCGTGATGGAGACGCGCTGTGGAACAGAGCGTGGAGCGAAGGGCAGGCAATGGCCCTGGGCGACGCCATCGCCTACGCGCGACGATCCCGCGGTCCGCGGGGGCGCCCGGAGGCGGGCTGGCCGAGCCTGACGCCGACCGAGGCGCAAGCGGCGCGGTTGGCCGCAAAAGGCATGTCGAACCCGCAGATCGCGTCGCAGCTCTTCATCTCCCGCAGCACCGTGAAGATGCACCTGTCAAACGTGTATCTCAAGCTCGGCGTTGCCAACCGAACCGAGCTGGCCACCGCGATCGTCACCCAAGCTGGAGCTCCCCGCCCCGCCGCCTCGAGGCCTGACTGAGACGGGGCCGAGCTAGCCCGAGGGGAACTTCGGGCTAGCGAGAGGACTGGCCAGGTGGGGGTGGTTCTTCGCGCCCGCGGGCGCGAGGCTGGGGGGCGAGCGGGCAGACCTGAAAAGGGGTGGGCATGACCGAGCAGCAGACGATGACGACACTTGAGCAGGAAACGCGACAGCTCCTCGAGCTTCTCGACGCCATGGACATCGGCCGCCTGGACGCGATGTTCACCGACGACGCCCAGGCAGTCGACGAGATCTCCGGCAGCTGGACGCGCGGCCGCAGTGCGCTGCACGGGCACCTTGAACAGCTACGGGGCGCGGTTTCCGACGTCCGATCCCAGATCCACCTCTCCACACTGTGCAATGGGGCGCGGTGGGCTGGTCACGTTCGTTCTGCAGCAGACGCTCGGCGTGCGGCCGAGGTGTGCCCAAAGCTCTCGGTCGGCGGACGTCAGCCGCTGGGCACGTGCTGGAATTGAGGCCTTACACCGCCTTCGCTGGCGGTGCGGGTGTCGCCGGGTCCAGCGAATGACGGGTGAGACAGGGCATGCCAGTACACAACGAGGAGTCATAAATGCAGCAGTTCGGGCGCTCACGCGCTACTCGCCGCCTTGCGGCAATCACCTGCGTCGCGTTGGCAGCGTTTGGCGCGACGGCGGCCGCAGCTCCCGTCACGACGGACGGTTCGACGCCCGCGCCGGCATCGATCGAGCGCTTGGTCACGACGGTGCCCCAGACCACGCTTGACACCGTCGGGCGCGGCTCCATACACGACCGAAGGTTCACCACCAAACGGCTGCACGGCAAAGCGCTCACCATGCGCGGGCGCCCGCAGCTGCTTGTTGGCACTCTCGCCTGGTGCCCGCACTGCGCGGCAGCGAACTTCGGGATCTCGATCGCGCTCAGTCGCTTCGGGACACTCCAAGGCCTCAGCATCATCAACACTGGCCCATATTTCATCTCCCTACCCAATGTTAACGGCCTGAGCTTCTCACGCGCAACGTTCGCGAGTCCGCTGATCGGTTTTACAGACGTCATCCTCCAGGACAACTCCGCCCCCCCGCAGCCCTTTGAGAAGCCGACCCGCGCCGAGCAATTGGAGTTCGGCCGCGTCGACAAACAGAACGGCTTCCCGGTGGTCATCGTCGGAGGTCGATACGGCTTTTCTGGAATTCCGTTTGACCCGTCAGTGATTCAGGGCAAGAGCGCCGCCGACACGGCAAGACTGCTGGCCGACCCCAAGACTCCAGTCGCGAAGGCCATCGACGGCTATGCGAATCTGCTCACTGCGGCCATCTGCACGACCACTGCTCAGCAACCAATCGCAGTCTGTACCTCGCCTGCGGTTGAGGCCGCAGCCAGGGGACTTTAATCAACGCCGGTCTTCGCGCCGTATACCGCGGCGCGAGGACTAACGGCCAGCGAGCGTCCCCCGAGCCGATGCCGGGGGGTTCTTCGGCCCGAGAAGGACACCGCAGCGAGGTGCTGACGATCGCGGTCGCTCACGAGCCCGGACGGGGCGAATAGGCCTTCGGCGACATTCCAATCGCCCGGGATCAGAGGGCGGAACGCCCGCCGCGGCGCGCAGGCGTCCGCCCCGACGAGCATAAGCAAATGATCTGTCCGTACGCCGGAGCGTGGGCCCCGCTCACGGCGAACTGGGCGCACCATCAATCTTTCAACTCATCCAAAGCTTCGCGCGCCTGCGTTGTGAGGCCTGGCTCGCCCGACTCGACGGCCTGAAGGAAAGCAGCCTTTGCCTTGAATGTCTCGCCGCTCGTGGCGAAGCACGCCGAGGTTGAACATCGCTTTGGCAAACCCGCCTGCCGCTGCCTGACGGTACGCGCCTTCCGCCTCGTCCAACCTCCCGCTCTTGTAAAGAATGAGGCCGAGGTTGAAGGCGCCTTCGACACTGCCACGCTCTGCGGCGCGTCGGTACAGCGCCTCGGCGCTCGCCAGGGATCCGTTCTGCTCCAAAATCCGCCCGAGACTCGCCGCCCCTTGACCGCTTCCGCGTTCGTCGGCACGACGATATGCGGCTTCCGCCGTGTCAAGGTCGCCTCGTTCTTGTGATCGAAGGCCTACGCCGTAGGCGCCACCGGCGCTGCCACGTTCGTCGGCACGCTGCCAGGCCGCTTCGGCGGCTTCGTGATCCCCTCGCGTGTAGAGGAGATTCCCGAGGTTGAGGCCGGCGTCGGCACTACCTCGCTCGTCGGCTCGTCGCCATGCTGCCTCCGCGCCCGCAAGGTCGCCTCGGCTCTCTCGAGCGACCTCGAGGTTGAAAGCACCCTCAGGGCTCCCCCGGTCATCCGCTCGCTGCCAAGCGGCCTCCCCACCCGATAGATCAGCACGTTCCACCTGCAGAAAGGTCCCCAGGTTCAGCGCGCCCTCAGCGCTTCCGCCCAAGTCGGCGTGCCGCCAAGCAGCCTCCGCCCCTTCAAGATCACCTTTCTCGATGAGCAGTTTGCCGAGGCTCACGGATCCTGCTAGGTGACCACGGTCATGGGAACGACGGAACGCTGCCTCCGCCCCGACAGCGTCGCCGCGATCCCGCAACAGCAGTCCAAGTCTTCCAGCCGCCTCTGGGTCACCTTGCGCATCAAGGCGAGCCAATAGCACCTCTGTTCCCGCGCCCAACTTGGCGCGTAGCGGGGAGTGTCCTAGGAATTGTGTAGGCACGAACGAAAGGGTCGTTCATGCCTTCAACCAGAGAGATTTCAGATGTGCGAGCGAGGGGCTTTGAACCGGGGGGAGCCGGCGGCGAGCCCTTGGGCGAGGCGCCGGCGACCCCGTCGAGATCGCGGCGAGGTTCGAAGCTCGGCAGCGACCGGGTGGATGACGCCGTGGAGCGCGCGAGACTGCGTGAGATGACCCGGCGAGGCGATGGCGAGCGGATCCCTGATGAGGTGATCGACCAGCTTTTGGCTGGTGCGCAGACCAAGCAGGAGATCGCCGGGCCGGGCGGCGTGCTCGCGCAGTTGACCAAGCGGCTGGTGGAGTGCGCGATGGAGGTCGAGCTGACCGACCATCTGGGCTATGAGCCGCACACCGAGCCGCCGGGCGGCGCGGGGAACACGCGCAACGGGACGAGCTCGAAGCGGTTGACCGGCGAGCATGGGCAGGTCGAGATCGACGCGCCCAGGGATCGCAACGGCAGCTTTGAGCCGAAGATCGTCAGGAAGCGCCAGCGGCGGTTTGAGGGGTTTGATGACAAGAGTGTGCCGAGAACGCTGAAGGAGGGATCGATGTAGAAGGCGATGCCGATGGATGCGGTGCTGCACGAGAGATGAAGGAGCCAGGCGTGTTGGTCTGGTGGCCCTTCGCGGCCGCCCTGCAGGGGGAGGCTGCAAACCACCGCGAGGTGCGTCGGTCAAGAGCCGGGGTGCTGAGCGTCGCGGAAAAGGCGCGCCGTTGAGCGCGTCAGGTATAGATCACGAAGGCGAGCGTGAGCGAACCACTGATGACGTGTCGAAATCGTATGGGTGGCATCAAAACCGGGGTTGTCTTGTTGTCCCGGGAGGAGCCTGGCGGGTGCCTGCTGACTGGCCAGGTGGTGTCCGGCATAAAGGTGGCGCGAGCGTGGTCTGGGCTCTTGTGCGGAACTCGGGAACCTGTCGCCCCGATAGGGCGGTCGGCTAGTGGAGCGGTTTGGGCCTGCGGCTGGTCGTCTGGAGCGAGAACCCTGAGCAGCAGATCTGCGAGGGGGAGAGTAGTGATGCGGGGCACAGGGGCGGACCTGACCGTAGTAGCTGTGAAGGCCCGGTAATGGGGC
>DATAUL010000098.1:0-2204 GCA_036268255.1 Solirubrobacteraceae bacterium | reverse complement strand
ATCGCGACGACCGCCTCCTCGCCGTCGCGGATGGTCAGCGCCGTGGTCGCGCCAAGCCGGTCGGCGAGCTCGCGCAGGACGGGGTCGGCTTCCTCCTGGAGGCGCGATTGGACGCCGCTCGCCAGCTCGATCAGTCCGGCGGCGAGGACATACCGCCCGTCGGCCAGGCGGCGGACGAGATGGTGATCGGCGAGGGGTGACAGCAGGCGGTACACCGCGGCGCGGTGGGTGCCCAGCGCGTCGGCGAGCTCGGCGACCGTGATCCCGTCAGCTTGCCCGCGCAGGATCGACAGCGCTCGCAGGCCGCGGTCGAGAGTCAGGGAGTGCGTCGCCGACGGCGGCTCTGGAACGTCGGGTTTGGTCAACGCGCGCAGCGTACCGGACTCGGTCGTGAACAAATGCGTTGCAAGATGTCCAAATAGTGTTACGCTCCACCCGAGGGACTTGCCACCGAGAGGGAGCAGACATGGGAGCCCGTACCGGCCAGGATTACATCGATCGTCTCGCCCAGACCCGCCCGAACGTGGAGCTGAACGGCGAATCGCTGGAGGGCCCGATTCCCGAGCATCCGGCGCTGTCCGGGATCGTGCGGACGTACGCCCAGCTGTTCGACCTTCAGTACGACCCGGAGCTGCGCGACGTCCTGACCTACGAGTCGCCGACGAGCGGCGAGCGGGTGGGGACGTCGTTCCTCGTGCCGCGCGGCGCCGAGGATCTGGACCGCCGCCGGGCCGCCTTCAAGGCGTGGGCCGACTACGGCCTCGGCTTCCTCGGTCGGACCGGCGACTACCTCAACTCATCGTTGATGGCCCTCAGCGAGGCGTCCGACTGGTTCGCGCAGGCCGACCCGCGCTTCGGCGAGAACATCCGCGCTTACTACGAACGCGTGCGTGAGGAGGATCTCCTCACGACTCACACGCTGATCCCCCCGCAGGCCAACCGCGCCGTCGGTGCCGGCCAGCAGGTCGACGGGCGGGCGCTCGGGGCGCACGTCATCTCCCAGGACGACAACGGGATCATCGTCCGGGGGGCGCGCATGCTGGCGACGATCGGACCGATCGCCGATGAGCTGCTCGTGTTCCCCTCCACCGTCCTGCGGGGCACCCCGGGCGACGAGCCCTACTCGTTCGCGTTCGCCGTCGCGTGCGACGCGCCCGGGCTGCATTTCATCTGCCGGGAGAACATCGACTACGGCCGCGACCATCCGCTCGGCGGCCGTTTCGACGAGATCGATGCGGTGGTCGTGTTCGACGACGTTCACGTAGCCTGGGAGCGTGTGTTCATGCTCGGCCATCCGGAGCTGTGCAACGGCTTCTACACCGAGACGAGCGCCGTCGTCCACATGACCCACCAGGTCACGTCTCGTACCACCGCCAAGACCGAGACGTTCCTGGGGCTGCTGTCGCTGATGACCGAGGCGATCGGCATCGAGCAGTTCAGCCACATCCAGGAGGACATTGCCGAGGTCGTCGTCATGCTGTCGGTGATGCGCGCCCTCGTGCGGGCCGCCGAGGCCGACGCCGAGCCCAACCGCTACGGCGTCTTCACCCCGGCCTGGGAGCCGCTCAACGCCGCGCGCAACTGGTTTCCCAAGGCGTCGCAGCGGCTGCCTGAGCTCGTGCGCAAGTTCGGCGCAAGCGGCCTGATGGCGATTCCCACCGAAGGGGACATCGCGGGCCGCGCCGCGGACGAGATCGGGACATACCTCCAATCCGCCACGCTCTCGGGCCCGGAGCGGATCCGCCTGTTCCGCCTTGCCTGGGACGCCTCGACGTCGGCGTTCGCCGGCCGCCAGAACCTGTACGAGCATTACTTCTTCGGCGACCCGGTGCGGATGGCGGGAGCGCTGCTCAAGTCCAGCGACCGCGAGCCCCACAAGGCGCACGTGCGGGCGTTCCTGCAGCGAATCGCCGACGAGCCGGCCCAGACGGGGGCGCTGACCTGATGGCGACGATGCCCGCCCTGCGTACGACGAGCAGCTCGGGATCGAGGATCTGATCTGATGAGCTATTCGAGATGACTGACCTTCAGTTCTCACAGGCCTCGGACAAGGTCACCGGCTTCGGCGTGCAGGAGCACTTCATCGATGGGGTGTTTAGGCCGAGTGTGTCGGGTGAGACGTTTGAGTCGCTGAATCCGGCGAGCAATGGGGTGCTGGCGCTCGCGGCGGCGGGTGAGGCGGTGGATGTTGATGCGGCGGTGGG
>DATAUL010000097.1:0-4014 GCA_036268255.1 Solirubrobacteraceae bacterium | reverse complement strand
CGCGGGAAAAGAGTTTGATCTACTCTTCCGTGACAATGTCACCTACGGATTCCGCAGAAATGCGCTCGGGGTGAGGCCGATCGCGGTAGTGATCGGCGCCGGATGTTTTGCCTGGACGCTGGCAAAGGAGCACGTCCTTTTCGTGGCAGGGGGGAAGGTTGTGGACTGGACGGCACTGAGCCAACTGTCGCCGGCAGCGAGCGCTTCAGTTGCGGTGTCTGGCGTGATGCTCCTTGTGTGGATTTTCTTCTTCACGAAAACCAGCCTGCGCACGAGTGCATTCACCTTCGCGCAGACGCTACTCCGCACTTGCGACGTGTTGAAGTGAGCTGCAGCGTCGGCGCAGCTATTTCAACCAGAGGGCATCGCCTGGGTCGGAGATGACCCACACACGGAACCCATCGTAGAAGGTGTGTTCGAAGAAGAACTGGCGCGCTCGTGTCTCGCTGATCGCGTAGCGGGCACGAGTCCGTCCGCTGGAGCGCAGCCTGAACGGCAGCGCGGGGCGACCGCGGAGGGGCGAGACTCGCGGGCATGCGCACGAACCGCCTGCTGGCTGCTGACCTGACGCGGAAGCACTGGAACGAGAGGACGGCGGCGCGGGTGCTGACGGCGTGGCGCGACAGCGCGATGCCGCTGAGCAGATTCGCGCGTGCGAACGGGTTGAGTGCGGAGCGGCTGCGGCGGTGGAAAGAGCGGATCGGGGGCGGCGAGGACGCGACGGCGGCGGGGGTGGGACCGATGACGTTCATTCCGGCGGCGGTGCTGGGGACGGCGCGCGCTGTGGTGCGGTTGCCGGGCGGCGTGGAATTGGAGGGCGACGCGGCTGCGCTCCCGGCTGATTGGGTGGCGGCGTTGGCGCGAGCGCTGGTGAAGGTGTGATCTTCCTGCCGCGGGCGGTGCGCGTGTACTTTGCGACTGCACCAGTGAACCTGCGCAAGTCGTTCGACGGGCTGTCGAACGAGGTGCGGGCGGTGCTCGTGCGAGACCCCCTGAGCGGGCACGTCTTCGTGTTCCTGAACAAGCGGCGCAATCAAGTGAAGCTTCTGGTGTGGACGCGCGGTGGCTTCACGATCGTGCACAAGCGTCTGGAGCGTGGGACATTCTGTTTTCCGGCGCAGGTGACGAGCGAGGCGACGAGCGTGCCGATCGACGCGCACGAGCTGACGATGCTGCTCGAGGGAATCGAGCTGGGGGAGGCACGGACCAAAGCTCGCTGGGAGCCAGCGAGGCACGCGGCGCCGACGACGGTGACGGCCGCCGGACAGCGCGCGGAACAGAAAGTGCGAGGCCGTGTCGAATTTGTTTGCGGCCTGAGATCGGGGCCGGTAGTGGAAAGACGTGAGCGACGCGGCCACGACGACAGCACGGGAGCCGAGCGAAAAGCGCGGGCCCGTGCTCGAGGTCTTGCGCGAGCTTCTGACGGAGCGGCGAGACAGCGAAGTGCTGGCGCTGGTGTCGAAGCTGATGGTGCGAAACAGCGAGCTCGAGCGGCGTCTGATGCAGATGCTGTCGCGGGGACATAAGAACGAGGGCGTGTCGACGGCGCAGCTGCGGCTCTTTCTCGACGCGCTGGCCGCGACCGGCGTTGACGTCAGCGACATCGACGCACCCGATCTCGGCGCCGCCAACGAGAAGCTGCGCGGCGCATCGGGGATCGACGCCGCGGCGGCCAGTACGCCGGAGAAGCCGGCGAAGCAGCCGCTTCTGCGCAAGCCACCGCCGGCGAATCTGCCCCGCGTAGACAACCCGATCGCTGTACCGGCGGCGGAACGGCGATGCCCGGTGTGCGGCGCGGAACGCACGTGCATCGGGCACGATGTGACCGAGGTGATCGAGCTAGAGCCGGCGAGGGTGGTCGTGCGTGTGGACCGGCGCGAGAAACTCGCGTGCGGGCCATGCGACGGGGAGCTGGCGCGTGCGCCCATGGGCGACAAGGTGGTGAGCGGTGGGCGCCTCGGCTCGAGGCTGGTCGCTGCGCTGGTCGTCGACAAGTACGACGACGGCCTGCCTCTGCACCGCCAGAAGCGGCGCTTCGAGCGGATGGGAGTCGACCTGGCTGTGTCGACGCTGGCCGATCAGGTCACCTGGGCGACGGACCTCATGCGCCCACTGTGGCGGATGGCGATTGAGCAAGTCCTCGCAGCGATGGTGATGCACCTGGATGCGACCGGGCTGCCGGTACTCGATCGCGACGCGGCTGGCGGCAAGCGACTTGGAGCCCTGTGGGGCTACGTCGGCGACGAGGACGTGGCGGCGTACCTGTACGCGTCGACGGGCAAGAAGAATGCGCAGCGCCCCGGCGAGCTCGGCCCCGAAGAAATGCTCGCGCGACGAACGGGCTACACGGTGGCCGACGCATCGAACCTCTTCGAGAGCAGCTTCGAGCGATCAGACCTGATCGAGTGCGGGTGCAACATGCACGGGCGCAGATACTGGACCAAGGCGCTCGACGCTGGTGACACCCGCGCCGCCCTGCCACTCGCGGCGTACAAGAAGCTCTACGAGATCGAAGCCAAGATCCGCGGCCTCGCGCCCGACGCCAAGCTCGCGGTGAGACAGGCAGAGAGCAAGCCGGTCTTTGACGAGATCGTCTCGTGGGCCGAGGCCTACAAGCCACACGAGCCACCAGCATCCGGGCTGGGCGCGGCGATCCGGTACATGACCAACCACAAGGTCGCGCTGGGACGCTTCCTCGAGGACGGCGTCATCCCCATAGACAACGGAATCGTCGAACGGCTCCACGTCCGGGCCGCGCTGACGCGAAAGAACTACCTCTTTGCCGGCTCAGACACCGGGGGAGAGCGCGCCGCGATCGCTTACACGACCCTGGCCTGCTGCCGGCTTGCCGACGTGAATCCGGTGGAGTACCTCACCGACGTCCTACCGCGACTCGCGCGCGGCCTGCGGCTGCGCGACGTGCCGGCCATGCTCCCGGCCGCGTGGAAGGCCGCGCGTCAGGCGGCCGCCACCGTCGCCGCACCGGCCGCCGCGCCAGTCAGCTGAAGGCAAGGTCCGCGCCACTACCGCCCGGCCGGCGGCTTCGCTCCAGGGGGCGGACACGAGCACGGCGACTCGATGTCGATCAGCGCACGGTCGCCGTGGTCCTGCTCGACGGCAATGCGGTTTTCGCGCGGCAGCTTCGGCGAGCGCGGGAACGAAGTGGAGCTGCGGACCCTGCAGCGGGCGATCGCGCCACAGCGCCAAGATCGACGCGCCGCCGAGGTGGCAACGATTCGCTTCGAGACCGACGCCGGGGCAAGCCGCGAGCAAAGAGCCGACCTATCTCGAACTTCCCCGACGAGGTTCTTCCGCGAGCTACACCGGCACGCTACCTCATCGTGTGTTGCCCCGCCACGGCAAACGCGATCGTTGTACAGGAGAATAAAGAATCCGTTTCGGTGCCGGAGAGTGTGTCCCCCGAAATCGTAAGCCTAAGCGTGTGCATCTCTTCGCCCTTAAGCCCGCCATCAGTACAACCGCTTGTCGCCTGGAAGTCGTACTCCAATTGGCAGCCATCATTTGACACGGAGTACGAGAATACTCCGCCGCAACCGATATCGCGACCTAGTTCAACTTTTTCTCCCGAGGACTCCTGGGTAACGAGCAATGAATCCACACCCGGAGGTGGGACATCGCAAGGAGGCGAAGGCAACGACTTGTAGGTCAGAATCCAGGTTCCCTCCGGGGTGCATCGACGGACCTGATCGACTCCAAAGTCCGACTCGATCGCCGCGTCACCGCCGTCGCCTGCCATTTTCGACCCAGAGCTACACCCCGCGCTGGCCAGTAACGCGAGCACCAGTGCGCAAAAACGTTTATCTCTAGTTGGGCAAAACTGCACAGCAACGACGCTAGCTGATCAGCTCGTAGCACACAAGGCTGGGCGCCCTGACGGCCTGCGCGCGCTCAGGCTGCAGCGCCCGTCTCCGAAGCAGACGCCGCGCCGTCAGCTGAACGCCCCCCCACGCCACCCGCCGCCCGGCCGGCGGGTGCGCTCCAGCGGACGGACAC
>DATAUL010000096.1:0-3319 GCA_036268255.1 Solirubrobacteraceae bacterium | reverse complement strand
GCGGTCTGGCCCTTGACCGTGCCGTACGGGACATCGTTGAGGTAGTTGTCAAGAATCCAGTTCTTGCTGTGGCGCCCCTCGAGCTGCTCGGCCAGCTTCGCCTGCACGATCTTGTACTTGAGATCGTGGCTCTGGCGGGCGCTCTGGTACTTCTTGGGCAGGTAGACGTTGTCGACCAGCTGCATCGTCAGCGTCGAGGCGCCCTGGAGCTGCTGGCCGTTGACGGCGTCCTTGATCGCCGCGCGGACGATGCCCTGATAGTCGAGCGCGCCGTGGTCGTAGAAGCGCCGGTCCTCGATCGCGATCGTCGCCTGCTTGACGATCTGCGGGATCTTGTTGCCGGCCAGCGGGTTGTGCACGCTCGGCGACCAGATGTAGCCCAGCGACGTGCCGTCGGCGGCGAACACCTGCGACGGCGAGCCGGGGATGTGGGGATGGCGGGTGTTGAGGTTCGGCGCGGAATGGGCGACGTTGACGACCCATCCGGTGATGGCGAGCGCGCCCACAGCGATGCCGCACACGACCAGCACGGCGAAGAGGCCGAAGGCGCGCTTCAGCGGGGAACCGCGATTGCGCCGGCGGCGGCGCTGTCGATCACGTCGGCTCATGGTGGCTGGCGAGCTTTAGGGCGCAGGGCTCTCAGAGCATGCTCGAGCGCCGACGCCAGTGTAGCTGGGAGGGGCTTTCGGGCCGCCGATTCGGCCTCCTGCTATCGAAATGCACCATGCAACACGATCGGCCGGCGCTTCTGATCGACGGGATGGGAACGCTGGTCTCGCTCGACGCGCCGGTTCCGGCGCTCGTGAAGGTCCTGCAGCGCCGGTTCGGCATGGCCGTCTCCGAGGCCGACGCCCGCCATGCGCTGGGGGCGGAGATCGCCTTCTATCGCGCGCACATGGACCAGGGACGCGACGCCGAGAGCCTGGCCGACCTGCGCGCTCGCTGCGCCCGGGTCCTGTTCGGCGCGCTGCCGCTCACGGTCAGCGCGGGAGACGATGCCCGGACCGAGGCGCAGCTGGAGGCGCTGCGCTTCACCGCCTACGACGACGCGCGGCCCGCGCTGATGAGTGCTCGCGGGCATGGCGCCCGGGTGATCGTGGTCTCCAACTGGGACGTCTCGCTGCTCGAGGTGCTCGAGCGGGTCGGCCTGGCGCCACTCGTCGATGCCGTCGTCACCTCGGCTGCCGTGGGGGCGCGCAAGCCCGGGCCGGCGATCTTCGCGCACGCGCTGGCGCTCGCCGGCACCGCCACCCGACAGGCGCGGCACGTCGGCGACAGCCTCGCCGAGGACATAGCCGGCGCCCGGGCGTTCTGCATCCGCCCGCTGCTGTTGCGCCGCGACGGCATCCGGGAGCCGGGGGTGGAAACGATCGCCGGCCTCGCCGAGCTGACCTGGCCGTAGGGCTCGGGCCCTAAGCTCACGCGCCATGCCTGACTCGTGGCCAGACGATCTGCCGCCGTGGCCGCTCTGGGTCGTGCCGGCGAGCATCCTGCTCGGCTTCGTCGGAGGGCAGGTCGGCATCATCCTGGTCGACATCGCCGGCTCGATCGCCGGGGCGAGCGTCAGCCATCCGACCCCCGCGATGGAGATCGGCGGCAGCATCGTCTTCGACCTCGGGTTCCTCGGGGCGGCGCTCTGGCTGGCCTCGGTGACCGGTCACGCGACGCCCGCCAGCTTCGGCTTCCGGCGTGTCGGCTGGCGCGCCGGGATCACGTCCGCGGTTGCGGCGGCCGTCGGCTACTACGGCCTCACGGCGGTCTATTCGACGGTCTTCAACTTGACCGGCACCGACAAGCTGCCCAGCGCCTTCGGCGTCGGTCGGAGCACGTGGGCGCTGATCGGGACGGCGGCCTTCGTGTGCGCCATCGCGCCGATGGCGGAGGAGATCTTCTTCCGGGGCTTCTTCTTCGGCTCCCTGCGGCGCCTTCACGTCCCCCTTGGCGGCCGCGAGCTGGGGCCGTGGATCGCCGCCGTCGTCACCGGGATCCTGTTCGGCCTCGCTCATTTCGACTCCGCGCAGCCGGAGTTCCTGATCCCGCTGGGCTTCCTCGGTTTCGTGCTCTGCCTGGTCCGATGGCGCACTGGTTCGCTGTATCCGGGGATGGCGCTTCACAGCGCCAACAACGCGCTCGCGCTCGGGGTCCAGCTGCACTGGTCGGTGCCGGGGGTCCTTGCGCTGATCGTCGCCTCGTGGGCGCTGATCGCGGCTGTCGTGTGGCCGCTCGGGGCCCGCACGCCGGCGCTCGCCTGACCGCGAGGCCGTGCAAGCCCACGTGCGCGCTGACGCGAAAGGTCCCCTGCAAGTTGGTTGACTGATTTACTACCCGCCCATGCGCCGTCATCTCGCCTCCTGCTCAGCGGTTATCACCGCCACCGCGTCGCTGGGGCTATGTGCCGGCGCCGCCGCCGGCACGTCCTCCGCGACGACCGGCCACGCCGTCACCTCGGCCTCGGGTCTGGCCAGCTCGTCGGGCTCCCTCGCGTCGGTGGCCGCGGCGCCCGCCAAGAAGCCGACCCCGACCACGAAGACCACCCCGGCCCCGCCCACCAAGACCACCCCGACCAAGACCACGCCCGCGCCGCCGCCGACCGCGGTCAAGGCCACCGCTCGGCTGTACCTGCCCGATGCCTTCTTCGTCCACCGCAAGGCGCTGATCGTTCCCGATCGCGGCATGCAGGTCATCGGCGAGGTCCGCCCCTACGTCGCTGGGCAGACGGTGACCTTCAAGGTCTTCCTCGGCCGCAAGGTCATCCAGAAGCAGACGCTGCGCGTCAAGCTCTCGCCCAACAAGAAGTACGGACGCTTCACCACCGTGGTCACGGCGCCCAAGCCTGGCATCCTGCACCTCCAGGTCGTCCACAAGCGCACCGCGCCGATGCAGGGCTTCACCAGCTCGCGAGGCGTCGCCTCGCTGGACACCCATGTCGGCTTCGGCGCGACCGGCGGGTTCGTGCAGCTGATCCAGCAGAAGCTGGCCGCGGTGCACATCTACATCCCGCAGTCGGGCGTCTATGACGAGAAGACCGGCCTGGCGATCGATGCTTACCATCGGCTTCTGCGTCACGGCACGTCGCAGAGCCTCGACGGTCTGACGGTCTCCGAGCTGCTTGCCGGCCGCGGCTCCTTCCCGATTCGCTATCCCAACGACGGCCGGCATGCGGAGGGCAACCTCGGGCTGCAGCTGCTGGCGCTGATCGACCACGGCAAGGTCGAGGCGATTTACCCCATCAGCTCCGGCAAGCCGTCGACGCCGACGATCCTCGGCCGGTTCCACGTGTACATGCGGACCCCGGGCTACCTACCCGACGGCATGTACT
>DATAUL010000095.1:0-4616 GCA_036268255.1 Solirubrobacteraceae bacterium | reverse complement strand
GGCGCCCATGTCGAGCGCAACTCGCTGTGGCTGCACAACAGCCTGCGCGGCGCGGCGGCACTCGGCCTGGCAGTTCTCGTCGCCGACCTGAGCGGAGTCCAGCATGCGTTCTGGGTCGTGTTCGGCACCCTGTCGGTGCTGCGCTCCAACGCCCTCAGCACCGGCCAGAACGTGGTGCGCGCGCTCCTCGGCACAACCGCCGGCTTCATCGTCGGCGGGGCGCTGGTGGCGCTCATCGGCACGAACACGACCGTTCTCTGGGTGCTGCTGCCGATCGTCGTGCTCATCGCCGGTCTGGCCCCGGCGACGATCTCGTTCGCCGCCGGTCAGGCCGCGTTCACGCTGACGCTGCTCATCCTGTTCAACATCCTGGCCCCCGCCGGCTGGAAGATCGGGCTCGTACGGATCGAGGACATCGCGATCGGCACCGCCGTCAGCCTCGCCGTCGGCGTGCTCTTCTGGCCGCGGGGCGCGGGCGCCGCGCTCGGGAAGGCGCTCTCGCAGGCCTACGGCGACAGTGCGCGCTACCTCGCCGGGGCCGTCGCCTACGGTCTCGGGCGCTGTGACGGCTGCGTTCCCACCGTGCCGGCCCCACGCGAGGAGGCCGTGGCCGCAGCCGCAGCCGCGCGCCGCCTGGACGACACGTTCCGCGGCTATCTGACCGAGCGGGGCGCCAAGCCGATCCCCCTCTCGGAGGTGACCGGCCTGGTCAACGGTGTGGCCGGCGTGCGGCTGGCCGCCGATGCGGTGCTTGAGCTGTGGGACGCCGACGGGAACGCCGAGGGCGATCGTTCGGCCGCCCGGCAGGAGCTCCAGAGCTCCGCCGGGCTCATGACCGACTGGTACGAGCGCTTCGCCGCCAGCCTGGCGGGCGGCGACTCGGTCCCCGATCCGCTGCCGAGAGACGATGTGGCCGACGGGCGGCTGGTCGACGCTGTCGCGCGAGACCTGCGCGACTCCGACGGCCACGCCACCGCCACCGGCGTGCGCGTCATCTGGACCGGCGATCACCTCGACGCCGTGCGCCGGCTCCAGGAGATGCTCGTGGAACCGGCGCGGGCGGCGGTGTCAGAGCAGGCCCTCGGCTAGCTGAGCTTGCCGATCGCCTTCGCGAAGACGTTGGTGATCTCCAGATAGCCATTCTTGTTGGGGTGAATGTTGGGACCGCTGGGCGGCGTCGAGCACACCCACGTCCACGCGCAGATACGGGCCACCGCCAGCGGGATCTGGTTGCCCTGCCAGTTGACCGTTGTCGTGAACGGGACGTAGGTATCGAAATCCGTGGCCACGTCGGCGGTCTTGAATCCGGCGGCGGCGTTCGCGGCGCCGATCTTGTCGTTGATGTTCTTGACCAGCGGGACCGATAGGGCGACCAGGCCGTTCGCCGGAGAGCCCGCCGGGGCGAAGTAGGAGCCGAGAACCGAGTCGTAAAGGTTCATCGAGACCAGCGTCGCGCCCTTCGGCGCGGCCTGCTTGATCGCCTTGAGGATCTTCGGCACGTCGGTGGCGATCTGATTGGCGCCGGTGGCGGCGCAGGTAACGGGGTTGGCAGCGGTGGCGCAGCTGTCGACATCGTTGGCGCCGATGTCGATCGTGATCAACGGCACCTCGCCCTTGGCGTGGTGGACCTTGAGGAACTTCACGGCCGCGGCGAGCTGGGAGCCGCCGGCGGGATGGCAGCGGAAATAGCCGGCGAACTTGTTGCCCTTGCCGGTGATCATGCTCTGCGTGCTCTCGCCGCCGCAGCCGAGCTTGACCAACTGGAGGCTGTGGATCCGCTTGAGCTCTGTCTGGTACAGGTCGTCGGCGTACCCCTCGTTGGTGTTGCTGCTCACGCCCTTGAGATTGGGTTGCACGCCCTGCGAGAGCGAATCGCCAAGCGACAGGTAGTAACGCGGGGCGGCTTTCGTCTTGACCGTCTTGGCGGCCGCTGTGCTCGTCAGCGCGGCGAGGACCGCCAGCGCCAGCAGGGGCACGAGGATGCGTCGGTACATCGGCTCTCCAATCTCGCAGCGGATCGCTGCAGTCTTTCTCGGTAGGTGGCGCGCCGACAGTAGCTCAAAGCGGTTCACGCATTCGTCAGATCGCGTGCAGCGCGATCGGGATGGCGGCGAGGCTAGGCGGCGATCGGTGCTGCGGAGGGGTCTGACGCGGCGGCGAGACGCTCGAGCGCGGAGCGGATCTCGGCGGCGCGCTCGGGTGAGAGCTGACCGGGACGGCGGCGCAGCCAGTCGATCAGCCGGGGCCCGGAGACGAAGACACAGCGTCCGTCCTGCAGGCAGCCGGCAGAGAACTCCGACCACACGACGACGACCGCCTGGACCCAGCCGGGCGCGGCGGTGCTGTCCTGGATCTCGCGTCGCAGGTTGGCCGCGGCGGAGAGCGCGCGGCGGCGCAGGATGAGCAGTTCGCGCTGAGAGCGCGGATCCTCGGATCCCCAGGGATGCTCGAGTCGCTGGCTCTGCAGAAGGATCACGCCTCCAGGGCCGATCGCGACGTGGCGATAGCGGCCGTAGCGGGCGTCGAGGTCATGGATGGCGCTCCAGCCGGCGTCCTGGAGCAGGCTGAGCTGCTCGCGGGTCTCGTCATCGCCGTGATCGACCGCCGGACGCGCCGGCGCGAGCCTTGGGGTGCGCGGGCCCGCGAGCCAGACGGCGGTGCTTGCGCCGGCGATCAGGCCGGCGAGCCACGACACGCCATGGCCCTCGAGCAGCAGGACGACCACGCCGAGCGCGGCCAGCGGCGCGAGCCCGTGCACGAGAATTGAGCGCGAGCGCAGCCGCCGACTGGCCAGCGCCCGGCGCAGCCGCGTCGGGGCCAGGACATCACCCTCGTGAGTCGTGCTCGTCATCGCCCCAAGCATCGGCGCACGCCGGGGCGGTCATGAACCCTCCGCGGTCAGTGGACGATAGTCCTAGTGTCCCGATTCGGGCACGAGGTCAGAGACAGCTGGCGCCCGGCCAGCACCTCCGGCAGCGGCCGGCGTCCGCTCACCGATGCCTCCAGGTCCAGCAGCGTGCGCTTGAGCGCCAGGCCGCCGAGGTAGCCGGTCAACGTGCCGTTGGCGCCGACCGCCCGGTGACAGGGCACGATGATCGGAACCGGGGTGCGCCCGACGGCAGCGCCGACCGCACGGACTCGGTCGGGTCGTCCGATCGCTCGGGCCAGCTCGCCGTAGGCGCGGGTCTCACCGTACGGGATCGCCGCCAGCTGGGCCCACACCGACTGCTGAAACGGCGTCCCCTGGAGGTCGAGGTCCAGCTCGAAGCTCCGGCGGCGCCCCGCGAAGTACTGCTCCAGCTGGGCCACTGCGTCGGCGAGCGAGTGGGGGTCGTGGCGCTGCTCGTCGTGGCGCTGCTCGTCCATCGGCGCGGCATGGCCGGGGAAGTGCAGCCGGGTGACCCCGCGGGGCCCGCCGACCACGGTCAGCGGTCCGACCGGGCTCTCGTAGATCGTCCATGTGGTGTTCATGTCGATGAAACGACGCTTGCTGCTCAGACGTGAGGTCAGCGGCCGGGCTCCCGCTCCATCTCGTCGGCCAACTGAGGATGCGAGTACGGCCCGGGAGCGCGCAGAGCGGCGATCACCTGGCGGCGGCTGACCGGGTCCTTGTCCTGGCTGAGCTTGCGCTTGCACTCGAAACGGGTGATGGGCACGCTGATCCCGACCGTGCCGGGCGACAGGCGTGCCCCGGTCTCGGCGTCGAGTGCGACCGGGTGCTCGACGCGGCGCTCGAAGTGGTCGACCAGGCGGGTGAGCACGCGCAGGTTCGCCTCGGGGCTAAGAACCTCGGGCACGCCGTAACAGTGGGCGACGCTGAAGTTCCAGGTCGGGGCGCGGGTGGCCCCCGGGGCGTACCAGCTGGGCGAGATGTAGCCGTGGCGGCCCTGGACGATCACGAGCATCTCCCCGTCGCCGAACTCGTGGATGCGCTCGTCGGGACGCCCGACGTGGGTGACGATCGTCAGGTCGTCGGTGGAGTCGTCGAGCAGGATCGGATAATGCGAGGCGACCGGGCGACCGTCGGTGACCGAGACGAGCGTGGCCCACGGGTTGGCGGCGATCAGCTCGCGAACGAAATCCGGGTCCTCGCAGACGTGATGCGGGTTGAAACGCACGCCCGGGATTGTGTCATCGGGGGTCCGTGACGAGCGGGCGGGCCGGACGGGTTCAGCCCGGGTGGTCGAGCGCCAGGGCGAACGGACTGCCCTCGGAGTCGCGGCAGACCGCCCATCGCTCGCCGGGATGGACGACGGTCCCACCCAGCTCCTGCACCCGGGCCAGCGCCTGCGCGATGTCGGGCACGGCGAAGTAGGGCAGTGAGACGGTGTCGCCCGGTCCACGGCCCCGGGGATGGACGCCGACAGCGGGGTTCGCGTCCCCGGTCTGCCATCCCTCCCCCTGATCGGGCGAGCGGATTTCGAGCTCGGCCTCCAGCAGCCCCGCCCAGAACCGCCGCGCGCGCTCCGGATCGTCGGCGGGGAACTCGATCAGCGCCGGCCTGGCCGGCATCACCCGGGCGGGGGCTCGCGCCGGCTGGTCTCGCCCACGGGTTCGTGAACGGCCTCGCGGTCATCGATCGGCCCCGTCCGCTGCACGCGGGTCGCCTCGGGGTC
>DATAUL010000094.1:0-23309 GCA_036268255.1 Solirubrobacteraceae bacterium | reverse complement strand
GGTCGTCACCAAGGTCTCGAGTATCGCCCGCGGTGCCGTGGCGGTCGCGGTGGGCGCCGTGTTCGGCGTGTTCGCGCTGATCTTCGTCCTGCTGACGGTCGCCTGGTCGATCAACGAAGCCACCGGTCACCTCTGGCTGGGCTTTGCGATCGTGATGGTGCTGCTCCTCCTGCTCACCGTCGGCTCGTTCCTGTTCGCCTGGCGCAAGCTGAAGGTGGGGGCGCCGACGCCGAAGATGGCGATCGACGAGGCCAAGAAGATCCGCGCGACCGTCAAGCCGGGATCAGGGGCCTGATGGCGACCCGCAGCCCCGAGGAGATCCGCGACTCGATCGAGCGCAATCGCAAGCAGCTCGGAACGGCGGTCGAGCATCTGCGCGTCGAGGTCGTCAAGCTCACCGACTGGCGTGCGCAGCTGCGCCGGGCCGAGCCGCAGGTGCTGATCGGCGCCGGCGTTGCCGGGTTCGTGATCGGCGGCGGCATCGCCGCGCTCGGCGCGTTGACGTTCGGGCGCAAGAAGCGCCGCCAGCAGCGCCTCCTCGGCAGCTGAGCGCGGGCCCTAGCCGAGGTAGGAGCTCGGCAGCCCGCCGGCGCCGAGCAGGCCAGGACCGACGTGGGTGCCGATGACCGGCCCGATCTCCGAGATCACCCGGGGTGGCACTCCGAAGATCTCGGTGGCCCGGGCGGCAAGCTCCCGTGCCTGCTCGGGGGCCTGGATGTGCTGCACCATGTAGGCGTCGGCGCCGTCCTGTGCCCGGCTGCGCAGCAGCTCGACCATCCGCTCGAACGCACGCTTGGAGGTCCGCACGCGCTCGACGGGCGTGATCTCCGATTCGACGGTGAGGATCGGCTTGATCCGCAGTGCCGATCCCACCCATGCCTGGGCGCCGGCGATCCGGCCCCCGCGGCGCAGGTACTCCAGCGTGTCGAGGGCGAACCACATCTTCAGCGCGGAGCGCGCCTCGCGAGCCCGCTCGGCCACGGCTGCGCCGTCGGCGCCCCCGCGCGCCGCTGCGGCCGCGGCCAACGCGACGAGTCCCTCGCCGCCGCACGCCGACGTCGAGTCGACGACGTGAACGCGTCTCGCCCGCGCGCCGAGCTGCTCACGCGCCTGCTCGGCCGAGCGCACCGTGCCTGACATCCCACCGGCGAGGTGGACGGACACGATCTCGTGCCCGGCGTCGAGCAGCGGCTCGTACACCGCCAGGAAATCGCCGATCGACGGCTGGGAGGTGCTCGGCAGCTCCGGGGCGTCTCTCAGCCGCTGGTAGTAGGCGTCGTAGTCGGTGATCTCGGACTCGCGTTGATCGCCCTCGGGCCAGCGCACGTAGAGGCTGACCTGATGGATCCCCTCCGCGGCGACCAGCTCGGCGGGCAGGTAGTGACAGGTATCGGAGACGACGGCGACGCTCATGAGCGCGGCACCCTACAGCGCCCCGCGCCGCCGCTGCTCAGTCGTCGCCGGCCAGATGCGGCAGCGCACGCGTTGCCCGGCGCGCTCCCGCGCCCGCGAGCCCCAGCGCCGCCAGCATCAGAACCATCGCAAGGACCAGCTGGGGCACGAACGCCGACCCCCGGCTGCCGAGCGAGCCGGTGAGCGCCGGCGGGGCGACGGTGGCGACCGAGACCCACCAGACCGCGGTGACCGCCGCCATCACGCCGAGCGTCGCGGTCACCGCCGTGGCCAGACGCGCCTCGACGCGCAGGAGCGAGGCGGGCAGCGTCAGGCGCGCGGCGGTGCGGGTGGCGGCCAGCGTCCAGGCGCCGAGCGTGCCGGCGCCGAACAGCGCCCAGACGGTGGCGAGGAGGGCGTAGGCGGTGTCGTGGCCCTGACGGTCACGCGGGCTCAGGCCATGTGCCCAGGCGACGAGGCCGGCGGTCGCGACGACGAACCCAGCTGTGATCGCCACCGCTCGCGTCACGGGCCGGCGGATCTGGGCCCAGCCGCCGGCGCCCACACAGCGCGTCAGCGCCGGGAGCGTCAGCGCGATGCCGGCGACGACGAGCACGCCGGCGGCGACCGCAACGCCGATGAGGCTGGCGAACGCCACCGTCGTCGCGATGTGGCTGCCGGCGGGCAGCGCCTGCTGCCAGTGCTCGGAGGTCTTCTGGACGATCGCCCCGGCGACGACGAACAGCGCCCATGCCCACAGGACGAGGCTCGCCCCGCCGCGGACGCGCGCATCCGGGGAATCGCCGCCGAGGCCGGCGGCGCGCAGGCGCTCGCGCCCGCCGGTCGCGGCGACGTCGGCGCGGATCCGCCACGGCACCCTGCCTCCGCCGCTCATGTCGAGGATCAGCGTCTCCAACTCGCCGCCGTAGCGCCGGCGCCAGCTCGGCGGGTACAGGCGCAGCAGTCGCGCCGCCGTCCGGTCCGGGCTCATGCCGCGCTCCCGGCGGGGGAAACGGCGGCTGGGCGTCCGGCCAGGCGGGCCGATCCCACGTCGACGATCGCGCGCAGGCCATCGAGGGCGACGCGCAGCGCCTCGGCGCCGGCGGGACTGAGGCGATACGGCCGCCGCCGGCCCGATGCCCCGACCGCCTCGATCAGTCCACGTTCCTCGAGCCGGCTGATCGCTCCGTACAGGGTGCCGGGCCCGAGCCGGACCCCCGCGAAGTCCTCGATGTCCTGCAGCAGGGCGTAGCCGTGCTTCTCGCCCGCGGCGAGGCTGGTGAGGATCAGGACGGGTGGGTCGTTGGAGCGACCCGCCGTCGCCTCATCGTGTCGCGATCGTACGATCATTCGACCACCTTACTACGTACTACGTAATAACGCAATACGTAGTAGTCCGGCCCGTGGGCCTGCACAGGAGAATTCTCACCGACCGGTTAGCGATGCCTGAGCCCGCGTGCCGACAATTCGGCCCCGTGAGCAGCGAGATCGACAGGCCCATGTCCGTGCGAGCGCGCCGTCGCCCGCGGACCCGCAGTCGGCTGGCGGGGGGGACCGAGGGCAACGAACGGCTGACGACGCTCACCGGGCTGCTGTTGATCGTCCTGCTGGCGGTCCTGGGGGTGACGATCATCTGGATCGGCCAGTTGCTGTGGCTTCACCTGTTCCTCGGCCTCGTCCTGATCGGGCCGCTCGCGTTGAAGCTGGCGAGCACCGGCTACCGGTTCATCCGCTACTACACGCATGACGCGGCCTACAGCCGCAAGGGGCCGCCGCCGCCCGCGCTGCGACTGTTGGCACCACTGGTCGTGGTCTTCAGCGTGCTGGTGTTCGCGACCGGTGTCGCCCTGTTGTTGCTCGGCCAGGGTGCACGCGACCCGCTGGTGCTGGTGCACAAGGTCACCTTCTTCGCGTGGCTCGCGGTAACGGCGATCCACGTCCTCGGACACATGCCGGAGATCCTGCGCGTGCTCACGAGCGCACGCGCGACGCGGCGGGAGCTCATCGCGGATGAGCCGGTGCCCGGCGGCGGCGGGCGCGGGGCAGCGCTGGGAGCGGCGTTGGTCGCCGGCCTCGTGCTCGCCGTGGCACTACTCGGCCAGTTCTCGGCCTGGACTCACTGACCGCGCCTGGGCCTGCAGACGCAGGGCGAGCGTCGGGCAGGCGCTGACGGCGCGCCGCGCGAGCTGCTCGAGCGCCGCCGGTACCTGGGCGTCGACGATCACCGGATAGCCCCATTCGTCGAGCTCGATGAGCTCGGGCAGCAGTTCGGCGCACAGGCCGTGTGCCTCGCACGCGATCGGATCGACACGCAGGCGCATCGATTCAGGCGGCGGCCAGACGGCCCGGGACGGTCAGCACGGGCGGAGCCTCGCAGGCGTCGCACGGCCCGTGGCGCATGTGGTCGAGGAACTCGACGGCGAACACTCGCAGGGCGCTGGCGACGAAGGCCGCCGTCCCGTCGGGGTGCGCGCACGCCCCCCGTCCGGTCGCCAGCTCGCACCATCGCTGCAATCGCCCGAGGGCGTCGGGTCCGGCCGATCCGTCACGGACGTCGGCAAGTTCGTCGGCGATCGACGCCAGGCCGTTGACGCACGGCCCGCACTGCCCGGCGGTCTGCTCGGCCAGCCAGCCGGCCACCCGGGTCGTCTCGGCCACCGGGCAGGCCGAGGCCGGCAGAGCGACGAGGATGCCGGCGCCGAGGCGGGTCCCGAGCCCTGAGAGCTCGCGACGCGCCAGCCGGGCCGTGGAGGCTTCGGTGGCATCGATCCACGTCCCGGCGTAGCCGCCCACCAGCAACGACCGTACCGGCTCGGACTGACCGCCCGCGCTGCCCAGCAGCGCGCGCAGGGTGCAGCCGAGTGCGATCTCGTAGACGCCCGGATGGCGGACGGCTCCGGTCACGGTGACGAGCGCGCTGCCGGGATCCTCGACGGTCCCGAGCCGGCGAAACCAGTCTGCGCCGTGCCGGGCGATCAACGCCACGTGGGCCAGCGTCTCGACGTTGGCCACCAGGGTCGGCCGTCGGCTGATCCCGCGCTCGGTGACGCGCGGCGGCACCGCGACCGGTTTGGCGATGCCGTCGTTGCACCAGCGCACGAGCGCGCTCTCCTGGCCACTCACGATCCCGCTCGGCGTCCAGAGGATCTCCGGCACCCTGCCGGAGCCACGCAGCTCGGGCCGCTGGGTGAGTGCCCACTGAACGGTCTCGCCGGCACGAACGTTGAGCTCGTCGACGGCGATCAGGATCTCGTCGGCGCCGATCGCCCGCGCCACCGTCAGCGCGCCGTCGATGACCAGATGCGGAAGGCACACCATGAGCAGCCGGTCCTTGGCGCTCATCGGCTCGCCCTCGCAGCCGTTGACGAGCAGGATCGGCGTGCCACGCGACCGTCTGACGGCCTGCATCTTGGTCGCCAGCGGGAACGATCCCCCGCCGCGGCCGCGCAGCCCCGAGCGCTTGACGTGCGCCAGCAGCTCCTCCGGGCGCTGGTTGGTTTGCGGGTCGCCGTGCACCTGGAGGTGACGGTCCCAGGGCATCGGCGACTGGGTGACGCCGGTGAGCAGGCGCGGGAGCGTCACGTCCGCCTCGCGGGGGCCAGGAGCTTCGCCGGTGTGCCGGCACGGCGCGCCCAGTGGGGGCCCAACGGGCCGTGGGGAAGCCACAGGGCCATGCCGAGCCCGAGTCCCGCCAATGCGCCCACGCCGGCCAGGCGCCAGCGCAGATGATCCGGCCAGCCGAGCCCGAGCCGGATCATCACGGTGATCGCGACGGCCCCCGCGCAGCCGGCGTAGACGGCCACCATCCACCCCTGGCGCACGTCACTGCCGGTGCCCAGCCCGTGCACGATCGCGACCGGCCACGCCGCATACGCGAGCCAGTGAACGGCTCGCCAGGTCCGGTGGCCGAGGCGGACCCGCAGCGCGCTCGTCACGGCGACGGCCAGCAGGAGATCGAAGGCGGTCGCTCCCAGGCCGAGCCACAGCGGCCGATACGTGCCGGCGAACGGAACGACCGCGTCGACCAGCGAGATCGGAGCAAAGCTGTCCAGCACGGCGGTGACGATGTGCAGCGCCAGGAAGGCGAGGGCCAGCATCGAGCTGGTCCGGTGAAGACCGTCGACCGCGAAGCGTGGCCAGCGGCGGGTGGCCACCCGGCCGATGGCCGCGACTCCGACAACGAGCGCCAGCGTCAACAGGATCAGCGCGACCGCGCCGCTGGCGCGGGTCAGATACCAGTATGTCTTCACGGCGGCCAGCCGCCCTGCGTCTCGACGGCGCCCTCGACGGTGACCAGCCGTGCGGGGAGTTCGCGGGCCGCGAGCCACTCCGTGGCGTCGCTGCCCAGGACGAGGGCTGCCGTCGAGGCGATGTTGGCCTCCGCACAGCTGGCCGCGGCGACGCTGGCGGTGCGCCACACCGGACGGACCGGCAGTCCGGTTCGCGGATCGAGCACGTGATGGACGGCCCGGCCGTTGTGATACCAGCGCCGCGGCACCAGGCTCGAGGTGGCCAGGCCGCCGGAGGCGACCGTGATCAGCTGGCCCGCCCGGTCGTCGGTGTCGCGATGATCGTCGGTCACGCGAACCAGCCAGCCGCCGCTCGGCGACGGTCCGCAGGTCGCGACGTCGCCACCGAGAGAGAGCAGTGCGCCGGCGTCCGCGGCCAGATGAGCGGCCCGCGCGCCGCGATCGGCGGCCAGGGCCTTGGCGGTCGCGCCGAGGTCGAGCTCCAATCCCGCGGGGACGCGGACGGCCGGCGGCCGCGTGCAGAGCTCGATTGAACGCCAGGCTCCGTGGTCACGCGCCGCCGGCGCCTCCGGGCCCTGGCGCAGCGGCTCGCCGGAGCCCACGCGCGCGAGCTCTTCCCAGTCGCGGTCGTAGCCCAGGGCGGTCAGGCTGGCTCCGAGCGTCGGGTCGACCAAGCCGTCGGTGATCGCCGCTGCCCGCAACGCCAGTTGCAGAGCCTCCAGCAGCCGCTCGGAGATCGGCACCCATCGTCCGCCGGCTCGGTTCACCCGCGAGAGCTCGGAGCTGTGACGAAAGCGGCTGGCGACGGCATCGATCTCGTCGATCTCGCGCCCCGCGGCCGCTCTCGCCGCCGATCCAGACCCGCCGTGGGTGCAGAGCACCGCGGTGGTGCCGAGCGCCGGCCACCTCTGCACGTTGACGCCGCTGGTGCCGGCTCGGCCGGCCACCGCCGTCATGATCCGCCGGAGACGACCGGGGCCGGGGCGGGAGCGGGAGCGGGAGCGGGAGCCGCCTGCGGTGGTGACGCGGGCGGACTGATCGTCTGCGTCGTGCTGGGCGCGGCGGGGCCAGGGGCGGCGGGGCCAGGGGCGGCTGCCGATGTCGTCGTCGAGGAACGCGTGACAACCGGCGCGGCACGGTGCCGGCCGGTGGATCGATGAGGGCGATGGCGTGCCGAGTGGCGTACCGGTCGCCGGGCGGTCGGCGCCGAGTGAGCGCTCGCCGAGGCCGGTGCAGTGCGTGGGGCGGTCTTGGCGTGGCCGGGGAACGCCCGCGCAGCCGCGTTGGCGAGGAACACCGTCAGGGCGACCATGGCGACGGCGAGCGCGCGGTTGCACCGCCGCATGCGGCGCAGCGCGGCGTCTCGACGTGCCGAGGGGGCGGACCTTCGGGGGGTGGTCATGCACGACACGCTGGCGACGCCGCCTAAAGACGCATCTATGTGCGCATGAGAACTCTCTTTTCTTTAGATTTGCAGGGAGCTTTGGCTCGTATGATGGCCGCGTGGCTCACATTGTCCTGATCGAGGACGAGCCTGGCATCGTCGATTTCGTCAGGCGGGGATTGACCGCCGGCGGTTTTCACGTGGAGGCGGCGCTCGACGGCGACAGTGGCCTCGAGCTGGCTCTCGGAGATCGCGTGTCGCTCGTCGTCCTCGACCTCATGCTCCCCGGGCGCAGCGGTAGCCAGATCCTGCTCGATCTCGCCGAGCGCCGGCCGGGGCTGCCGGTGATCGTGCTCACCGCCCGCGCCGAGGTCGAGGATCGCGTCAACGGCCTGCACGCCGGCGCGGTCGACTATCTCGTCAAGCCGTTCGCGTTCGCCGAGCTCGAGGCGCGCATCCGCGCCCAGCTGCGCGCCGCCCGCCAGACGCCCGCAACCATCCTGCGCTGCGCCGGCGTCACCGTCGATCTCCTGTCCCGCCGCGTGACCCACGACGGGCACGCCGTGCGCCTGACGACCACGGAGTTCGACCTGCTGGCGTACTTCATGCACAACGCGGGTCAGGTGCTCAGCCGCCAGCAGATCCAACGTGCCGTCTGGGGCTATGACCACGATCCGGCGACCAACAATGTCGACGTCTACGTGGGGTACCTGCGCCGCAAGCTGAGCGGGCCGGGTCGCGAGGCCGTGCGCATCACCACGTTGCGCTCGCGCGGGTACCGGTTCGAGGACCGAACGTGATCCGGCGTTCCGGGCTGCGCTGGCAGCTGGTGACGTGGGTCAGCGGTGTGCTGCTCGTCGTGAGCGCGATCGTGTTCGTCGTCGTCTACGAGCAGACTGGGAGCGAGCTGCGCTCGCGGGTCGCAGCGGACGCCACCGGGGACGTGCGCCAGCTCACGGACGCCGTTCGCACGCTGCATGCCTCGTCCTCGTCGCAGCTGCTCGCCCGGCTGCGCAGCTACGTGAGCGGCCAGCCCTATGGCGCCAGCTCGGTGCTCCTGTTCGCCGCGATTCCGGGCGAGCCGACGGTCAGCAACCACCCCGAGCTGTTCGGCGCCGCGCGGCCCGACGACGGCGAGAGCGTTGCGGAGCAGCAGCGGGAGAACGCTCTCGGGCGCGCCGTGCTGCACGGCCCCGGTGGACCGCGCACCGCGCAGGTCCCCGACGTGGGCGCAATGCGCCTCGACGAGCGGCTCGTCACCGCCGCGGGCGTCCGGGTTCGCGTCGGAGCAGGCGAGTCGCTGGCCAACGTCACGCGGGCCCAGCGCAGCGTTGCAAGGTCGTTCTTGATCGCCGGCGCGGTCGGACTGGTGCTGGTCTTGATCGCCTCCTATCTGGCCGGTGCCGTCGTTTCAGCGCCGCTGCGGCGGATGTCGCGGGTCGCCGCGCGCGTCGACGACGGCGACCTGCACCCCCGGATGCTCCTCCCGCCGTCAGCGGGCCGTGAGATCCGAGTGCTCGCCGATTCCTTCAATCACATGCTCGATCGCCTGGCGGCGGCCTTCGCGCAGCAGCGCGAGTTCGTCGCCGACGCCTCCCACGAGCTGCGCACGCCGCTGACGGTCATCGGCGGCCAGCTGGAGGTCCTCGCCGCGGAGCCCGATCCTTCCCGCGAGGACATCCAACGCGTGCAGCGCCTCGTCAGCGCCGAGATCGCCCGTATGTCCCGGTTGGTCGACGACATGCTCCTGCTGGCGAGCTCCGAGCACGAGGGCTTCCTGCGGTGCCAGACGATCGAGCTGGCGCCGTTCATCCAGGACCTCTGGTCGGCGACCACGGCGGGCGACGATCGCCGGTTCGAGTTGGGGCGCGTCCCCGCCGGGCGGCTGCGGTGCGACCCGGATCGCCTTGCCCAGGCGCTGCGCAACCTGATCGAGAACGGGCTGTCGCACACCGCGGCGCCGGACGGGCACGTGTGCCTGGACACGAGCGTTCTCCCCAACGGCGCCGTGCGCTTCACGGTCAGCGATGACGGCCCGGGGATTCCCGAGGAGCAGCGCGAGCGGATCTTCGACCGGTTTCATCGCACCGATGAGGCCCGAGACCGGGTCGCCGGCGGCGCCGGGCTCGGGCTGGCGATCGTGCGCGCGATCGCCCAGGCGCACGGGGGCAGCGTGCGGGCGGTGGCCCCCGTGGCCTCCGGCGCCCGCTTCGAGCTGGACCTTCCGGGGCCGTTGGAGAGCACCGGCGAGCGGCGGGCCGGGCGGGCGGCCGGGCACGCACAGCTCTAACGAAACGCCATTGACACCGTGCGCGCTGCTGGATAAGGTCGCATTGCAAACGATTGCAGTGCGCCTTCGAACCGGAGTCGCGGAGGGAGAGAGTGATGGGAGTGATTCGCAAATACGCGGTTGCCGGTATCGCTGTGACCACCATGACGCTGCTCGCTGCGTGCGGGAGCTCGAGCAGCAGCAAGAGCAGCAGCAGCGGCGGTGGTGGCTCGGGCTCGAGCTCGGCCAAGAGCCCGGTCACCATCGGGGCGTCGCTCTCGCTGTCTGGGGACTTCGCCGCTGACGGCCAGGCGTTCCAGCGCGGCTATCAGTTGTGGGCCGCCGACCAGAATGCCAAGGGCGGCCTGCTCGGACACAAGGTGAAGCTGGACATCATCTCGGACTCCTCGAGCGCGTCGCAGGTCGTCAGCAACTACCAGAAGCTGATCGGATCCAACAAGGACGGATTGGTCTTCGGCCCGTTCTCGACGCTTCTCACGGTGCCGTCGGCGCGGATCGCCGCCCGGTACGGGTACGCCTTCGTGGAGGGCGCTGGGGCTGGCCCCGCCGTCTTCGGGCAAGGGCTCAAGAACGTCTTCTCGGTCCAGATCCCGGTGAAGAACGGCCTCATGAACTTTGCCCAATGGGTCGCGGCGCTGCCCGCCGCGCAGCGGCCCAAGACCGCCGCGTACGCGACGGTCGATGACCCGTTCACCCAGCCACAGATCCCCGTCGCCCAGAAGATCCTCCAGGCCGCCGGTGTCAAGACGGTGCTCTCCAAGGTCTTTCCGGCCGAAGTCACCGACTTCACGCCGATTGCCAGCCAGGTTGCCTCCACGCACGCCGACCTGGTGATCCTCGGCTCGGTCGACGTCCCGACGGTCTCGGCGTTCACCCACGCCTTCGTGCAGCAGCACTACGAGCCCAAGGGCTTTCTCGCCACAGCCGGACCTGACCAGGGCGCGCAGTTCGTCAAGGCGGTCGGGGCCGGCAACGAGAACGGGATCTTCGTACCGGGCCCCTGGTTCGGCGGCGTTCAGAAGGCCGACAGCCTGGCGATGGTCAAGGAGTACATCGCCAAGTACGGCGGGACGGCCTCGGACGTGAACGCCGACGTCGCCGAGGCCTACGCGGTCGGTCAGGTGATGGCTCAAGCGGTCCAGGCCACCCACAGCCTGGACAACCAGAAGATCACCGCCTACCTGCACAGCGGCACCACGCTGGACAGCGTGCTCGGCCCGGTGAAGTTCGATTCGCTCGGCGAGAACACGGCCGGGAAGACGCTGACCTTCCAGTGGCAGAAGGACAAGCTGGTGCAGGCGCTGCCGGCCGGCGCGCCCGGCGTGCACCCGCCGGTGTACCCGAAGCCCGCCTGGAAGGGATAGCCGGGTGTCATCCACGGCACTGATCGAGGCGATCGTGGACGGTGTACTGACCGGCGGCGTGTACGCGCTCATGGCTGCCGGTCTGACGCTGATCTTCGGCGTCATGGACATCATCAACATCGCCCAGGGCGTGATGGTGATCCTGGGTGCATACCTGAGCTACGAGCTGGAGGTCCACGCCGGGATCGGACTGCTCCCGGGACTGCTCATCACCGTCCCGGTGATGTTCGCCCTCGGCGTGGCGATCGAGTTCTGCTTCATGCGCCGGGTCCGTGACCGGGACCGAACGCAGATGTCGATCCTCGTCACCTATGCGGTGGCGATCATCATCGAGGGCGTTCTCGTCGCCGTGTTCGGCGTCGACTATCAGCAGCTGTCGGCGTCCTATGTGAACTCGTCGCTGCACATCTTCGGCTTCTATCTCGCCTACATCTATCTGATCGGCTTCGGCCTGGCGCTCGCCCTGCTCGCCGGCCTGTACTACGGGCTGTACCGGACGAAGTTCGGCCGGGCCGTGCGCGCGTCGTTGCAGAACCGGACCGCGGCAGACCTGATCGGGATCGACGTCAACCGGGTGCGGATGCTCTCGGTCGGCGTCGGGGTCGCGGTGACCGCTGTCGGCGGCATGGTCTTCGGCGCCACCAACTCGTTCAACCCCAACTCCGGCTACGACCTGATCTCCCGCCTCCTGGCGATCGTCATCCTGGGCGGCATGGGCAGCATCGGCGGCGCCATGGCGGCGGCGATCTTGCTGCTCGTCATCAACGACGTCGTCGCGGTCGCCTGGTCGCCGACGTGGGCGCCGCTGGTGTTCTTCGCCGCCCTCGTCGTGATCCTGTCGTTCCGGCCGCAGGGACTGTTCGGGCGCACGGCGGTGCGGGCTCAGTGAGCCAGGCGAACGTGACCGAAGCACAGACCGACGTTCCGGCCGCGCCCACCGGCGCCCGGCGCGGCCCGGTGATCGGCGCGGTGATCGTCATCCTGGCGCTGCTCATCCTGTTCCCGCTGGGGGTCACGGATCCGTCGACGACGTCGATCGCCGTGTTCGCCCTGGTCTTCATGGTGGCCACGTCGTCGTGGAACATCTTCAGCGGGTACTCGGGCTACCTGGCCCTCGGCCACGCGGTGTTCTTCGGCTGCGGCGGATACGCCGTCGCCCTGGCGGCGCGCGACTGGCACGTCGCCGGCGGCTGGCTGGTGTTCGCGCTGCTGCCGTTCGGCGGCATCGTCGCCGGGCTGATCGCGATCCCCGTCGGCCTCGTCGCTCTGCGGATCCGCCGGCACACGTTCGTCGTGGTGACGATCGCGATCTTCTTCATCTTCCAGCTGGCCGCGTTCAACCTCGGCTTCACCGGCGGGACTTCGGGCATCACGTTCCCGTTCGCTCCGTTCTCCGCGGCCAACTACAACGTCCCCTTCTACTACGTGACGCTGATCATCCTCGTCTTGACGGTGATCCTCTCGTGGTCGATCCGGCGCTCGCGCTTCGGCCTGCAGCTGCTGGCGATCCGCGATGACGAGGACCGCGCGCTCGGTCTCGGCGTGAAGACCCGGCGGGTCAAGCTGACCGCGTTCGTGATCTCGGCGATCCCGATCGGCATGGTCGGCGGGCTGTACTTCTACTTCGTCGGTCAGGTGTATCCGCAGTTCGCCTTCGACCCCCTGTTCGACGTCGCCCTGGCGCTGATGGGCTTCCTCGGCGGGATGGCGACGATCGCCGGGCCGCTGCTCGGGGCGGCGGTGCTGGAGTCGCTGCAGCAGTATCTGACCCAGAGCTTCTCCTCGAGCGCGACGTATCTGATCGCCTACGGGGTGCTGTTCCTGGTCGTCATCCTGATCCTGCCCCAGGGCGTCGTGCCGGGCGTGTCGGCGTGGCTGGCGCGCCGCCGCGTCAAGGCGGCGCAGGTCCCGTCCGAGCGAGAGACCGCGATGCCCGGCGGAGTGGCGGGAGCTGCGCGATGAGCAACCTGATCGAGGTGCAGGGCGTCTCCAAGTCCTACGGCGGGCTCAACGCGCTGTCACTGTGTGACCTGCAGGTTCGCGAGGGCGAGATCAACGGGCTGATCGGGCCCAACGGCTCGGGCAAGACGACGCTCTTCAACGTCGTCACCGGCTACGAGCGCATCCAGCAGGGCACGGTCAGCTTCGACGGCACCGACATCACCAACGCCCGGCCGGACCGCGTCTTCAAGCTCGGCATCGGGCGCACCTTCCAGCTGACCCGGATGTTCCCGCGCCTCACCGTGCTCGAGAACATGCTCGTCGCCACCCAGCGGCGCGAGAGCTGGCTGCGAGGCGTACTGCGCCTTGCCGGCTCGGCGAGCGAGAAGCGCCGGGCGCTCGAGCTGCTGGACTTCGTCGGCATCGCCCGGCTGGCGCACGAGCCGGGCGGCAACCTGTCCTACGGTCAGCGCAAGCTGCTCGAGCTCGCCTCGATGCTCGTCGCCGATCCCGCGATCCTGCTGCTCGACGAGCCGGCCGGCGGCGTCAACCCGACGCTGATCGGGCACCTCGGCGACCGCATCCGCGACCTCAACCGCGACGGCAAGACGATCCTCGTCGTCGAGCACAACATGGAGTTCGTGATGAGCCTGTGCTCGCGGATCACCGTGCTGCGCGAGGGCACGGCGCTGATCTCCGGCACGCCCGATGAAGTGCGCTCGGACCCCGCGGTACTCGACGCCTACCTCGGGGGCGAAGACGATGCCTCCGCCCAGCAGGAGCTCGCCGAGGACGCGGCCCATGCTCCGGCGCTGTCGGTCACCCCTGTGCGACGCGAGCGTGCGAAGCTCGGCGAGTCCACCAGCCTGCTCACGCTGCGCGGCGTCACCGCCGGCTACGGCGGCGGTGACATCCTCAAGGACGTCAGCCTCGACGTCCCGCGCGGCAGCATCACCTGCGTCGTCGGTCCCAACGGAGCGGGCAAATCGACGCTCATGGGGACGATCAGCGGCCTGCTCCGTCCTCGCCTCGGCGAGATCACGTTCGACGGCCACGTCATCTCGGGATCGACCCCGAAGCAGATCCTCACCCGTGGGCTGTCGCAGATCCCGCAGGCCCACAGCCTGTTCGCCGACATGACGGTGCGCGAGAACGTCGAGATGGGGGCCTTCACGGTCGACGACCGCGCGCTCGTGCGCAAGCGCCTCGCGGCGGTGGAGGAGCTCTACCCGATCGTCCGCGAGCGCGCCGACGAGAAGGCCGGTGCCCTGTCCGGCGGGCAGCAGCGGCTCGTCGAGTTCGCCCGCTGCCTGATGCTCGACCCCAGCCTGATCATGCTCGACGAGCCCTCGATGGGACTGGACCCCCAGACCCGGCAGATGGTGTTCGAGATGATCCAGCTGATGAACGAGCAGGGCAAGACGATCCTGCTGGTGGAGCAGAACGCGCGCGCCGGCCTGAAGCTGAGCACCTACGGGGTCGTCCTGGAGAACGGCGTCGTCCGGCTCACCGGCTCCGGTCAGGAGGTCCTGGAGCACCCGGAGATCGGCGCCCTGTACCTGGGCGGAGCGGTCACGGCCGGTGCGACGTCATGAGCGCTGAACGCGCTGCGGCGGCCGACGTGATCGTCGCCGGCGCGGGCCACAACAGCCTCATCACCGCCGCTTATCTGACCCGCGCGGGACACCGCTGCCGGGTGCTCGACGCACGCTCCACTCCGGGAGGCGGCGTCGCCTCCGAAGAGCTGCTGCTCCCCGGCTTTCGCCTGGATTCGTGCTCGACCGGCCATACCCTGATCCAGACCAACCCGGTGCTCGCCGACGACGAGCTCGGGCTGATCGCCGAGCACGGCCTCACCTACATCGCGCCCGACCCGGTCGGCCACGTGGTCTTCCCCGACGGGGAGTCGCTGACGATGTGGCTGGACCTGGAACGAACGTGTGCGGAGATCGCCCGTTTCTCCACGGCGGATGAGCGGGCCTACCGGCGGCTGCTGACCGAGTACGACGCCGTCAAGGATGTGTTCGGCCGCCAGCGCTTCACCCCGGTCGGACGCGGACCGAGCATGGACCAGATGCTCGAGGGCCGCGCCGGCGCGTCCCGCTGGCGGCGCCGTGCGCGCATGAGCGCCTGGGATGTCGTCAACCACGAGTTCGAAAGTCGTCACGTGCGCTCCTTCATGCTGTGGATGGCGTTTCAGACGGGTCAGCCGGTGGGCAGCGCGGGGTCCGCCTCGCTGGCCTACTCGATCGTCTTCGGGCGCCAGCGCCGCAGCTGGACGCTCCCGCGGGGAGGCTCCGGCGAGCTGGCGCGTGCGCTGGTGGAGGTCATCGAGGACGGCGGCGGCGAGGTCCTGTGTGACCAGCGCGTCGTCGAGCTCGTGCTGGAGGCTGGTCGGTGCGTCGGGGTCGTCACCGAGGACGGGCAGCGACACCTGGCGCGCGAGGCCGTCCTGTCGACGATCCACATCAAGGATCTGGTTCACATGGCCCCTCGGGACGCGTGGGGCGAGGACGCCGAGGATTTCCACTACGCGGTCGACACCTACGATGCCGGCGTCGCCGGCTTCGCCACCCATTACGCCACCACCGCGCCGCCTCGCTACCCGACGCATGACGGCGGCGAGCTCGAGGTGGTCTCGGCCGGCGTGGCGGGCTGGCCCGAGGACATCCTGCGGATGGGACGGGACGTCTGCGAGGGACGGCTCGTCCACGACGGAGCCTGGCTGCTGTTCCCCACGCCGACCGTCGCCGATCCGACGCGCGCGCCGGCCGGGTACCACACGGTGAAGATCCTCGGCATGCAGCCCTACTCCCCGCGTTCCGGCGGTCCCGAGCAGTGGGAGCAGCTGCGCACCGAGATCGCGGCCGAGCACCTGGAGCACCTGCGCCGGGCGGCGCCCAACCTCGTCGACGAGAAGATCCTCGCCGAGCTGATCGTCTCCCCGGTCGACCTCGAGCGCTCCAACCCGCACATGTGGCATGGGACTTTCCACGGCGGCGATCGGTCGCTGGCCAACTCCGGAGAACTGCGCCCGGCGCCCGGGTGGGCCCAGCACCGGATGCCGATCCCCGGCCTTTATCAGACCGGCGGAACCACCCATCCGGGCGGATCGGTCACCGGCGGACCGGGACGCAACGCGGCCATCGTGATGCTCGAGGACTTCGGACAGAACCTGCGCGACGTGATCGGTCCCAGGGAGCAGATCGCCAACGTCTGATCCGCAAACGGTTGCATAATCCACGAGTGCGTCCGGTCGTGACCATCCGGGATGTTGCTCGAGTGGCCGAGGTCCACCCCGGCACCGTTTCCCGCGCCCTCAACGAGCAGACGCGGACCCTCGTCAACCCGGAGACGGCCGAGCGCGTGCTGCGTGCCGCCGAGCAGCTCGGCTACCGGCCCAACCCGATCGCGCGGGGATTGAAGACCAACCGATCCTTCACGGTCGGAGTGGTGATCCCCGACCTCACCAACCCGTTGTTTCCGCCGATCATGCGCGGAATCGAGGACCGGTTGGCCGAGGCGGGCTACACGGCCCTGATCGTGAACACCGACAACGACGCGGACCGGGAGCGCAGCCAGATTGCCGCCATGCGAGCCCGCCAGGTCGACGGGTTCATCGCGGCGACCGCCCGGCTCGACCATGAGCTGCTGGCCGAAGCCGGAGGCGGAGGGACGCCGCTGGTGCTGGTCAACCGCAGCTTTGAGGATGGATCGGTCGCGGCTGTGACCGTCGACGACCGCGAGGGAGCGCGCCTGGCGGTCGAGCATGTGCTGGCGCTCGGGCATCGGCTGATCGCGCATCTGGCCGGCCCGCAGAATGTCTCCACCGGTCATCGTCGTTATCTCGGCTTTCTGGAGGCGATGCGCGCGGCCGGGCTCGAGGTTCCAGACGGCTCCGTCAGCTTCACCACCGCGCTGACCGAGGCCGAGGGCGCGCGGGGATGCGCCGAGCTCCTTCAGCGTCAGCCGCGAGTGACCGCCGTCGTTGCCGGCAACGACCGCCTGGCGATGGGTTGCTACGACACGCTCGCCGCTCGCGATCTCAGCTGCCCTGAGGACATCTCGATCGTCGGCTTCAACGACATGCCGTTCATCGACCGGCTGCGACCACCGCTGACCTCGGTGAGGGTCCCTCAGCGCGAGATCGGCACCGTGGCGGCCGACCTCCTGCTGCGGCAGCTCACGGACCCCTCTCAGGCCGCCCGCGAGATCCTGCTCGAGCCGTCGCTCGTGATCAGGGCCTCGACGTGTCCTCCCAGGTGATCGGCGGTCAGTCGAAGTTGTTCCTGCGGCCCTGCCGTACATAGTCGACGGTGGACGAGATCGCCTGCTCGCCGTGAATCGATTTCTTCTTGGCGAGATGGCCGAACATCTGGATTCCGAACCCGCCATCGAGGTCGTCCGCGATCCGCTTCTTCCACGGGCGGCGCACGATCTGGGTCGTGAGGCGCCGCGTGACCCGCGGCTGGCTCATGATGTGGTCGGCAATCTCGTAGGCGCGTTCAATCAGTCCCTCGCGGGAGACCACCTCGTTGACGAGGCCGTACTCCAGGGCCTTGGCGGCGTCGATCGCTTCACCGGTGAGCAGGGCGTACGCCGCCCGCTTGACGCCCAGGAGCTCCTGGAAGGCGTTGTGGATGCCGTCCGCGGGGACGGAGCCGATGTCGTAATGGAGATCGAAGACCACCGCGTCGTCGCTGCAGATCGTGATGTCGCACATCAGGACGATCTCCGTGTGGAAGCCGGGCCCGTTGAGAACGCCGATCGTGGGGATCTCCAGGTCGTTGACCAGAGAGCTGACGTTGATCCGGCCGTCCTTGTAGGCGTATTCATACGCCCAGTACTCCATGTCCTCGTCCTCGAGCGCGAAGCCCCCGGGCTCGCTGGCCATCATGAAGTCCTCTCCGGACCCCGTCAGGATCAGCACCTCGTTCTCCGGGTCCGCGCCGATCACCTTGAGCAGCTGACCGAGCGAACGGTGGTTCTGCACGTTGAGCCGGACCGACCCGTCGTTGGTGTGAGCGCGGACGAGCAGAACACCGTCATCGCGGCGCTCGAGCTTGTAGAAGTCCTTGAAGACCTCCCGGTACTCATCGAACTTCGGGGTGGCGACAAAGTCCTGTGACGACATCGATCCTCTCTATCTCACTCGCTGTGTGGGGGTGGCTCGGGGGCCACCGTCATCCCCGACGAGGACGCCTGATGCTCGAACAGGGACAGAAAGTCGTCGTCGCGATGACCGCGACCGATTGCTGCCTGGATCAGTTGCAGCACGATCGCCGTCAACGGCATCGAGACCTCCTCGCTTCGTCCTGCCGCCAACCCGAGGTCGAAGTCCTTGCGCAGCAGTTCGGTGGTGAACGTGGGGGTCCAGTCCAGGGCGAGCAGATCGGGCGTCCGCCTGCGAACCCAGTCGGTGCCCAGCCCCGTGCTGTTGAGGAAATCGAGGAACGCCGCGCGCGGCACGCCGGACTTCTCGGCCAAGGTCGTCACTTCGGACAGCGACTGGACGAGCAGGCCGAGATACAGGTTGTGGCAGATCTTGACGAGCCGCGCCTGCTCATCGGCGCCGCCCCACACCGACATCTTCACGATCCTGCGCAGGTACGGTTCCGCGGCGTCGTAGGTGGCCCGCGGACCCGAGGCGATCATCACGGCCTCGCCTTCGGCGACGACGTGGGGGTTGCCGCTCACCGGCGCCGCGAGGAACTCCACTCCGCAGGCACTGGCCGCGGCGCGCACGCCGGCTGAGGTGTTCGCTCCGACGCTGGAGCAGTCGACGATCATCCGAGGCCGGCGCGGAGCGGACAGCAGACCACCTGCACCCGTGACCACTTCCTCGAGGTCGGCCGGCGTGGACACCATGGTGAACACCAGGTCGGCCTGTGCCAGGTCGCTGATCCGATCGACCACGGTGGCCCCCAGGCGAGCGAGGGGATCGGCCTTCGCACGGGTGCGGTTCCATACCGCCAGGTCGTGGCCGGCAACGAGCAGGCGTTTGGCCATGGCCGAACCCATCCTGCCCGTGCCCAGCCAGCCCAACGTGAGCGGTGCAGCGCGATTGCTAGCAGTCAAGGTCGGTGCTCTCAGTCGGTCGTGGGGTGAGGCTCATACCGGCGAGTAGGCGCCGGCCGGGGCATCGACGGGGCTCGCCCGCGGCGAGGCGCCGGGGTGCTGGAGCACGTTCCATGCCTGGTCGACGATCTCCTGGGTTCCCAGTCCGTACTTGAGAAACAGCGAGGCGGCGTTCCGGGCTCCCTCGGCGAACGTGTCCTGCAGGCCGACGCGCCGCAACCGGCGGGCGAGACCGGCCTCGGCCAGGACCTCGGCGACCGCCGAGCCGAGACCACCGATCACCGAGTGATTCTCCGCTGTGACCACTGCCGTTGCGCTCGACGCGGCCTTGATGATCGTGGCGCGGTCCAGCGGCTTGATCACCGGCACATTGACGACGCCGGCGCTCACGCCGGCGTCGGCCAGCGTGACCGCCGCCGCCAGGGCTGTCGAGACCATCATGCCACCGGCGACCAGCGCGACGTCGTCTCCCGGCGTCAGGATCTGCGCCCGTTGCAGCGACAGCTCGTGTTCATCGTCGAACATCACCGGGATCTCGCCGCGCTTGAGGCGAAGGTACGCCGGTCCGGGAAGGTCGACCATCAGCCCGACCGCCTGACGAATCTCGACGGCGTCGGCCACATCGATGACGGTCATGTTCGGCAGGGCCCGCATCAGGGCGACATCCTCGATTGCCTGATGGCTAGGTCCACCGGGACTCGAGACGCCCGGCATGAAGCCGACGATCCTCACCGGCAGGTTCGGATACGCCACCGAGTTGACGATCTGGTCCAGGGGCCGGCGCGTGGCGAACACGCCAAACGTGTGGACGAATGGAATGTGGCCACGCCGCGCCAGCGCACCGGCCATGCTCATCATGTTGGCTTCGGCCATCCCGGCGTTGATGAATCGCTCGGGGATCTCGTCCTCGAACAGATCGACCTCGCACTGTCGCGTCAGATCGCCGGACAGGCACACGATCTCCTGTCGCTGGAGCGCGAGGTCGACGAGGGCTCGGCCGTATGGCTTGAGCACCGTTGAATACGGTGGCTCAAGCAAGACGGGCCTGCAACTCGGCGACGGCCGCTGCGGCACGCTCGGCGGGGAGCTTGATGAAGTGACCGTCGGCGTCCGCAGGCAGGCAGTCCAGACCGTGCACGGTCGAGGTCCGTGCGACGACGACGCTCGGACGCGGCTCGGCGACCGCCGTCGCGAGCGCCTCGCTGACCGCGTCGGCATCGTGTCCATCGACCTCGAGCGCCCTCCAACCGAAGCTTGCCCACTTGGCCGCGATCGGCTCGAGCGTGGTGATCGAGGAGACCGGGCCGTCCACCTGCGAGTTGTTGGCGTCGAGCAGCACGACGAGCTTCTGAAGGTTCCGGTGCGCGGCGAACATCACCGCTTCCCACGTCTGGCCCTCCTCGAGCTCACCATCACTCAGGAGCACGAACACGCGGGCATCGGTGTCGCCGCGCATCTGGTCAGAGAGGGCGAAGGCGGCCCCGCCCGACAGGCCCTGGCCCAGCGATCCGCACACGAGATCCACCACCGGGGAGCGCTCGGTCCCGATCGCCTCGAGTGACGAGCCGTCCTGGCCGTAGGTCGCCAGCGCGCGGTCGTCGAGGATGCCCCGCTCGCGGGCGGCGGCGAACACGCCGATGATGTAGTGCCCGGGGGAGCACACCAGCCTGTCGTGGGCGGCGCGGTACGGGCCTGAGAACAGGGCGGCGAGGAGCTCGGCGGACGACAGCGCCTGGCCCAGATAGCCGAACCCGTGAGGAGCGACCATCTTCACCGCGCCCAGGCGAATCTGGTCAGCGAGGCGCGACACGTCATCCACAACTTCACTGGTGATCACCGCGGCGGAAACCCTCCGATGGACAGGCGGGCAGAGCCCCTGACGCGGTTAGCCTACCCGGCTGGAACGCAGACTGCAAACGATTGCAATAGAGTCTCGCCAGAGAGCTGTGATGACCGCCTTCGATGCTCACGCCCACGTCATCGTGCCCGAGCTGCTGCGGGACGCCGACCCCGGCGAGGCATGGCGACCGACGGTCCGCGTCGCCGGGCTCGCCGACGCGGCGCAGGCCGCCGTGCCGCACGGAAACGCCGAGCGCGAGCTGCGGCGGGCGGCCGTTGCGGGAGGACCGCGTGGCTGACGCACGCGTGCAGGCGGCGATCCGCAACTGGGCGGGGCGGTTCATCGTCAACGGCATCGACTACAACGACTTCGCCCGCACGACGGCCGCGGTGTCGCGCTGGGAGCAGTGGCTCGATGCCTGGACGGCCACCGCCGAAACCCACGTCGAGCTCGCCCGGCAGTCCCTGCAACAGGGCCACCGGCGCAGCGCCGGTGAGGCGTACGTGCGGGCGGCCGTCAGTTACCACTTCTCCAAGTTCGTCTGGGTGCTGGATCCGGCGCTCAACCGCCGCAACACCGAGGCGGCCGTGCAGGCGCTGTACAGCGCGCACGAGCTGCTCGATCCGACCGCTGAGCGCGTCGAGGCGCCGCTGCCCGACGGCGGTGCGGTCGTCGCCAACCTGCGCCGCCCCGCCGGCGACGGCCCGGCGCCGCTCGTCGTGCTCATCCCCGGACTGGACTCCACCAAGGAGGAGTTCTTTCAATGGGAGACGGTCTTCCTGGAGCGGGGGATGGCGACCCTGTCGCTCGACGGCCCCGGCCAGGGGGAGACCGGTTTCACTCTGAACATCCGGCCTGACTACGAGGTCGCCGTGGCGGCGATCCTCGACGCCGTGGCCGCCCGGCCTGAGCTCGACGCCGAGCGCGTCGGTGCCGTCGGCGTCAGCCTCGGCGGCCACTACGTCGTCCGCGCGGCGGCGTTCGAGCCTCGGCTGAAGGTGATCGCCGGCATCAGCGGCCCGTTTGACTTTGCCGCCAACTGGAACGTGATGCCGGAGCTCACGCGCGAAACGATCGCCCATCACACGGGCTCCGCCGGTGCCGAACAGGCGCGGCTGCGTGCCGGCGAGCTGAACCTGACCGGCGTCGCCGAGCGCGTCACCCAGCCGTGCCTGGTGATCACGGGCAAGCTCGACCGGGTGATCGCCTGGGAGGACACGCACCGGATCGCCCAGACGGTGCCCGGAGCCGAGTGGGTGCTGCACGAGGACGGCTCGCACGTGTGCAACAACATCCCGTACCGGTACCGGCCGCAGGTCGCTGATTGGATCCGTGGTCACCTGACCCATGAAAGTGAGGCTCCATGACCGAGCAGGCATCGATGGCGCTGGGCTCCCGCCCCAACGGGTCCGGCGGGCGAGCCGTCTGGAGTGCCTACCTGGGGGGCGAGTGGGTCGACGCCGCTGACCGGGAGACGTTCGCGGTCCTCGAGCCGGCCACCGGCCGGGAGATCGGGCGGGTCGTCAACAGCGACGAACAGCTGGTCGCCGACGCCGTCGCCGATTCACGACGGGCGTTTGGCGAGTGGAGCGCGCTGGCGCCCCGGGAGCGCGGCAGGCTGCTGAGGCTGGTCGCCGCCCGGATCCGTGAGCACCTGAAGGAGCTGGCCGAGCTGGAGGCGCGAGAGGTCGGCAAGCCACGCCGCGACGCCCTGCGGTTCGACCTCTCCTTCTGCCACGCCGGCTTTGACTACTACGCGGGGCTGGCCGACACCCTGCATGGCGAGATCCTCGATCAGGGTCCGATCGAGGCCCGGGTCGTGTATGAGCCCTACGGGGTCGTCGCCGCGATCCTGCCCTTCAACTGGCCGCCGATCCACTTCACCAAGAAGTCCGCGCCGGCGCTCGCCGCCGGCAACACAGTGATCATCAAGCCGGGCGAGCAGGCGCCGCTCACCGTCCTGCGCCTCGTCGAGATCGCCAACGAGGTCCTGCCGCCGGGCGTGCTCAACGCGGTTCCCGGAATGAGCGCGGGGCCGGCGCTGTCGGCGCATCCGCGGGTGGAGCGCATCACGTTCACCGGCGCCACGGCGACGGGACAGCGTGTGCTGCGCAGCGCGGCCGAGCATCTGACCTTCGCCACGATGGAGCTCGGTGGCAAGAACGCCGTCATGGTTCTCGCCGACGCCGAGCTCGACCTCGCCGTCCACGTCGTCGTCGAGGGGATGTTCTACAACCAAGGCGAGGCGTGCACGTCGACGGCGAGGATCCTCGTCCACGAGTCGATCCACGACGAGTTCCTGCAGCGCTTCGGCGCGGCCACGGAGCGACTGGTCGTGGGCGACGCGCTGGATCCAGATACCGACATCGGGGCGATGGTCGACGCCAGCCAGCGCGACAAGGTGCTCGAGTGGCTGCAGAGCGGGCTGCGCGAGGGCGCGCGCGTGGCCGCGCAGGGCCGGCTGCCCACCGACGAGCGGCTGCGCGATGGCTTCTGGGTCGCTCCCACCGTCCTGGCGGACGTGACGCCCTCGATGGCGATCGCTCAGGAGGAGATCTTCGGGCCGATCGCGTGCGTGATGCGCTTCGCCGACGAGGAGGAGGCGATCGCGATCTGCAACGGCACCCGTTACGGCTTGACGGCCGCCATCTGCACCGCCGACGAGGCTCGCGCCTACCGGATCGCCCACCGCCTCGAGGTGGGCATGGTGTTCGTCAACAACTACATGCGCCGATCCTTTCTCGGCTCCCCGTTCGGCGGGCAGAAGGAG
>DATAUL010000093.1:0-9365 GCA_036268255.1 Solirubrobacteraceae bacterium | reverse complement strand
CGACGGCACCGACGACCACCACCACGTCGACGACTCCGACGACCACGACGTCGACGACCCCCACCACCACGACCACCGGTTCGACGACCCCGACGACCTCGACGACCATCACGGCGCCGTAGGCACCAGCTGCGGTGATCGACTTCGATCACTTCATGGAGGTCGACATGCGGATCGGCCGGGTGATCGCCGTCGAGGAGTTCCCGGAAGCCCGCCGGCCGGCCTGGAAGCTGACGATCGACTTCGGCCCGGAGATCGGGACCAAGCGCTCGTCGGCTCAGATCACGCACTACGCCCGCGAAGATCTGCAGGGCACGCTCGTCACCGCGGTCGTCAACTTCCCGCCCCGGCAGATCGGACCGTTCATGTCCGAGGTGCTCGTTCTGGGGGCGCTCGACGACCGGCAGGGCGTCGTGCTGCTGCGCCCCGACCGCGGCGCCGAGCCCGGCTCGCGGATCGGCTGAGCGCGCTCCGGGCCCTACGGCCCCGGGACCGCGCCGACGACGATCCGCGCCCTGGCGGCGCCGTCGATCAGCAAGCGGTAGGTGCCCTTGGGTACACCGGTGACGTCCGTGGTCTTCGAGGCCCCGGCCGGGACCGAGATCGACGCGAAGTGCGCAACCGACAGCTGCACCCGGTGCGCCTGCGAGTCCGTGTTGCGCAGCTGAAGCTCGATCGTCACGTTTGCCGGCGCGGAGATGAGCGGCGGGGTGACGGCGCCGCCGGCCGTGATCGTGAACGCCGCCGGGATGCGGACGTTGGTGTTCGGCGCCGTGGGCTTGCTGTGTTTGGGCGCTTTGTTCTTCGGCACCTGAGGTGGGCGAGAGCTTGTGGTTGCCGTGGTCGTGGCCGGCCCGGCGCTCACCGTGCCCGTGGGGGTCGCCGGCGCGGACGAGGCGGCCGCTGTGCTGGAGCTGCTGAGGCTGGTGGAGGTCGCGGAGTGGCTCGAGCCTCCGCAGGCGGCGAGGACGAGTGAGGCGATCACGGCCGCGCAGAGCGCGTGTCGGGGCATCGGGGCACTATAGGCAGGTGTCGATCGCACTCGTCACGACGTTTCTCAGCGACTACCGGCTGCCCCTGTACCGGCTGCTGGCCGAGCGCCACGGCCTCGAGGTGCTCTGCTACGGACGCGGCGATCGCTACGCGCCACCCTGGTTCCGTGACCTCGACGCGCAGCTGGCCGCGGCCGACTTCCCCGCCCGCCGGCTGGGCGGGATCGGCGAGGCGCTGGCACTCGGGCGTCGCTATGACGCCGTGATCGCGCCGTTCGCCGGGGGCTCGATGCTGCCCGCCGCCTACATGGGCGCCAAGCGCTACGACAAGCCGTTCGTCCTGTGGGCGTCGGTCTGGCACCAGCCGCGCTCGCTCGTGCACGCGCTGTCGCTGCCGGTGACGCGCCACATCTACCGCGATGCCGACGCGGTGATCGCCTACGGCGAGCACGTGCGCCGCTTCGTGGCCGGGATCCGTGGGCGCGACGATGACGTGTTCGTCGCCCCCCAAGCCGTCGAGCAGGAGTTCAGGCGCGCGGTCAGCGACGCCGAGGGCCGGACGTTTCGCGACCGCCATGGGCTCGGCGACGGGCCGCTCGTGCTGTACGTCGGCCGCGTGGTGGCGGCCAAGGGCGCGGGCGTGCTCGTCAAGGCCATACCTCAGGTCGACCCTGAGGCTACGGTCGTCGTGGTCGGCGATACGCCACCTGAGACGTCGCTTTCCGGGCGGATGCGCTCGCTCGGTCCCCTCCCCCGCTCCGAGCTTCCCGTCGCCTATCGGACCGCCGAGCTGACCGTCGTCCCGTCGATCCCCACCCCCCGCTTCAAGGAGCCCTGGGGGCTGGTGTGCAACGAGGCGATGGAGCAGGGCCGGCCCGTGGTGGCCACAACCGCGGTCGGCGCGGTCGCCGGTGGGTTGGTGCGCCACGGGGAGAGCGGGCTGGTGGTGGCTCCCGGGGACCCGGTCGCGCTGGCGGACGCAGTCAACCGTCTGCTCAGGGACCGTCCGCTGCGCGAGCGCCTCGGCGCCGGCGCTCGGGCGGCCGTCGCTCCGTACACCTACGAGGCGATGGCCGACGGAGTCGGCCGCGCCCTGGCGGCCGCGGGCATCCCGTAGTGCCGCGGAATTTCGGATCACGGCGCTGGACGCCGGGGGTCACTGGCCGACGGAGAAGAGCGCCTCCAGGTCGTGGCGCGAGTAGGCCTCGAAGGCGACCATCGTCTGCGTGCGGCGCACGCCGGGCAGCTGGGAGAGTCGGCCGGTGACCACCTGGGCCAGCTGGTCCTGCTCGCGCAGGCGCAGGATCGCCACGAAGTCCCACTCGCCGGTGACCGAATAGGCCTCGGCCACCCCGTCGATGTCGGCCAGCTCGCTGCCGAGCGTCCCCAGCGCCGAGCTCTCCGCCTGGATGAGGACGATCGCGTGGGTCATGCCGTGTGCGCCTGGCCGGGCTCGAGCACGACGGCGGTCGCGTCCAGCGTCCTCTCGACGTCGGTCTGGAAGGCCGCGGCGTCGGTCTCGATCGCCGGGAACGTGTTGTAGTGACAGGGGATGATCGTCTTGGCGCCGACGAAGTCGGCGGCGTCGACGGCGTCGTGGCGGTCCATCGTGTAGTGGCCGCCGATGCAGATCAGCGCGATGTCGATCGGATTGCGCTTGCCGACGAGCTGGAGGTCGGAGAACAGCGCCGTGTCGCCGAGGTGGTAGACGATCGTGTCCTTGAAGTTGATCAGCAGCCCGGCGGGGGTGTTGACGGTTCCCTTCGGGGTGGTCGAGGTGTGCCAGGCGGGGACGAGCTTGGCCCAGCCCCAGTCGAACGTGGCGGTGCCGCCGAGGTTGCAGTCGTTGACCTCCAGCCCCTCCTCGCCCAGCTCGCCGGCGAGCTCGGTGATCGCCACCACCGGCGCCCCGGTGCGCTTGGCGATCGCCACCGTGTCGCCGACGTGGTCGGCGTGACCGTGGGTGAGCAGCAGCGTCGTGGCCTGCACCTCGTCGGCCGATACCGCCGCACTGGGATTGCCGGTGAGGAACGGGTCGATCAGCACCGTGGTGTCGCCGTCTGTGAGCGTGAAGCAAGCGTGTCCGAGAAAGCGCACGTCCATGGTCGTATCAGTCCTCCTGTGTGGGTTCAGTGGCATTGAGGGTGTGCGAGAGCTCGAAGCCGACGGCCACCCCGACGAGCATCCCCAGCCGGGTCTCCTCGGCCAGCAGCGTCCGCACCGCTCGCAGGCGTGCCTCGGGATCAGGCTCCCCGATCGCCTCACGGACGGCCTGGTCGTGGGCGGAATCGAACCAGCCGCCCTCGGCGATCGCCGCCGCCAGCACCTTCTGCAACGACGGCGCCGCTCGCATCACGACGTCCTGGGCCTCCCCCAGGCGGCCTGGGTCGGCCAGCTGCTGGACGGCGGCGTCCAGCTCGTCGTCGGTATAGATGCGCTTCGGCATATCCGGGAGAATACGTACGTGGCGATCGCTCTTACCTCGTTGTCGCACGGTGCCGGCTGCGGCTGCAAGCTGCCGGCGGCGTCGATCGGTCCGCTGCTGGCGGGGCTCGACGTATCGGGGGCCGGCGCCAATCCCGCCGTGCTCGTCGGATTTGAGGGGTCAGACGACGCCGGCGTGTACCGGCTGCGCGACGACCTGGCAATCGTGCAGACGGTCGACTTCTTCACGCCGATCGTCGACGATCCATTCGCCTTCGGCCAGATCGCCGCCGCCAACGCGCTGTCCGACGTCTACGCGATGGGCGGCGAGCCGGTCAGCGCGCTCAACCTGGTCGCCTTCCCGCTTGAGCACCTCGGCCCGGAGCTGCTGGCCGAGATTCTCCGCGGGGGTGCCGATACGGCCGCGCGGGCCGGCGTGGCGATCATCGGCGGGCACTCGATCGACGATCCCGAGCCCAAGTACGGGATGGCGGTGACGGGCACGGTGCACCCAGATGAGCTGCTCACGAACGCCGGCGGCCGGGCCGGTGACGCACTCGTGCTCACCAAACCGCTGGGCGCCGGTGCCGTGACGACCGCGCTCAAGCGGGGTCTCCCGGACGCGCCGCTCGACGCCGCGGTGGCGGTCATGGTGGCGCTGAACCGCGATGCCTCCCTGGCCGCGCGGGCGGCCGGCGCTCACGGGATGACCGACGTCACGGGGTTCGGCCTGCTCGGCCACCTGCACGAGCTGACCCAGGCGAGCTCGTGCGCCGCCGAGCTTCAGGCGGCGGCGATCCCGCCGATCGACGGCGTCCTCGAGCTTCTCGCCCGCGCCGACGGGCAGGCGGTGGCCGGCGGCACGCGGCGCAACCGCGCACATGCCGAGAGCTTCACATCATTCGACGAGGGAGTCGACGAGCCACGGCGCTGGCTGGCCTGTGACGCGATGACCTCCGGCGGACTGCTCGTCGCCGTCGCGCCCCAACGGGCGCATGAGGTGCCCGGCGCGGTGATCGGTCAGCTGGTGGAGGGCGAGCCGGGGACGATCAGCGTGCGCTGAGGCGCGCGAGGGGCAGGCCGATCACGAAGCCGGCCAGCACGCCCACGATGTCCGACATCCAGCTTGCCTCGGGCAGCGCCAGCGGCATGAGCGCGATGGCGATGGCGATCACCGCCGCTCCGATCAGGTCGCCCTCCACGTCCTCACCGCGCCGCAGATCGAGCAGGTCGGGGATCGCCCACGCGCACACCATCGCCAGCCCAGCCCCGTTGGCGCCCAGCGCCACCGGCAACGGGTAGACGGCGGCGGCCGCCGCCAGCCCGCCGACCCCGCCCACGAGGAACAGCACGAGCACGGACAGCGAGCCGTAGCGGCGCTCCAGCAGCCAGCCGAACAGGCCGATCGAGCCCAGGGCGACAAACGCGTAGCCGGTGTTGTCGTAGGTGAAGACCGCCGTGAACAGCCGCCACCACTGCGATCCCGGCTTGCCGAGGATGATCAGCTGGGTTTCGTCGACGACGCCGGTGCGCCACAGCAGGCAGCCCACGAGACCGAGAAGGACGAGCAGCCCCGTGGCGTAGGGCCGGCGATCCGGGCGGATCCCGGGGATCTCATCGCGGCGCAGCCGGGTCAGCAACGGCGGGGCCGAGCGGCGCGCCTTCTTCTCGGCGGGCCGCTGGTCGCGATCGAGCTTCGGCGCGCGCTTACGCAACCGGTTGCCGCAGTACGGGCACTCCGTGATGTAGGGACTGACCTCCGATCCGCAGCTCTTGCAGATCACGAACAGGTCTGGGCCGCCGGTGCTCACGAACCGATTGTAGAACCGCTCAGAAGTCGTCAGGGGACGATCAGGGGAGTGTGGCCGCAACGATCTCGGCCATGACCTCGCGCAGGTCGTGATTGGCCTCGTAGACGACGACCTGGCGGGCGGCGCCGTTGCCGCGGACCAGCAGGTCCTCGACGGCGTCGAGCTCGTTGACGGCACCCAGATCGGTGGCGTGCTCGCGCATCCGGTCCAGTAGCCGCCTGGCCAGCGCCCGGGTGGACACACGATCAGAGCTGGGCAGATCGACGAGCTCGCCCTCGAGGCCGTGGCGGGCCGCCAGCCACTTGTTCTCGTCGAGCATCTCCCACGGATAGGGCGACAGGGCCTGACCGGAGTCGAAGTGCTCAGCCATCTCCTTGACCATCGCCTGGACGAGCGCCGCCAGGCCGAGCGAGTGCTCGATGTGCGTCTGGGAGTCCATCACGCGGATCTCGACGGTCCCGAACTTGGGGTGCGGGCGCACGTCGTGCCACAGGTAGGTGTAATCCTCGATCACCCCCGCCTTGATCATGAACTCGATGCGGCGCTCGTAGTCCTCCCAGTTCTCATAGCTGGGCGGGATCCCGACGCGGGGGAAGGCACGGAAGATCGGGGTCCGCGTCGACGCCATCCCGGTCCCGGCGGCCCGCCAGAACGGCGAGTTGGCCGACAGGCTGAGCAGGACCGGCATGTGGATCCGCATCCCGTTGGCGACGTGGATGGCCTTGTCGGGATCGTCGATGCCGACGTGCACGTGCATCCCGAAGATCAGCTCCTGGCGGGCGACGAATCGCAGCGCCGAGATCAGGTCGCGATAGCGCGGCCGGGCCACGATCCGCTGGTCCTCCCACATCGCGAACGGGTGCGTGCCCGCCGAACCGATCGCCAGCCCCTCGCCGGCCGCCGTGGCCGCCACCTGGCGCCGCAGCGCGAGCAGCTGCTCGCCGGCCTCGGTCATGTTGGCGCACGGGTCGGTGGAGATCTCCAGCACCGACTCCATCAGCTCGGGCTTGATCTCGCCGGTCGGCGCCTCCTCGAGCATCCGCTCGATCGCGTTGACCAGCTCGAACGACTGAGCATCGAGGATCATCAGCTCCTCCTCGATCCCCAACGTGTACGCCTGTCCCTGGAAGCGATGCTCCACTGGCGCGAAGGCTAAGGGTTCAGCCCCCGGATCGCCCGTAGACTCGTCCTAGACGACAAGTTCAACCGGAAGGTCGATCTCATGGCTCTGGGTTACGACGGCAAGCTGTACATCCTCGCGTTTGATCATCGCGGCTCCTTTCAGACGAAGATGTTCGGGATCGAAGGGGATCCGAGCCCCGAGCAGACCGAGCAGATCTCCGACGCCAAGCGCCTGATCTACGAGGGCATGGAGGAGTCGGTGCGGCGCGGCGCCGAGGCGAACGCCACCGGCGTGCTCGTCGACGAGCAGTTCGGGTCCGACATCCCCCGGCGGGCCAAGCAGGCCGGTCTGAAGCTGGCAATGCCGGTGGAGAAGTCCGGCCAGAACGAGTTCGACTTCGAGTACGGCGACGACTTCGGCGAGCACATTGAGAAGTTCGATCCGAACTTCTCCAAGGTTCTGGTCCGCTACAACCTCGACGACCCGGACACCGAGATGAACGAGCGCCAGCTCGGGCGGCTCAAGGTGCTTGCCGACTGGCTGCACCAAAACGACCGGAAGTTCCTGTTCGAGCTGCTGGTCCCTGCCACCGACGACCAGCTGGCCAAGGTCGGCGGAGACGTCGACCGCTATGACGCCGAGCTGCGACCCGAGCTCATGCGGCGCGCGATCGAGGGCTGCCAGCAGCGCGGGATCGAGGTCGACATCTGGAAGATCGAGGGCGTCGACGCCCGCGAGGACGCCGAGATGCTCGCCGAGCAGGCTCGCGCCGGCGAGGGCCGCCAGGGCGTCACCTGCGTGCTGCTGGGCCGCGGCGCCTCCACCGAGAAGGTGGAGCAGTGGCTCCAGGTCGCCTCCACCGTCGAGGGCTTCATCGGCTTTGCCATCGGCCGCTCGATCTGGTGGGACGCGCTCAAGGGATGGCTCGCCAAGGACCTCGACCGGCCCGCGGCGGTCTCCCTGGTGGCCGACAACTACCTCCATTTCGTGGACGTCTACGAGCGCCAGAAGGTCGCTTAGCGGGAGGTCCGGCGGCCGCGGCGCATGTAGCGTTGCACCAGGTTCACCTGCACGAATTCGTGCACAAATTGGTAGGCTCGCTGCCGTGGCGATGAAGATGCGGCAAAGCCTCGCCCAGCTGGAGCAGGAGTTCCGGCACGAGGCGCAACTGGACCGGAGTCGCGGAGAGACGCTGCGCCGCCGTGCTGTACGCCGGTCACGGCTGCGCACCCACGAGCGCCAGAAGAAGCGCAGCTCGGTGCGCTACTGGGTACTGGTGCTCTCGCTGATCGCGACAGCGGTGATCGTCACGGTCGCGATGTTCGAGACGCTGTACCTGCTGCTCGGCTAGCGCTCGTCAGACGTGACGAGCTGGTGCGAGCGCCAACCCAGGCGTCCGTCCTGCCGGCGGGTCGCCTACTCGGTGTCGCCGAGACTGCGCAGGGCGGCGTCGACTTCGTCGCGTGCACCCTTGGATTCTTCCTCGGACGAGCGCTCCTGCTGAATCTCGAGGTAGACCTCCTTGCGAAAGACCGGAACGTCTCGAGGCGCCTGGATACCGATCCGGACTTTCTCACCCATGATCGCCAGGACGGACACCTCAATGTCGTCACCGATCATGATGCTCTGGTTTGACTTCCGAGTTAGTACCAGCATCGTCGCCTCCCTGCTCGGCCGCAAAAGGGTCAGGCCCTCGCGCCACGCAATTGGTGGTTCCTGCCCTGCGCCAGCATAGCGTGACCCCTTTGAGGGTTTCAAGAACTGGGTGCTTTTTGCACGGGTACGGAGCCCGCAGCGCCGCCGCCCGTAGGACGGTCGCCGTCGCCTGTACTACTCTCCGCTGCCATATGCCACGCCGATCGCTCAGACCTGAGCTCAACCGAATCCGCGCGTGGGTGCGCCAAGGCCGTACCGACGCCTGGATCGCCCACCAGCTGGAGGTCACCGTCCAGCAGATACAGGCTTTCAAGCGCGAGCAATCGCTCGAACCCGGAGACGACGCCGAAGGCGCCGGTCCCGCCGCTGACTTCGACGCCGACATCGATCTGCGCGCGGAGGATGACGCGCTGATCGCCGCCGAGCTCGACGCGGTGGAAGCCGCCTCCGATGACGACGCCGACGAGGACGACGAGGAGGACGAGGCCGAGAAGCCACGCCGCCGTCGCAGCCGCCGCGGCGGACGCGGGGGCCGCGGCCGCCGCCGGACCGGGACGCTGGAAGCCACCTTTGACCACGGCGACGAGGGGTACGGGCTGTGGCTCGATCCCGCCGTCCAGGACGATCCCATCTACGCCGAGCACTGGGCCGGACATCGCCCGGTCGAGGTTGCGATCGAGGAGGATCAGATCGTGATCCGCCGCGCCGGGGAGCCGGACGCCGAGGACGGCGACGCCGACCAGTAGTCGTGGGCGCTTAGTTGTCGGGGACCCGCCGCCCAGTCGTGTAGTTGATGGCCTCGCGGGCGTAGCGTGCGAACGCCGCGCCCGTGACGGTCGTCAGGTCCCATGCCGCCGGCGTCGCCGGGGCCAGCCGCACGGCGACGTCGAAGGCCCAGTCGGTGCCCTGGTCGATGTACAGCCGGGCGAGCTCGTCGACGGTGAACGGACCGCCGAGACGACGGCGCAGCTGCACGACGAGCTCGTCGACGACGCGCTCCATCGCGATGCGCTCGGGCCCGTCGGTCCCGGCCAGCCGGCGCTGGCCCTCCTGCCACAGGCCGATCAGGTCCTCATAGCGCACCTGACCCGAGCTCATCGACCGGGCGGGCGGGGGTCGGGGCCGATGCTCAGTGCTGGGACTGGCCGGTCATCGCGTAGGACTGCTCGCCGGGGCGCACCATCCCGAGCGCCCGGGCATCGCGCACGATCGTGACCGGATCGTTGAGCGACTTCAGCTGCTGGGCCAGCGCACGGTTTTGATGGGTGAGCCGGTTGACGATCGCGTTCTGCTGGTCTGACTGCGTCCGCGTGGACACGTAGGACAGCGTGTGCTCGACGTAGAGCCCGACGACGATCA
>DATAUL010000092.1:0-8559 GCA_036268255.1 Solirubrobacteraceae bacterium | reverse complement strand
CACGTCCAACCAGCAGCAGTTCGCCTCCCGCCTGGCCGCCGACACCGGCATGGACCCGGGCGTGATCTCGGCGTGGCTGCTCGCCGAGGAGTCCGGCGGCGCGGCCACCTCACGCCAGGCGGCGGGCAACAACGACTGGCTGAACATCGGCTACACCGACAGCGGGACCTATGGCTCGGCGGGCTCGGAGTGGAGCGACCCGCTGACCGCCGCCGACGCCACCGCCGGCTGGCTCAGGGGACAGAACACAATCCCCGGCTACGGCACCGCCAGCTCGGGGATCCAGGCGGTTCTGCAGACGGCCGGGCAGCCGGCGGCCACGCAGATCTCGGCGCTGCAAGGCTCCGGCTGGGCCTCGAGCGGCTATCCCGACCTGCCGGGGCTCTACCAGCAGGTCGCGGACTGACCCAGCTGCCGGACCGTCAGAGCCCAGCCGGATGCAGGACGGTCTCAAACGTCGACAGGTACGACGCCGACGGCTGGGCGATCTTCTCCACGCCGCCGCCTCCGCCCCACGCTCCGTGCATACCGCCGGACTCGTAGAACTGGCCGTCGATCTGAATGATCACGTGGCCGCTCTGTCCCGGCTGGGCTCGATCGTAGATCGTCACGTACTGGCCCGGCCCTGACTCCATCCCCGGCTGGCTCGGGAGCGCGGTGGTGTCGACGGGGGAACTGAGGTAGCCCCCGGCGTGCAGCACCGCCGAGACAAACCCCGAGCAGTCATAGCCCTGCTGCGGACCCCAGCCCGAGTGCCCGCCGCCGTAGACATAGGGCTTTCCCAGCAGCGAGTCGGCCTCTGAGACCATCGCCTGCACGCGGGGATCCGGGGAGGTGCCGGCACCGGCGACCGTGGTCAGGGAGGTGCTCAGCGGGTCGGTCGCCGCCGTCGCCGTCGCGCTCTGGGCGGTGGCCAGCGCAGCGGCGAAGCTGGAGGTGGAGGTGCCCGGGGCCGGAGCGGCGCCGACGGTCGTGCTGGTCGCCGGCGGGGCTGTCGTCGCCAGCGATGGGTCGGCCACCTGCTGCTGAAGCTGGAGGATCTGGTCGATGCGACCGATTGCGGCCTCGATGCTCATCAACACCGAAATCGGCGGTCGGCGGGCGAACTTGAGCCGCCGTCGCTACGTTCCACCGGGTGCCTCTCACACGAGCCGATATCGCCGCCTCAGCCGAGCAGCTGCTCGACGCCGGCTACGGGCTGTGGCTGGTCTCCCACGAGGCGGTGCTCGCGCAGCTCGACGGACACCCGCTGGGCGTCGAGGTGGCGGGCCTTGACTTTCTCGCCGCCGCCGACCGCCCGTGGCAGGTCGCCGAGCTGATGCGCGTCTACAACGTGCTCAACGCAACCGCCTTCGGCGCCAAGGGCATTCCGTTGCAGAATTGGGTGATGATCGATCTGGGGCTGCTGCCCTCAGCCTTCCTGCTCGTCACGCTGTCGGCCCAGCGCGCCGCCGAGGCCCTGATCGACCGCCGGCTCTCCGCCGCTGTCCGGGCGCGCATCGCGGGCGTGCTGCCGGCCGTCCTCGACGAGGCACGGCGCCTGGACTACGCGGGGCCGATCCCGGTCGCCGGCTATTGCGCGGCGCGCTCGCCGATCCCCGACGGCTGGGTCGGCTGGTCACTGTGCTCCGCGATCCCGGGGCTGGGGACGACCGCCAAGGGCCTGGGGCTCGCCGCCTACCGGGCGCGCACCCTCACCGGGGTCGCCCAGTACAGCGATCCGGCGCTGCGGGTCCACCGCAAGTTCGGCCGCATGCGGCTGCTGGCGGCGGTCCTGGACCTGCACCCGGTCCCCGGGACGATGGTCTACCGCACCGACGTGTTCGAGGATGACGACGACCGATCGGCCCGGCAGCCGACGACGATGCTGGACGCGCGCGACAGTGCCGCCCACCGCGCGCTACAGGACCGGCTGGACGCCGGCGCCGAGATTGAGATCCTGTCCCCCGGCCTGGTCGATGACCGGGTCCCGATCCTGGAGCTGAACTAGCCAATGCCGGGACGTAACTTCGTGCTCGCCTTCAGCGGCGGGCTTGACACCTCCTACGGCCTGGCCGTGCTCGTCGACCGCGGTGAGCGGGTGACGACCGTGACCGTCAACACGGGCGGCTTCGACGCCGCCGAGCTGGCCGACATTCAGACGCGGGCGGCGGCGCTGGGAGCGACCGAGCACATCGTGGTCGACGGACGGGCCCGGTTGTTCGAGCAGTTCGTCTCCTACATCCTCAAGGCCAACTATCTGCGCAACGGCGTCTATCCGTCGTGCGTCGGGGTCGAGCGGATGCTGCAGGCCGAGGAGGTCACCCGGGCCGCCCTGGAGCGTGGGGCCGACGCGATCGCCCACGGCTCGACCGGCGCCGGCAACGACCACGTGCGCTTCGACGCGGTCACCAAGGCGCTGGCCCCGAAGCTGGAGATCGTCGGGCTGATCCGCGACGAGGCCCACACCCGCGAGGAGGAGCGCGACTTCCTGCGCGAGCGCGGTCACCCCGTGTCGGAGATCACCGCCATGTACTCGTTCAACTTCGGGATCCTCGGCACGACGATCGGCGGCGAGGAGACCTACGGCTCGTGGGAGTACCTGCCCGAGGAAGCGTGGCCGACGACGAAGTCAGTCGCCGACGCCCCTGGCGAGCCCGCCGAGCTGGTGATCGCCTTCGAGCGAGGGCTGCCGGTGAGCTACGAGCCGAGCGGCGAGGCGACCCGCGTCGAGCTGGGCCAGGACGCCATCGGCGTGCCGGGTTACGACACGCTCGCGGCGCTCAACCGGATCGGCGGAGAGCACGGGGTCGGCCGGGGCATCCACACCGGTCAGACGATCATGGGGATCGTCGGGCGCCTCGGCTTCGAAGCGCCGGGGATGATGATCCTGATCGCCGCCCACCGTGAGCTCGAGCGCCTCGTGCTGACCAACGCCCAGCAGACCGTCAAGGCCTCGCTGGGCACGACGTTCGGCGACATGCTGCACGAGGGCCGCTACTACGACCCGCTCCTGTCAGACATCCGGGCGTTCCTCGACAGCTCACAGGAGCGGGTCACCGGAGAGGTCCGCGTGCGCCTGCACAAGGGCAACGTGATCCCGCTGGGCTGCCGCAGCCCGCACAGCCTGCTCGATGCCGGCCGGCGCCTGGGCTCGACCTACGGGCACGGATCGTCGCTGTGGACCGGGCCCGAGGCCCGCGCCTTCGCGCACATCTACGCGACCGCCGGCGTGCTCGCCCATTCGACGCTGGACGAGTCATGAGCTCGTTCTGGACCCAGCAGCTCGCCTATCAGCGCATCGCCCGCCCGACCCTGACCGCGAACCGCGACGCCGACGTCTGCATCGTGGGCGGCGGCTACACGGGCCTGTGGACCGCCTACGAGCTGCTGCGCGCCCGGCCGTCGCTCGACGTCGTGGTCCTCGAGGCCGAGACGATCGGCTTCGGCGCCTCCGGGCGCAACGGCGGCTGGGTGCTCGGCGCGATCGCCGGCGACCGCGAGTGGTGGAGTCGCCGGTCTGGTCGCGCTGCCGTCGTCGCCCAGGACGCCGCCGTCCGTGAGACGGTCGGCCACATCGGCCAGGTGATCGAGTACGAGCACATCGACTGCGACTTCGTCCACGGCGGGACGCTGCGGGTGGCCGAGACGGGACTGGAGCGCACACGCTTGGAGGACGCGATCGCCTACCAGCGGTCGTGGGGGGCGGGCCCGCAGGACGCCAGGCTGCTCGGGGCCGACGAGCTGCGCGAGCGCGTACTCATCCCGACCGCGATCGCGGCCACGTTCTCGCCCCATTGCGCCCGCGTGCAGCCGGCCAAGCTGGCCGCCGGCCTGGCGCAGGCCGTCGAACGGCAGGGGGCGACGATCTACGAGCGCTCGCGGGCGACCGCAATCGCCCCCGGCCGGGTGAGCACCGACGGCGCCGCAGTGCGCGCGCGCCACGTGATCCGCGCCACCGAGGCCTACACGGCGCAGCTTCCGGGGCTGCGCCGCAAGCTGCTGCCGATGCGCAGCTCGATGATCATCACGGCCCCGCTCGACGACGCAACGTGGACGGCGATCGGCTGGGACGGCGCCGAGACGCTGGGCGACTCGCGCCACGTCTACATCTATGCGCAGCGCACCAGCGACGGCCGGATCGCGATCGGCGGCCGCGGCAAGCCGTACCGCTACGGCTCCGACACCGAGGGCGAGGGGCCGGCCGACCCCTCGGTCGCCGCCGAGATCCGCGGCCGCCTGTGCGAGTTGTTCCCGGTGCTGGCCGACGTGCGGATCGATGCCACGTGGCAGGGCGTGCTTGGCGTCACCCGCCCGTGGCGCCCGACGGTGAGCTTCGATCCGGGCACGGGTCTCGGATGGGCCGGCGGCTACGTCGGCGAGGGCGTGGCCGCGACCAATCTCGCCGGGCGCACGCTCACCGACCTGATCCTCGGCCGGCGCACCGCGCTGACCGCGCTGCCGTGGATCGCGCCGATGGACCGCAACTGGGAGCCCGAGCCGCTGCGCTGGATCGGCGTCAACGCGGTCTACGAGTCACTGCGGCGCGCTGACCTCGCCGAGCGGCGCAGCGGCCGCTCGTCGCCGCTCGCGCTCCCGGCGAAGCTGCTCGGCATCACGCACTGACACCCGCTCACCCGTCGGCGGCGAGCTCGACGATCCGCGCCAGCAGCGCTTCGAGCTGGTCCAGCTCGGCGACGGCGATCGATTCGCTGGGCTGGTGCGGGTCCCGCCCGCCGCTGGCTACCGCGACGACGTCGACCTCCGCGGCCAGGTAGTTGGCCTCGAGCGACGCTTGGGCCGCCTGGAGGTGCAGCGCGACGCCGTCGAGCCCGTCGACCGCCGCGCTCACAAGCGCCAGCGCCCGCGAGTCCGGCGCGCCCGGCAGAGGCGGCACCATCCGGTCGCGGTCGCGGATCCACTCGAGCGTGGCCCCGCGCTCGTCACACACCCGTTGGAAGGTCTCCTCGATCGTGTGCGTCGTGTCCTCGATCTCCTTAATGCTGTACCCGCGGACCTCGCCGCGCACATAGACGAGGTCCGCCACCGAGTTGGTCGGCGCGGCGGCCAGGGTCTCGCGGACCGGCGCGTCGCCGGGTCCGCCCAGGCGCTCGATGACCGAACCGCCGACGATCGCGGCCACGCCGGCGCTGCCCCCGCCGGGCTGACGGCCGAGCCGGAGCGCGGCCACCGCCTGGGACGCGGTCGCGATGGCGTCGACCCCGGCCTCGGGATTGGCGGCGGCGTGGGCGGCGCGCCCGTGGATCGCCGCGACGAACGTCGTCTGTCCGAGTGCGCGCGTGATGACCGTGCCGATCGCCTGGGAGCCGTCGACGCAGAAGGCGGAGTCGATGCCCAGCGACGGCAGGTCGAGCAGGCTGGCGCCCATCCGGCCCGATTCCTCGCGCGAGGTGAAGGCGGCCACGACCGTCGGGCGCTCAGCGAGGGGCAGCGACTGCGCGGCGACGCAGGTGCGCATCACGGCTGCCACAGCGGACTTGTTGTCGGCGCCGAGGATCGTGTCGCCGGCCGAGCGGATCACTCCGCCATCGCCGACGACCGGGCGGATCGCCTCGGCACCGCTCTCAACCGTGTCCATGTGGGCCACGAACAGAAGCGTCGGCCGGCCGGGCGCGCCGGGCACGGTGGCGATCAGGTTGCCGGCGTCCGATCCGTTGCGCGGGCCCGAGCCGTCGAACCGCGCGGGAACTCCGGCGTCGTTCAACCACCCGGCGATCTGCTCGCCGAGGACGAGCTCGCGCCCGCTGGGCGACGGGATCGCGACGAGCTCCAGGAACAGCTCGCGGATGTCGGCGTCCCGGGTGAGCACGGCGCCGCCAGGTTATCCGGCGCCGGTGCCGGACCGCGCGAGCAGTGTGTGCTTCAGGCGGCGGCCGTGGTCCGGTCCGGTGGTCCCGCCATGCCGGCGGGAACCTGGATCTCGTCGGCCGGCAGCGGGTGAGCGAACAGGAAGCCCTGACCCAGATGGCAGCCCGAGACGCGCAGGAGCTCGCACTGGGTCTCGGTCTCGATCCCCTCGGCGACCACCTGGAGGTCCATTCCACGGCCGATCGACAGGATCGCGCGCATCAGAGCAGCGTCGCGGCGATCGCTGTCGACGCCGGCGAGGAAGCAGCGGTCAACCTTCAGGACGTCGACCGGCAGGCGCTTGAGATAGCTGAGGGTGGAGTAGCCGGTGCCGAAGTCATCGAGCGCGATCTGCACACCCCGTTCCCGGATCTTCTCCAGGTTGCGGCGCTCCAGCTCATCCGGAGAGAGGAACACGCCCTCGGTGATCTCCAGCGCCAGTGCCTTCCCGGGCAGCTGCGCCTCGGCGAGGATCGAGCTGACCACGTCGACGATGTTCGGGACCGCCAGCTGGACTGGTGAGAAATTGACCGTGACCTGCAGGTCGGCGCCGGATTGCGCACGCCAGCGCGTCAGCTGCTGGCAGGCGACGCGCAGCACATGCTCCCCGATGTGCACGATCTCGCCGCTGGCCTCGGCGACGGGCACGAACTCGGCCGGGGGGATCGGCCCCAAGTCGGGATGGACCCAGCGGGCCAACGCCTCGAAGCCGCGGGTCCGGCCGGTGAACAGCTCGACGATCGGTTGGAAGGCGACGTCGATCTCGTCGCGCGTGATCGCTCCCGTCAACGCTCCGCGCAGGCGCAGGCGCGCCGCCGAGCGGACGGCGGTCTCGGACGCGGCGACGACCACCTGGTCGCGACGGTGCTTGGCGACGCGCATCGCCTCCGCGGCGCGGGTGAGGAGCGTGGCTCCCCCGCCGTTGGCGTCGGCGACCGCGGTAGGGGCGGCGGCCGCCAGGCCGACGGTCGCGCTCACCGCCAGCCGGTCGCCGCGCACGGCCACCGGCTCTGCCCCGATCGCGGCGCGTACCCGGTGGGCGAGCTTGAGTGCCTCCAGCTGGTCGCCTGCCCGCGGGCGCAGGATCGCGAAGACGTCCCCCTCCAGCCGGCCGAGGATGTCGTCGGTGGCGAGCTGGTGAGCGATCCGCCGTGAGACGAGGCTGAGGATCCGGTCGCCGTGCGCCGTCCCGTAGGCGTCGTTGACGGTGCCCATGTCATCGATGCCGACGGCCAGCGCCACCACCCCACCGTCGGCGTGCGCGGCCGTCAGCTGGTCGGCGTAGGCGACGGTGAGGGCTCGGTTCGGCAGTCCGGTGAGGCTGTCGCGCAGGCTCTGGTGAGCGACGGCGCGCCGCAACTCGAGCTGCGTCCTCACCGCGGCGGCCAGATCGCCGAGGATCCGCAGCTCGTGCTCGGTCCACTCGTGTGGACCGGTATCGATCGCGCAGAAGGCCCCGACGACGTGTCCGTCGGCGAGGGTCAGTGGGATGCCCGCATAGGCGATCACCGAGAGATCGCGCACGGCGAGGTTGTCGGCGACGAGGGAGTGCCGGCGCGCGTCGGCGATCACGAGCGGCTCGCCGCGAGCGACGACGTGCTGGCAGAACGAGTGGCTCAGCGGGGTCTGGCGCGCAAGCGCCCAGTCGCCGGACAGGCCGCAGGCGCTCTTGAAGAACTGGCGGTCGCGCTCCACCAGTGAGACGAGCGCGACGGGCACCTTCAGCAGGTCGACCGCCAGGCGCGTGAACCGATCGAACTCCGGCTCGGGGTCGGTGTCGAGCAGCCCGAGGTCGCGCAGCGCGGCGCTCCGCGCGCCGTCAGTGATCGCCTCGGGGGTCAACGTCCGGGTGCGGCGTCGGGGATCTGCACGTCACGCATGTGCACGCCCACCTCACTCGGCGTGATGTGCCGAGACTTGATGTATTGCCAAAAACGTGTGGGTTTCGGCCCCAAACGGTGCAACTTGAGCCGCGTGAGGCCGCACGGACGGATGATTGGGTCGAGTCGGTGAGTGCGCGACACTGGGTGTGATGAGACATGCGGGTGCGCGCCGCCACGCTCTCGCCGTCGCTCCGCGCCCAGCTGCGCCGGACGTCCTGGCACACGGGGTGCCCGGTCGCCCTGAATCAGCTCCGGTCCGTACGCATCGCCTACTGGGACTTCGGGCATCGCCCGCAGCTCGGGGAGATGGTCGTCAACGCGAGCGCCGTCCAGGCCGTTCACGGCGCGTTCGCCCGGCTGTTCGCGGCGCGCTTTCCGATCCGGCGCATGCGGCTCGTCGACCGGTACGGCGCAGCGACTACGCGTCGATCGAGGTCGACAACACCTCCTCGTTCAACTGCCGCAACGCCACCGGTTCGTCGGGTTGGTCAGAGCACGCCTACGGACTGGCGATCGACATCGACCCGATCGAGAACCCGTACGTGTACGCCAACGGCACGACGAGCCACGCGGCGGCGCGTCCGTTTCTTGACCGTCACGACGTGCGACCGGGGATGGCCGAGCCCGGCGGGACGCTGGTGCGAGCGTTCGCCGCGGTCGGCTGGGGCTGGGGCTGGGGAGGGCGCTCGCCGCTGCCGACCGACTTCCAGCACTTCTCCGTCAACGGTCGTTGAGCACGCGAACCGGGGCGCCGTCGCGGAAGGCGGCGATGTCCTCCACGGCCTGGCCGTACATGTTGCGAAAGGCGGGCTCGGACACGTAGCCGAGA
>DATAUL010000091.1:0-1703 GCA_036268255.1 Solirubrobacteraceae bacterium | reverse complement strand
GATGGCGAGACCGGGACTCGAACCCGGGACACCACGATTTTCAGTCGTGTGCTCTACCAACTGAGCTATCTCGCCTTGGCCGCGCGATGCTAGCGCCTGACCGCCGGACCCAGACGTATTGCCAGTTGGCCGTTGCCTTCGCCGCCGTTACGCTGCCCCACGTGCGCGTTCCACTTTTCGCTGCATTGGCCGTTGTTGCCGTCGCGCTCGTCGCGGGCTGCGGTAGCTCGCGCACGAGCGGCGCCCCCAGCCCGACCCTGCAGACCCTGTCGTACTTCCCGTCGACGGCGCCATTCGTGCTCACGGTCCAGACGGACCCGGCCTCGGCGGGCGTCAAGAGCACGCGGGCGCTCGAGCAGAACTTCCCGCAGGCCACGCTGCTGAGGACCGCACTGTTCGCCCGGCTCGGGCAGCTCGGAATCGACTACAACAAACAGGTCAAGCCGCTGTTCGGCAACCCGATCGCGTTCGGCCTGCTGAGCGCTCCGTCCTCCGGCTCGCAGACACAGTTCCTGTCGGCGTGGATGACCAGGAGCCAGAGCGCTCTCGCGGCCCTGGTCAGGAAGCTCGGCCCAGCCCTGAAGAGCAGCGGCACGCACGACGGCGCCACGCTGTACGCGGTCGGCGGCGGGACGCTGGCGATCGATGGCCCAACCGTGCTCCTCGGCCGCTCGCCCCAGGACGTCGACGCCGCGCTTGATCGTCACAAGAGCGGCCAGGGGATCAGCTCGTCGCAGTACGCTCGTCTGACCGCGGGCCTGACCGGCGGATCGCTGATGCAGATGTTCGGTGATCTCACCCACGTGCTGTCTGGCCCCGGAGCCGCGAAGGCCCGGAGGGTCCCCTGGGTCGCCGCGATCCAGAGCTATGGCGCCTCAATCAACGCGACCACGGGCGCGATGACGATCCAGTTCCACCTCGACACCACGGGACAATCGCTGAGCGCATCTCAGTTGCCGCTCGCCGCCGGATCGTCACCGCCGGCGGTGGCCGGGCACGCGCCGATCCAGATGGGGCTGCGTGACCTGCGTCAGTCGATCCAGTTCCTGGAGGCCACCGAACAGGCCGCCGAACCCGCCCAGTACGCGAAGTTCACCCAGCGCGTGGGGACGCTCCGGCGCCGGACGGGCTTCGACCTCAACACGTTCGTCGCGACGCTGACCGGCACTCTTCAGATCTCGAGCGATACGAAGACGACGATCGGCCGCATCGGCGTCAGCAATCCGGCGTCGGTCACCGCCATGATCAAGAAGCTCGCCGCGGCCCCGTCGCTCGCGTTCACCAAGGACACGCGAATCCGCCCGCTCGGCGGGGGTCTCTACAGCGTTCATGAGGCGACCAGCCCAGACCTGACAATGGGCGTCGTCGCCGACCAGCTACTGCTCGGCAAGGCCAGCCCCGCACAGATCCGTGCCTTCGCGAAGACGTCCGCCACCGCCGTGCCCGCGGCGACGGGCGCGCTGGCGTTCCGCGTCGCCCTACAGGACCTGCTGCGCCTCACGCTCAAGGGGACACCGTCGCCCGCCGCTCAGCAGCTCCTCAACATGCTCGGCGACCTGACCGGCTCGGTGTCGGCGACGGCGAGCGGGCTCGACGGAACCGCCACGCTCGCGGTCAAGTAGCGCGAGCCCCGATCCGGAAGGAGTCGACCACGGCCACCGCTCTCTCGGTGACGGCCGTGTAGGCGACATCCGCGCCGGCCG
>DATAUL010000090.1:0-24546 GCA_036268255.1 Solirubrobacteraceae bacterium | reverse complement strand
TCGGCGGTCAAGATCGATGATGACCTGCCCCTGGAGGTCGCGGTGCTGTGCGGCTGTGGGGTACCGACCGGCTACGGCTCAGCGGTCAACACCGGCAACACTCAGGTCGGCGACACGATCATCGTCTTCGGCGTCGGGGGGATCGGCTCCAATGCCGTGCAGGGCGCCGCGCTGGCGGGGGCGACGAACGTGATCGCGGTCGACCCGCAGGCGTTCAAGCGCGAGTTCGCCCAGGAGATGGGCGCCACCCACTCCGTCGCGGACGGTGGCGAGGCGGTCGCGCTGGCCCAGGAGCTGACCGGCGGGGTCGGCGCCGACGCCGCGATCGTGACCGTCGACGTCGTCAACGAGGGCGTCGTCCAGCAGGCCGCTCAGGCGATCCGCAAGGGGGGCACGGTGGTGCTCACCGGCCTCTCCCACCCCGAAACGCTCACCGTCCACTGGTCGGGAGCCGACATGACCCTGTACCGCAAGCGGATCGTGGGATCGCTGTTCGGCGACTGCAATCCCACCCAGGACATCAAGAAGATGCTCGCCCTGTACCGCTCCGGCAAGCTCAAGCTCGACGAGCTCGTCACCAAGCGGTACAAGCTTGAGGAGATCAACGACGGCTACGCCGACCTCGAGGCCGGCAAGAACATCCGCGGCGTGATCGTCCACGAGCATTAGTCCCACCCCGCTGCTGATCGAAGAACAGGTCGTCGGCCTGCGCCGCCAGGCGGAGGTCGTCGCAGTGGCGCTCGAGGAGGGCTGCCACGTCGTACTCGACGGCCCCCCCGGGACCGGCAAGTCGACGCTGCTGCGCGCGATCGCCGCGGCCTCGGGACGCGGAATGGAATTCGTCGAGGGCAATGCCGAGCTGACGCCGGCGCGGTTGCTCGGACACCACGATCCGGCGCTGGTGCTCGACGGCGGCTACCGGCCTGAGGCCTGGAGCGACGGACCGCTGGCCACGGCGATGCGGGCCGGGTCGCTGCTGTACCTTGAGGAGCTCAACCGGATTCCGGAGGAGACGCTCAACGTGCTCATCACGGCGATGGCCGAGCGCGAGGTCGTAATCCCGCGGCTGGGCCGGATCGCCGCCGCCGACGGGTTCGTGCTCGTGGCCGCGATGAACCCGTTCGACGCGATCGGGACGGCGCGCGTCAGCCAGGCGATCGCCGACCGGATGTGCCGGGTGGCCGTCGGCTATCTCGACGAGGACGGCGAACGTGAGGTCGTCCGGCGCCTGACCGGCGCCGGCGAGCGAGTGATCCACGTTGCCGTGGCGGTCACGCGGGCCACGCGCACCCACCGGGCGGTGCGCAGCGGGTCGTCGGTGCGCGGCGCGATCGACATGGTCCGCCTGGCGCGCGGCCTGGAGCGCCTGCGCGGGACCGGGGAGCTGGACCGCGCCGGCCTGCTCGATGCCGCCGTGGCAGCGCTCTCGGGCCGGATCCGCGTCCACGAGGACCAGGACCGCAGCGCCGAGGAGGTGATCGCCGAGCTGCTCGAACAGGCGCTGACCGCCCCGCCCGAGCCGGCGCCGGAAAGACCCGGCGCCCAGCCGGCCCCTCACCCGTCGGCGGACGCGGCGCGCTGAGCGACGCCCAGACGCGCCGGCGCGTCGACGAGCGCGCCCGCCGTACCGTCGCCCGCGAGCAGCTGGCCCGCGCCCATGCCGGCTTCGCCGAGGTGTCACCGGGTGTCGGAGAGCTCGACGAGGGGGCCTTCGCCGCCCAGCTGGCCCGCGACGGCGACGCCGCCGTCGCCCTGCTGTCCGACCTGGCGGTTGCCACCGACCCCGCCCTGCGCCGGGCCGCTCGGCGGCTGGCCGAGCGCCTGCTGACGCCGCTCGGGCGCACCGGTCAGCCTCGCCGGCGCGGGACGCGGCGGATCGTCGCCCGTGTGGCGGCGAGCGAGGGCGACCTCGACATCGAGCGAACGCTGGAGCGCAGCCTCGGCCGGCGGCCTCGTGACCCGCAGGACCTCGTCGCCCGCCAGTTCGCCGCCTCACCGCGAGCGGTCTGCCTGCTCGTCGACCGCAGCGGATCGATGAGCGGCCACGCCGTGGGGCTGGCGGCGGTCGCCGCCGCCGCGGTCGTCAGCGCCGCATCCGATCGTCTGCGCTGCAGCGTCGTGGCGTTCGCGGCCGAGCCCCTGGTGCTGCTCGATCGCGACCGTGCGCGGCCCGCCGGAGCGGTCGTCGACGAGTTGCTCTCGCTGCGCGGGCACGGGGTGACCGACCTGGGGCGGGCGCTGCGGCAGGCCAAGCTACTGCTCCAGGGCGTGCCGCCGGGTGGGCGCACCGCGCTGCTCATGTCCGACGCCCTGCACACCGCTGGGGAAGACCCGATGCGCGCCCTGGGCGGCCTGGACTGCCTGCACGTCCTCGGGACCAGCGAGGAGGCCGACGCCGTGGCCGCCGGCCGCGCCCTTGCCCGGCGCGGACACGGGCGCTACCTGCCGGCAGCCCGGCTGGCTCAGCTGACCCAGTCGCTACGCGACGCGCTGGCGTGACTCGATGCCCGGCGACTCCGTGGACACAGTTCTCATCCCCACCCCACTCGGCGAGGCGCGCGCCCACGTGACGCGGCCGGCGGACGGGCCGCCGAGCCGCGGCGCACTCGTGCTCGGCCACGGCGCCGGCGGCGGGGTCAGCGCCCCCGACCTGCTCGCCGCGCAGCGGGCGGCCCTGGCCGTCGGTCTGGCGGTGGCGCTCGTGGAGCAGCCGTACCGAGTGGCCGGCCGCCGCTCCCCCCCGCCCGCGCCCCGTCTGGACCTCGCGTGGACGGTGATCGTCGAGTGGCTGGTCGCCCATCAGCTGAACGGGTGCTCGCTCGTCGTCGGCGGCCGCTCCTCGGGAGCGCGCGTCGCCTGCCGAACCGCCCAGGCGACCGCGGCGCACGGGGTGCTGTGCCTGGCGTTCCCCCTGCAGCCGCCGGCGCGCGCCGGGAGCGAACGGATTGCGCCCAGCCGTCAGCCTGAGCTCGACGGGGTTGGCGTGCCGGTGCTCGTCGTCCAGGGACGCAACGACCGTTTCGGGATGCCCGCCGACGCACCGGGTCGCGAGGTTCGAGTGGTCGAGGGTGACCACGCGCTCAAGCGCGATCTGCCGCGCATCGCCGAGGCGGTGACGGGCTGGCTGCGCTCCCTCGCGCTGTCCTGAAACGCCACGGACTGGTGGGGAATGCCGACGGCGAGCCTGACGACCCACCGGGGAACACGCCGGCAAACCCCACCGTTTCCCATCGCGCGTCCGCGCGATCAGCTTCAGTCCGGACCGCTGGCACTCGACATTCGTTCGACTCGCGGCGGCCGCTAGGTTGCACGCGTGACGTTGTCGATGCCCTCACCCGGCTCAGGCGCGGTGCCCGGTCCCTGGCAGGAGCCGGTGCGCGGCGGTCATCCCGACCCGCGGCACCTGGCGCTGACCGGCGCCGAGCAGCTGCGGGCGATGCTGGCCGGTGATGCACCTGTGCCGCCGATGGGGCGGCTGACCGGGACACGGCTGATCGACGCCGCTCCGGGGGCGGCGACGTTCGAGCTGCCACTGAGCGCGTGGCTGTGCGGCCCTGATGGCCACCCATCATCGGGCGTGCTGACGCTGCCCGCCGACGCCGCGATGGCGTGCGCGATCATGACGGGACTGCCGCCGCATCTTGGCCTGACCACCACCGAGCTGACTCTGCGCCAGGTGCGCCCCGCCCCGCTGAACGGCCGGTTGCTCGCCCGGGCGCGCGTGATCCATCCCGAGGCCCCGCTGGCTCTGGCCGACGTGTCGCTCCGCGACGAAGCCGGGACGTTGATCGCCCACGGGGGCTCGAGCTGCTTCATCATGGGCGGGGGCCCACCGGAGCAGTCACCGCCGTTCCCCGAGACGACCGGTTCGCCGGATCCGTGGCAGCGCGGCGCGCCCGCCTGGGAGCCCGGGGACGACGCCCCGCCGCCGCTGGAACGCCTGACCGGCCTGCATCCGGTCATGGCCCACGACGGCGAGGCGACCTATGCGCTGCCCGCCACCGGCTGGCTATGCGCGCCCCCGCCCGGGCGCGTCCAGGGCGGAGCGGTGGCGATGCTGGCCGAGGCGGCAATGACCGCCGCTGCCCGGACGTCGACCCCGTCGGGCACGGCGTTCCGGCCCGTCGAGCTCAAGCTCAACTACCTGCGCCCGCTGGCGGCCGACGGCCGTGAGGCATACGCCCACGCCCGCGTCGTCAACGCCGGCCGGCGGTTCGTCGTCGCCGGCGCCGAGGTCCGCGATGCCGATGAACGGTTGATCGCTGTGGCCAGCGGCTCGGTGATGGCGGCCGACGAGCGTTAGGACCTGACGGCGCCGGGCACCGGATCGTCGGCCGGAACGGTCGCCGGTCCGAACCCGATTCGCATCAGCGCCCCCCCGTCCGGAGCGTTGGCGGCGGTGACGAACCCGTCGTGTGCTTCGGCGGCCTGGCGGACGATCGCCAGCCCGAGCCCCGAGCCCGGCTTGGCGCGCGCCGCCGGGGCCCGGTGAAAGCGATCGAAGACGAACGGCAGGTCCTCCTGGACGAATCCGGGACCATGGTCGCGGACGGTCAGCTCGCCGTCGTGCAGCGCGACGTCGATCGTGGCTCCCGGCGGACTCCACGTCACTGCGTTGTCGAGCAGGTTGGCGACCGCCCGCGCGATCCGGTCCCCCTCCCCTCGAACGAGCGTCGGGGCCACCTCCGCCACGATCATCAGCTGCGGCGCCCGTCGGCGGCTGCGGTCCACCGCGCCCTGCACGATCTGGTCGAGGCGGACGTCATTCCGGTCGCTGCTCGGCTTGGAGCCCCGCGCCAACTCGACAACGTCGGAGACCAGCGCGGTGAGCTCGTCGAGCTCCTCGATCACGTCGCGCCGCAGCGCCGCACGCTCCTGAGGCGGCAGCTGCTGCTCGTCGGCCATCAGCTGCAGGTTGGCCCGGATCGTGGCGATCGGCGTGCGCAGCTCGTGCGAGGCATCGGCGACGAGGTTGCGCTGCGCCTGCACCGAGCGCTCGAGCACATCGAGCGTGCGATTGAACGTCTGCGCCAGGCGAGCGAGCTCATCCCCACCATGGACGTCGAGGCGCTCGGAGTCCAGGCGGTCGGGGTGGGCGGCGATCGCCTCCGTCTGGCGGGTGAAGCGGGCGATCGGCGCCAGCGCGGTCCGCGCCACCAGCAACCCCAGCAGTGCGGCGACGGCGATCCCCCCGGCGGCGATCAGCACCAGCAACAGCAGCTGGTCCGACAGGGCGGAATTGACGTCCTTGAGCGGCAGCGCTGCCAGCAGTGCGCCGCGCCCGCCGATGCCGGTCGCGCGGACGCGGATCGAGTTGCCACGAACCGTCAGATCGGTGAACGAGCTGCCGCTGCCCTTCTTGGCGAGCGCCTTGAAGGCGGCGGTCACCGGAATGGCGTTGGCCCGCGTGCCGCGGATGATGAAGCTTGAGCCGTCCGGGTGGACGATCGTCAGAACGCCTGCGGCGCCGCCGAACGCCGGGGCGCGGTGACCGAAGCCGCTCGCCGGGCGGCTCGCGCTCGCCGGTGGGGAATCGCCGTCGGGCCGGAGATCGCCCTCCCCCGGCCCGCCCCCATCTCCCCCCGGCGGACCGCCGATCGCCTGGCTGGTGAGGCTGCGCAGCGACTGATCGAGCTGGCCGTGCAGCTCGGAGCTGGTCCCGGCATAGGCCGACACCGCGACCGCGATCACCGCCAGCGCGACGGCGACCCCGGCGGCCAGACCCATCCGCACCCGCAGACTCACAGGTCGCACCAGGCGGCTCACTTGGACTCCGCCGGCTCGCGCAGCGCATAGCCCACCCCGCGCACGGTGTGGATCAGCGACCGCGCGCCGGCGTCCTCGAGCTTGCGCCGCAGATAGCCGACGTAGACCCGCAGGGCGTTGGACGTCGGCCCGAAGTCATAGCCCCACACCCGGTCATAGATCAGGCTGTGCGGCAGGACGCGGCGCGGGTTGAGCATCAACAGCTCGAGCAGCTGATACTCGGTGCGGGTCAGCTCGACGAAGCGATCGCCGACGTTCACCCCGTGGCGCGCCGGGTCCAGACGCAGCTCACTGAACGACAGGCCGCCGTCCACGTCGCCCTCGCCGCCCGCGCGACGCAGCAGCGCCCGCAAGCGGGCTCGCAGCTCATCGACGTCGAACGGCTTGACCAGATAGTCATCGGCGCCGGCGTCCAGTCCGTCGATGCGGTCCGAGACAGCATCGCGGGCCGTCAGCATCAGCACCGGCACGCGGTTGCCCTCGCGGCGCAGCAGGCGGCACACGTCGAGTCCGTCGATGTCGGGCAGGCCGATGTCGAGCACGACGGCGTCCGGCGCTCCCGAGGCGACCTGCGAGAGCGCATCCGAGCCGGTCTCGGCCAGCCGAACCTCGTAGCCGGAGAGCGTCAGAGCGCGGCGCAGGACGTCGCGCAGTCCCCGGTCATCGTCGACGACGAGCAGTCTCATAGGCCCCAGATTGTCGCCGTTGGCGACCGCCGCCGGCCGCTTTCCTACGTTTCGCTTACCCGATCCCGGAGAACGGCGCCGAGGATCCCGTTGATGAACGCCGGTGCACCGGAGCCACAGAAGCGCTTGGCCGTCTCGATCGCCTCGTTGATCGCGCCCTCCGGCGGGATCGGCTGCTCGCCGGGAACGACCTTGGGGTACAGCAGCTCGAACAATCCGACGCGCAGGATCGAGCGTTCGAGGGGCGCGATCCGTTCCAGCGACCAGTCCTCGGCGTACCGTCGGATCAGCTCGTCGAGCTCGGCCTGGTGCTCGAGAACCTGCTCGGCCAGCGCAAACGTGAACCCGTGCACGTCGCGCGGAAGCGTCTCGCCCAGCGGCCGTCCGAGCAGGTCGCTCTGATAAAGCGCCCAGACGGCGGCGCGGCGCTGCTCGGTTCGACGGGACATCGTGCGCCTGCGCTACTCGACGTTGATGAGCTCTTTGGGCACCCCGGTGAGGATCTCGCAGCCGGAGTCGGTGACGACCACCAGGTCCTCGATCCGCACCCCGAGACGGCCGGGCAGGTAGACGCCCGGCTCGACCGTCACCATGTTGCCGCGGGCGAGCACCGAGTCCGAGCGCTGCGAGAGGCGCGGCGCCTCGTGGACCTCCATGCCCACGCCGTGACCCAGCCCGTGGCCGAAGTGCTCGGCGTGACCACCGGCATCGATCACCGCCCGCGCGGCACCATCGGCGTCGCGCCCGCTGACGCCCACACGGACGGCTTGCAGGCCGGCCAGCTGCGCCTTGAGCACGAGCTCGTAGACAGCATGCGATTCGTCGTCGAGTCCGCCGGTGGCCAGCGTGCGGGTGCAATCGGAGCAGTAGCCGTCGAGCACCGCTCCCCAGTCGATCACCACTAGCTCGCCGGAGGAGATCTCCACGTCACGTGGCTGAGCGTGGGGCAGCGCCCCGTGCGGGCCGGCGGCGACGATCGAGGGAAACGACAGGCCGGTGGCGCCGTGGGCGCGCATCGCGTGCTCCAGCGAGTCGGCGACCGCCGCCTCGGTCCGTCCGACCAGTCCCTCGGCCAGGATCTGGCGAAACCCGGCATCAGCGACCTGCGACGCAGCCCGGATGCGCTCGATCTCGCCGGGCTCCTTGACCGCCCGCAGCGCCTCCACGGCGTCGCCCGCCGGTACGAGGGTGACCATGTCTGGCAGCAGCTCGCGCAGGTGGTCATGGGCGCGCACGGTCATGTTCCCGTCCTCGATGGCCAGGCGCTCGGCTCCGGGGGGCAGGAGCTCGGGGACCCCCGCCAGCAGATCAAGCGTCAGGATTCGGCGATCGAAGCTCGGATCGACCTCGGCGGCCGACTGCTCCTGATAGCGGAAATCGGTGAGGAAGGCGCGGGTCTCGGGACCGATCACGGCCACCCCGTTGCTACCGGTGTAGCCGGTCAGGTAGCGCAGATTGACCAGGTTGGTGACGACGATGGCGTCGGCCTCGATGGCGGGCAGGCGCTCGACGAGCCGGGCGGCGCGATCGCTCATTGCGCCAGCTCCTCCCCCAGCCGGGTCAGGGCCTCGCGATAGCCCCCGGGGCCCTGCCCCGCGACGCGCGCGAAGCACAGGTCCGCGATCACCGAGTGGCGGCGAAAATCCTCGCGCGAGTCGACGTCTGACAGGTGAACCTCGACGGCCGGCAGCCCGGTCAGCTCGAGCGCGTCGCGGATCGCGTAGGAGTAATGCGTCCACGCGCCGGGATTGAGGATGATCCCGTCGGCCAGCCCGTCGAGGCCGTGCAGGTGCTCGACGAACTCACCCTCGTGGTTGGTGTGAAAGAAGCGCGTGCCCAGGCCCAACTCGCCGGCATTGCTCGAGATCTCCACCTCGAGCTGGGTGAGCGTGAGCTCGCCATAGTGGTCGGGGTTGCGTCGACCCAGCTGGTCGAGATTGACCCCGTGCATCACCTCGATGCGATTGCGGACGTCGGACACTCGATCTAGCTTGCCAGTTCTCGAACGGCGGCGATCAGTTCGCGCGGGGCCACCGTGCTCCCCGGCTGCGCCAGGCCGGGCTCGGGCAACAACACGAACGGGACCGGCCCCTCGCCGACGCGCTTCTTGTCGCGCGCGGTGGCCATCACGACGGCGTCGGGATCGACGTCGGTCAGGGAGATCGGAAGGCCGCGGGCGTGCATCAGCTCCGCCACCTCGGCGCGCAGCTCATCCGAGCCGGAGAGGCGCAGCGCCGCCAGCAGCCCGAGCCCGACCGCCTCGCCGTGGCGATAGGTGGCATACCCCGTGACCGTCTCGATCGCGTGGCCCACCGTGTGGCCGAGGTTGAGCGTCTGGCGTACGCCGCCGTCACGCTCGTCGCGCGCGACGATCCGCAGCTTCGTGTGCGCGCAGGCGGTGACGACCTCGGCCGAGTTGGGCTCGGCGCCAGCGCGCACCAGCTCCCACAGCGACCCGCCGGCGATCAGAGCAGTCTTGAGCACCTCGGCGTAGCCGGCGGCCAGCTCGGCGGCGGGCAACGTGGCGAGGGCGTCGGTGTCGGCGAGCACCGCCTTGGGCTGGTGATAGGCGCCCACGTAGTTCTTGGCCTCAGACAGGTCGACGCCCGTCTTACCGCCGTAGGCGGAGTCGACCTGGGCGACAAGCGTGGTCGGCACCTGGACGAAGCGCACGCCACGCTGATAAGTGGCAGCGCAGAACCCCGCCAGATCGCCGACGACCCCGCCCCCGAGCGCGACGACGACGTCAGCCCGGGTCATCCCGGCGCGTGCCAGCTCCGACCACACGATCTCGGCGTGGGCGATCGTCTTGGACTGCTCCCCGGGCATGATCGTCACCCGGCCGTCGAGCGCCGCCAGCCGGTCGGCATACAGGCGCCCGGCGGTGCCGTCGGTGACGAGGAAGCGCCGCCCCGCCACGGTCGATGGCCAGAACGGGGCGTCGTCGTCAAGCAGACCCGGCCCGATGTAGGCCGGATAGTCGCCCGACGCACTCATCGCCCACAGCAGGCTCGCCCCCACCGGCAGCCCTTCGAGCGCGGCGAGTACCTCGGCCATCCGCACCGACCGCTCCTGGGGAACGATCACGTCGGCGGCGGCCGCGTAGACGGGCTCGCGATCGGCGTGCAGCTGCGTGAACCGCTCGCGGTCGGCGGCCAGCGGGCGCGCGGTGTCGCGACAGCGCGTCCACGCAGTCTCGACGTCGACGTCGACCCACACGACCAGGTGCCCGGCCAGTGCCTCGCGCACCCGCGCCGATCCGAGCGCCCCGCCGCCCAGCGCCAGGACGCGCGTTCCGGCCGCCGCCAGCAGCTCGAGGATGAGCCGCTCTTCGATCTCTCGGAAGCGGCGCTCTCCGTCCTCGGCGAAAAGCTGGCCGATCGTCCGCCCCTCGCGGCGCTCCAGCTCGTCGTCGACGTCGATCACGCCACCGCCGAGCGCGTCTGCCGCGCTACGAGCAGCGGTTGACTTGCCGGCGCCCATGAAGCCGACGATCGCGATCACCCGGTCCGGTCCTAGCGTGGCGCCCATCCGATTCGCTCTCGGTAGGCCGCGACGGCCGCACGCACGTCATCGATATGGTCGCCGCCGAACTTGCGCCGGTAGGCGTCGGCCAGCACGAAGGCCACCATCGCCTCTCCGACCACCCCGGCGGCGGGCACCGTGCATGAGTCGGTGCGCTCCCGGAGCGCCTCGGCCGGTTCATGCGTCGCGATGTCGACCGAGCGCAGCGGCTTGGTGAGCGTCGGCAGCGGCTTCATGTAGCCGCGCACGACAAGCGGATCCCCGGTCGTGATACCGCCCTCCAGGCCCCCGGCGCGGTTGGTCTGGCGATAGAAGCCGCGTCCTTCGTCATAGAAGATCTCGTCGTGGGCCTGCGATCCCGGCAGGCCGGCGACCTCGATGCCGTCGCCCACCGCTGCGCCCTTGACGGCCTGGATCGACATCACGGCCTGGCCGAGCACGCCGTCGAGGCGCTCGCGCCAGGAGACGTGCGAGCCGAGCCCGGGCACCAGTCCGAACGCCCGTACCTCGAACACGCCGCCGAGCGACTCGTTGGCCTTGCGCAGGGTGTTGATCTCGGCGACCATCGCGCGGGTCACCTCGGGATCCAGGCAGCGCACCGGCGACTGGTCGACGTCGGCGAAGTCCACCGGACGGAGGTCGTCGCGGCGCGGCGCCGTGACCGACGTGATCTGGATCACGTGGGAGAAGACCTGCACGTCCAGCGCGCGCAGGAACTCCTTGGCCAGCGCGCCACCGGCCACCCGGGCGGCCGTCTCGCGGGCGCTCGCCCGCTCGAGGATGTCGCGGACGTCGCTCAGCCCGAACTTCTGCGTCCCGACGAGGTCGGCGTGACCCGGGCGGGGCAGGTGAACCTCCGCCGTTTCGGCGTCGACCGGCCATGGATTCATCCGTTCTTCCCAGTTGGCGAAGTCGCGGTTGGCGACCTGCAGGGCGATCGGGCCGCCGAGCGTGCGACCGTGGCGCACGCCGCCGGTGACGGTCACCGTGTCGCGCTCGATCTTCATCCGCCCGCCGCGTCCGTGGCCGAGCTGCCGGCGTCCCAGATCGCGGTCCAGCGCCTCGCGCTCGAGCACCAGGCCCGCCGGCAGGCCCTCGACGATGCAGGTGAGGCCGGGACCGTGCGACTCCCCGGCGGTTGTCAGCTGGAGCTCCATGGCTGCGGGGAGCTTAGGAGGATGCGCTCTCGGAGGGCGGGTCCGCGCCGGCCTCGGAGGGGTGTTCCTGGGCGTCGATGCCGGGGATCCGGTGCCCCGTTCCTTGACACCAGGGACAGGTCACCTGATGCGGTGTGCCGCCGAGGCCGGAGGTCACCTGTCCGGTGCCCCGGCAGGCCATGCAGGTCACGGGGCCCGTCTCGCCGGGCGGCTGGGCCTCGCCGTTGGCGCTCATCGTTTCACTGCGACGAGGACGCCGTCGCCGACCGGGGTCAGGGTGCTCGTCAGCTCGGGATGCGTGAGGATCCGTTCATTGAACGCCCGCGCCGCCGAGATCCGCTCACCGCCGCCGTCCTGGGCGACCTGGCCGTTCATCAGCACGTTGTCGACGACGAGCACGCCACCGGTGTCGAGCAGCGGCAGGACGGCGTCGAAGTAATCGCCGTACTGCGCCTTGACCCCGTCCAGAAAGGCGAAGTCGAACTTGCCGTGCAGCTCGGCCAGTCCGGCGCGGGCATCCTGGAGGTGCAGCTGCACGCGGTCGCCGACGCCGGCGCGGTTCAGATATTCCTGAGCCGCGGCGTAGCGGTCGGGGTCGACCTCGAAGGAGACGACCTCGCCCCCTTCGGCCAGTCCGCGGGCGATGTACAGGGTCGAGACGCCGATCGCGGTGCCGACCTCGAGCGCCCGGTGGGCGCCACGGGACAGGGCGAGGACCTGCAGCAGCCGCCCGGTGGCGGGAACGACGATCGGGATCCCGTCGTGGCGGGCGTGCGTCTCCATCTCGGCGAGCACCCGGTCGGGCGTGCTGCGCAACTGGTCGATGTACTCGCTGACGGGCTTGGTGAGGATCACGGGGTCCACGATAGCTAGCGACCGCGGAAGCGCAGGGCCGCGCGCATGGCCTCCACGGGCGCCGGTCGCCCGGTGAAGCGCTCGAAGCTGAGCGCCCCTTGCCTCACGAGCAGCTCGAGTCCGTCGACGACGGGCACTCCGCGCTCCTGCGCCGCGGCAATGAGCGCCGTCCCTGCCGCGGTGTAGACGAGGTCGACCACGCAGCCGTACTCCCCCAGGTCATCGGCACCGATTGGCAGGCGGTCAAACGGGTCCGAGCCGTCCAGGCCGACCGAGGTGCAGTTGACCAGCACGTCGGCTGGCAGCACCCTCGCGGCCGGCGCCGCCGGCAGCGGGATTGCGCCCAGCGCGTGGCCAAGCTCCCGCGCCCGGTCGGCGGAGCGGTTCCACACCCGGACCTCGCGAGCGCCGGCGTCGAGCAGCGCCCACACGGCGGCGCGGGCGCTCCCCCCCGCCCCCAGCACGAGCGCGCTGCGACCCGCGATCGCGGTTGGCAGCGCCGCCAAGATCGCCGGCGCGTCGGTGTTGTCGGCGACGACCTCCTCGCCGGGCTCGAACGTCAGCGTGTTGGCGGCGCCGATCGCCCGCGCGCGCTCCGTCGGCGCGGTGGCCAGCGCCAGGGCTGCGCCCTTGTGCGGGATCGTCACGTTGGCACCGCGAAAGCGCGCCCCCCGGAGCGCTCTGACCAGCTCGGCGAACAGCTCGGGCGCGGCGGGCAGCAGCTGGTAGCGCCAGCGCGTCAGTCCGGCGGCGGCCAGCGCTGCGTTCTGCATCGCCGGCGAGCGGCTGTGGGCCACCGGCCAGCCGAGCACCCCCAGGCGCGTGACCTCAGTGGCAGTGCGGACGCCGGTCACGCTGCAGCAGACCGGTGAACTGGGCGTAGTTGTTTGCGAACACGGTGTCGTTGGTGCACGGCTTGGCGAAGAAGTACAGGTAGGCGCTGCGTGCCGGGTGGGCGGCGGCCTGGATCGACGCCATGCTTGGGCTGTCGATCGGGGTGGGCGGCAGGCCCAAGTGTGTGTGGGTGTTGTACGGCGACGACGAGTTCAGCTGAGACACCTTCAGCGGCCGGGTGAAGTTGCCGGTGGCATAACGAGTGGTCGAGTCGAACTGCAACATCATGCGGTCTTTGAGGCGGTTGTAGATGACCGAGGCCACCAGCGGCCGGGCGCGGTTGGTGGACGACTCGGCCTCGATCAGCGACGCCACCTTGAGCACGTCGTAGGCGGTGAGATGCATACGGTGCGCGGCCGCGAGGTTGACCTTGGCGAAGCGCCGCTGGAAGTCCTTGAGTTGGTCGACGACCAGGAGAGAGGCCTTGACCGGGTCAACGAGGGTGAACGTGTCGGGGAACAGGAAGCCCTCGAGCGACGCGACGTGCCTGGGCGCCCCGTAGCTGTGGGGGTCCAGCAGCGGCGAATGGCGGGTCTCGGCCAGGTAGTTGCCCTTGATCTTCTGGCGGCGCAGCAGCGCGCTGACGTATTGACGGGTGTGGCCTTCGCTGATCGTCAGCTGACTGGTCTTCGCCGCCTTGGGTACCTTGGTCAGTGCCTGGAGCACCGAGTGGTAGCTCATCCCCAGCTGGAAGTGATAGGTGCCCGAGCGCAGGTCCGAGCGGTCGCCGGCCAGCGTCGCGCGCAGGTTGAAGAAGAAGCCATGGGCGATCACGTGCTCGGCGGCGAGCTGGTTGCCGATCTGGCTGGCACTGGAATGCGGCGCGATTGTGACGGTGACGCGACCGTGAGGCGAGGTGCCAAACGGCTGAAAGAGCTCCACCAGGAACCACACGAGCCCGCCGGCCAGGACGAGTGCGATCAGCGAGACGATCCGTCCCAGCCATGAGTGGCGCTTGCCCGGCGGCCGGCGCCGTCGCTTGACCGGCCGGCGCTTGGCGCTGCCCCGGGACTTGGACGATCCGGAGAGGCGGCTGACGCGACGGGTACCCGACGCGACCTCCGCGTCGTCGAGCTCCTCGTCGGGATAGAAGCCGGGATCAGGCGGAGAGGGCAAGGTCTTGACGGGTCGGGCGGAGACGCCGGCCACCTCGGGGAGGACAGTCTTGCCCGCCGGCGACTGTACGGGAAGTGCCGGTCGCGGCGGATCCGGAGATGGGGGCTCGGCACGGGCGGCCACCGGTTCGGGCTCGCGCACAGGCTCGGGGAAGGTCTCCGGAGGCGCCGCGGGGGTCGGTTCGGCACGCGGGGTGGCTTCAACGGGCTGAGCGGTGCGCTCTGGCGAGGTCTTCTCGGCTCGGGCGACCCGCCTGCGCTGTCGCTCCAGGCGCGCCGCCTCGCGTTCCTCGGCGCTGCGCTCCCGTCCGTCAGCCATACGCGGCTCCGGACATACGGTGCGCGAGCCAGCTCTGCAGCAGATGGGCGGCGGCGCGCGAGTCCTCGTCGGCACGGCCGCCTGAGCGCTGCGCCATGCGCGTCGTGAAGCGCTCGTCGTAGAGCTCGACGGGGATCGGCAGCGCCCGCTCCAGCCCAGCCGCGAAGGTGCGTGTCTCGTCGGTCTGAGCCGAATCGCCGCCGGCGAGCGACAGCGGCAGTCCGACAACGATCCGCTCCACACCCAGCTCGGCCACCAGCTCGCGCAGGCGAGCTCGCCCACGACGCGAGTCGGGAGCCGGGATCGCGTCCAGCGGCGTCGCCAGGACCCCGGTCGGGTCGCTCACAGCGCATCCGCAGCGCGCGCTTCCGTAATCGAGCGCCAGCACCCTCACTCGTTTACCCGGACAGTGCCTCTTCGATAGCGGCCTGTGCGGCGCTGATCGCCTCAGGCAGCCGCTCGGGGTCACGACCGCCGGCCCGGGCGAGGGTGTCACGGCCGCCGCCGCCGCCGCCGACGACCGCCGCGGCGACCTTGACGATGTCGCCGGCGCGCACGCCGCGCGCGACGAGCGCCGGGGCCACGGAGGCCACCAGGTCGACCCGGCCCTCGCCGCCACGGCCGAGCACGATCGCGGCGTCGCCGAGCTTGCCCTTCAGCCGGTCGATCAGCTGCAGCAGGGCATCGCCGTCGGCGACGGGGACGGCCGCCGCCAGCACGCTGGCCCCCGCGGACTCGGTCGCGCCGGCGGCCAGCTGGTCGACGTCGACGGCACCGTTGGTGGGTCCGCCGCGACGGGCCGCGCGCTCGAGCTCCCGCACGCGCTCACGCAGCTCGCCGATCGAATGAGCGACGCGCTCGGCAGGGACGCGCAGCAGCTCGGCGGCCCGCTCGAGCTCACGGTCGCGCTCGCGCACGAAGCCGACCGCCTCGGGCCCGGTGATCGCTTCGATCCGGCGCACGTTGGACGCGCTCGAGGTCTCGTTGAGGATGCGGAGCAGTCCGATCTCGGCCGTATTGCGCACGTGGGTGCCGCCGCACAGCTCCCGCGAGAACGATCCGTCGCCGACCTCGACCATCCGGACGATCTCGCCGTACTTCTCGTTGAACAGCGCCATCGCGCCGAGGCGCTTGGCCTCGTCGAGCGTGGTGCTCAGCGCGCGCACCGGATGACTCTCCAGGATCCAGCGGTTGACGTCATCCTCGACGGCGCGCAGCTCCTGGGGGCTCAGCGACGAGCCGTGGGTGAAATCGAAGCGCAGCTTGTCGGGCCCGACGTAGGATCCCGCCTGGCGCACGTGATCACCGAGGTGGCGTCGCAGGGCGGCGTGGAGCAGGTGCGTGCCGGTGTGGTTTGAGGCCGTCGCATGGCGCGCCGCGCGGTCGACGTGCGCCGAGACCCGCTCGCCCGGCTCGAAGGTGCCGTGCTCGGGCTCGACCTCGACCACCTGGTCGGTGCCCAGGCGGATCACGTCGGTGACCCGCCCGCGGCAGCCGCCGCCGGCGCACTCCAGCACGCCGGTGTCGGCGACCTGGCCGCCGCCGGTGGCATAGAACGGCGACTCCGTCAACTTGAGCAGCAGCCGACCGTCGGTGGCTTCCACCGCGCCGATCGTCGTCTCGGCATCGGTGGTCCCGTAGCCGACGAACTCGGTGGCAAAGCCGGCGTCGCTCGAGAGCGCCGCCGCCTGCTCGCGCACGCCGGTGCCGGCACCGCCGCGACTGGAACCCTGGCGCGCGCGCGTGCGCTGCTCGTCCATCAGCGCCTCGAAGCCGGCCTCGTCGACCCCGAGCCCGTGCTCGGCGACGATCTCGAGCGTCATGTCGATCGGGAAGCCATAGGTGTCGTGCAGGAGGAACGCATCGGCGCCGGCGATCCCCTCGGCGTCTGCGTCGCGCGCGCGGGCAATGAGATCGTCGAGGCGCTTGAGTCCCTGCTCGAGCGTGTGACCGAAGCTCTCCTCCTCGGAGGCCAGCCAGCGGTGCACGAGCTCGCTGCGCTCATGCAGCTCGGGGTACTCCGACCCCATCACCTCGGTGACCACCTCGGCGTAGCGTTCCATGAAGCCGGGCTCCAGGCCGAGTCCGCGGCCATGCTGGATCGCGCGCCGCATGACCCGTCGCAGGACATAGCCACGGTCCTCGTTCGAGGGCACAACCCCGTCAGCGAGCAGGAACGTCACCGCGCGGCTGTGGTCGGCGAGGACCCGTAGCGCCTTGTCGGTCGGAAACTCCTCCCCGTAGCGCCGTCCCGACAGCTCCTCGCCCAGCTCGATCAGCGGCGCGAACTGGTCGGTCTCGAACACGGTCGCCTTGTTCTGCAGCACGGCCGCCATGCGATTGAGCCCCATGCCGGTGTCGATGTTCTTCGCCGGTAGCGGCGTGAGCACGCCCGGTGGGCTCTGGTCGAGCTGCATGAACACCAGGTTCCAGTACTCGAGAAAGCGCTCGTTGTCGCCGCCGGGCAGGTCGTCGGGGGAGCCGTGCTCGACTCCGCGATCGAGGTACAGCTCCGAGCAGGGCCCACACGGTCCCGTGGGGCCGGCCTGCCAGAAGTTCTCCTCGCGTGGGCATTCGACGATCCGTTCGCGGGGAACGCCGAGATCCAGCCACGCCTGGATCGCCTCCTCGTCGGGACCGAGGCCGAGCTCGTCGTCGCCGGCGAACACGGTGATCCAGAGGTCTTCCTCTGGGAAGCCGAACCCGTCGCGCGACAGGGTCCAGGCGAACTGGGCGGCCTCGCGCTTGAAGTAGTCGCCGAACGAGAAGTTGCCGAGCATCTCGAAGAACGTCAGATGGCGGGTCGTCGTCCCGATGATCTCGATGTCCGGCGTGCGAAACGTCTTCTGACAGGTGGTCACGCGGTTGCGCGGCGGCCTCTCAGAGCCCTGAAAGTACGGCTTGAGCGGGTGCATCCCGGCGACCGTGAACAGCGCCGAGGGGTCGAGCTCCGCCGGCACGAGCGACGCCGAGGGCAGGCGCAGGTGGCCCTCGGCCTCGAAGAACTGAAGGAATGTGCGACGGATCTCGTCGGAGGTCATGGGGACCCCAGTGTAGGCGGGGGTCCGGCCACGCTCATCGTGAAATCGCTGACGCGAATTCACCTAATCGGCAGGGCGGGTGATCGTGCCCCAGCCGACGACCAGCTCGCCGTCCATCAGGCACGCCAGCTGTCCCGGGGCGGCACCCTCGACGGGCTCGTCGAGCTCGATCGCCAGTCTCCGGTGATACCCGGCCTCGGGACCTCCGACGAGCCGCGCCGGCAGCGGCCGCGCGCGATAGCGCAGCTTGACCCGATCCACGCGCGCGCCCGCGCGATGAAGGCGCGCGGAGCGGACCGCAACCCGACGGGTCTGCAGCGCCTCGCGGGGACCGACGGTCACCCGTCCGCTGACGGCATCCTTGTCGAGAACGTACAGCGGGGCCGTCCCGCCGGCCGCGTCGAGCCCGATCCCACGGCGCTGGCCGACCGTGAAGCGGTGCTGACCGAGGTGGCGCCCGAGCACGGTGCCGGCGCTGTCGACCAGCTCGCCGGGGGCGTCGCCGAGGCCCCCATGGCGCGCCAGGAAGTGCGGCCGGTCCGTGCCCGCCAGAAAGCAAAGGTCCTGGGAGTCGACCTTGTCGGCGACCGTCAGCCCCGCCTCGGCGGCGATCGCACGCACCTCTGGCTTGCGAAGCTCCCCGAGGGGAAAGCGCATGCGCGCCAGACTGGCGGGGTCCAGGGCGGCCAGCATGTAGGTCTGGTCCTTCGCCGGGTCGGCGGCGGCCCGCAGCAGCGGCCCGTGCACGTCCCCCGGCTCGGCCACGCGCGCGTAGTGACCGGTCGCCAGGTGAGCGCAGCCGAGGCAGTCGGCGAGCGCGAGCATCGCGTCGAGGCGCACGTGGCCGTTACAGCCGACGCACGGGTTGGGCGTCTCACCGCCGGCGTAACCGGCGATGAACGGCTCGACAACGCCGGCGCGGAACGGCTCGCGGAGATCGAGGGTGAAATGGGGCAGGCCCATCGAATGAGCCAGCGAGCGGCCCTGGGCGACCGCCGAGGCCGAGCAGCAGCTGCGCTCTGCGTCGTTCTCCGGATCGGCCCAGAGCTCCAGGGTGACCGCCATCGTGGGGGTACCGGCGGCGCTCACGAGATGCGCGGCGACGGTGCTGTCCACGCCACTGCTCATCGCCACCAGGGTGGCCCGCGGGTCGGCCGAGAGCCGCCCCTCAGCGCTCACTGCCACCCCCAGCGCACGGGCGAGGGCGTCGGAGGCGACCTCCGCGGCGTGCAGCTTGGCGACGCTCAGCCCACCCAGCTCTTCGGCGATCTGGCGCGGGCCGATCCGGGCGACGTCGAGGATCAGGGCGCCTCGGACGAGGGTGACGGCGGCGCTGGCGGCGGCGCTGGCGGCCCCGCATCCGCGAGCGGTGAAGCCCGCGTCGGTGACGCGCGTGCCATCGATGGCGATCGAGAAGGTCACCTCGTCGCAGCACGAGCCGCCGCTCGTGGTTACCGTGTGACTGCCGGGCGGCACGCGCCCATGACCCTGCGGAGAGGTCAGATGATGCTCGAAGGCCAGCGCGTCCATCGCGCGCTCTAGGTTAGGCGCAGGCCGAGCTCGCGCAGCTGGGCGGGATCGACGGGGGCCGGTGCTCCGGTGAGCGGGTCGCCGCCGCTCGTCGCCTTGGGGAAGGCGATGACCTCGCGGATGTTGTCGCGCCCGGCTAGCAGAGCGACGATCCGGTCCAGGCCCATGGCGATGCCGCCATGGGGCGGCGCGCCGTATCGAAGCGCGTCGAGCAGGAAGCCGAAGCGTGCCTCGGCGTCGGCCTCGTCGATCCCGATCAGCTCGAACACTCGGCGCTGCACGTCGAGGCGATGGTTGCGGATCGAGCCTCCGCCGATCTCGTTGCCGTCGAGCACGAGGTCGTAGGAGCGCGACAGCAGCGACGCCGGATCGTCCAGGTCAGCAGCGGTCGCCGGCTCGCCGCCGGGCCTGGAGGGTGCCGTGAACGGATGGTGCTCGGCGTCCCAGCGCTGCTCGTCGGGCTTGTAGGCGAACATCGGAAAGCGCACGATCCAGCGGATGTCGTGCGTTCCGGCGGGCACAAGGTCAAAGCGCCGCGCCAGCTCAAGTCGCAGCGCGCCGAGCGTCCGGGAAGCGATCGCCGGCTCGTCGGCGACGATCAGGAGCAGGTCGCCGGTCCTGGCGCCGAGTCGCTCGTTGAGGGCGGCGATCTCGTCGGTCGCGAGGAACTTGGCCACCGGCGAGCGCCACGGCGTGTCGGCCTCATCCTGGACGAACGCCCACACGAGGCCCTTGGCCCCATGCTGCTTGGCCAGTTCGGTGAGCGCATCGAGATCGGAGCGAGCGAGCGCGTGCGCGCCCGCGTTGATCCCGCGGACCACTCCGCCACTCGACAGTGCTCCGGCGAAGACCTTGAATTCGGTGCCCGCGAGCGCGTCGCCGAGGTCTGAGAGCTCCAGGCCGAAGCGGGTGTCGGGACGGTCGGAGCCGAACCGGCTCATCGCCTCGGCGTGGGTCATCCGCGGCCATGGTGGCACCGGAACGCCGAAGCCGGCCTGGCCGAACACGGCGCCCATGACGGCCTCGGACAGCTCGAGCACGTCGTCCTCCTCGACGAAGGCCATCTCGATGTCGAGCTGGGTGAACTCCGGCAGGCGGTCGGCACGCGAGTCCTCGTCGCGAAAGCAGCGGACGATCTGGTAGTAGCGCTCGAAGCCGCCGATCATCAGCAGCTGCTTGAAGAGCTGGGGCGACTGGGGCAGCGCGTAGGACGAGCCCGGCGCGATCCGCGCGGGGACGAGGAAGTCCCGGGCGCCCTCCGGCGTGGAGCGCGTGAGGAAGGGCGTCTCGATCTCCAGGAAGTCGCGCGCGTCGAGGACCTCGCGCATCGTGCGCACCACCCGATGGCGCAGCGCGATCGCATCCTGCATCGGCGCCCGGCGCAGGTCCAGCGAACGGTGGCGCAGGCGCAGATCCTCGTTGACAGCCGTGTCCTCGTCCAGTGGGAAGGGCGGCGTGTCGGAGTCAGCGAGGATCTCGAGCGCGGCCACCGCGATCTCGATCTCGCCCGTTCTGAGGTTCGGATTGACGTTCTCAGGCGAGCGACGCGCGACCGTGCCGGCGACCGTGATCACGTCCTCGGAGCGCAGCGCGTGGGCGGCGGCATGCGCTTTCGGCGAGGTCTCGGGATGAAAGACGAGCTGGACGATCCCCGAGCGCTCGCGCAGGTCGATGAAGATCAGTCCGCCGTGATCGCGGCGGCGATGCACCCATCCGGAGACGCGGACCTCGTCGCCCGCGCGCGACGCGTCGAGCTGTCCGGCCCACGCGTCCCGATAGCGGTTGGGCCGCGGCGGGTTGGCCACCCCGAAGCTCACAGGCGGCTGCCCCGGAGGATTGTGGGGATCACGGCCTGGGGCTCGATCTCTGTCTGTTCGCCGGATTCCATGTTCTTGAAGCTGACCCGCTCTGCATCGTCGCCGATGATCGCAACGTAGCGTGCGCCGATTCGGTCGGCGTGCTTGAGCTGGCCCTTGAGCGAGCGTCCGGCCAGCTCCATCTGCGCGCACAGTCCCGCCTGCCGAGCCTCGTTGGCCAGCTCGAAGGCGGTGCGCCCGCCGTCGGCCACCGCAAGTGCCACGAACAGGTCGACGGCGTCGGGGGCGATCGGCCGCTCGCCGGCGGCCATCAGGATCCGCTCGACGCCGGCCGCCCAGCCCGAGCCGGGTGTCGGCCTCCCGCCGAGCAACTCCATCAGGCCGTCGTAGCGACCGCCGCCGCCGACCCCCGATTGTGCGCCGAGCGCGTCGGAGCTGAACTCGAAGACGGTTCGCGTGTAGTAGTCCAGGCCGCGCACCAGCGTGGGATCGAGCTCGTAGGGCTGACCGGCGTCGTCGAGCAGGGCGCGCACCTGTGCGAAGTGCTCGGCGTCCTCGGGAGCGAGCCGGTCCAGCAGCGTCGGCGCGCCGCGCATCGTCTCCCGGGTCGCGCGGTCGCCAGAATCGAAAGCGCGCAACGGGTTGAGGTCGATCCGCGCCACGACATCGGGCGAGAGGCCGTCCTCATTGGCGCGCAGGTAGGCGGTCAGCTCCTCGCGGTACTCGGCACGGGTCGCCGGCGTGCCGAGGCTGGCCAAGCGCAGCCGTGTCTCCCGCACCCCCATCGCCTGCAGCAGGTCTGACAGGAGCACGATCAGCTCGGCGTCGGTCTCGGGCAACGGCGAGCCGATCGCCTCGGCTCCCACCTGCCAGAACTGGCGGTAGCGCCCGCGCTGAGGGGCCTCGGCGCGATAAAAACTGCCCAGATACCAGAGCTTGACGGGCTGCGGCAGCTTGTGCATCCCGTGTTCCATGTATGCGCGGCACACGGGAGCGGTCCCCTCGGGACGCAGCGTCAGCGACCGGCCGCCACCATCATCGAAGGTGTACATCTCCTTCTGGACGATGTCGGTGGCCTCCCCCACCCCGCGCGCGAACAGCTCTGTCGCCTCGAACGTCGGTGTCTCGATCCGCTGATAGCCCGCGGCGCCGAGGATCCGCCGCGCGTGTTCCTCCAGCACGGCGCGCCGGGCAGCATCGGGCGGCAGCACATCGAACGTCCCCCGAGGGGCCTGGATCGCGCTCATCGGCGGATCCGTGGGCTAGGAGTCGTGCGCGAGTTCGCGCAGGAACGGATTGGAGGCGCGCTCCGCGCCGAGCGTGGTCCGGCCCATGTGGCCCGGATACACGGTCATCTCCGGCGAGTATGCGTTCAGCAGCGTCTCGATCGAGGCCAGCAGCGTCGGCCAGTCCCCACCGGGGAGATCGACGCGGCCGACCGAGTCCTGGAAGAGGACGTCGCCGGAGAACAGCGCGTCGTGCTCGGGCACCGCATAGCTCACGTGGCCAGGGCTGTGCCCGGGCGTGAAGGTCACCTCGAACGTCAGTCCGGCCAGGTCCAGCGTCTCGCCGCCGGCGACGGTCTCGTCGGCGTCGTAGCTCTCGAACGGGCCAAAGCCGGGAAAGCGCACAAAGTCGTTGATGTTGGCCAGGATCTCGGCCTCGAGCTCCGGGACGTAGACAGGGGCACCGGTAGCCCGTGCCACCTCCGCCACCGCGCCCACGTGGTCGAAGTGGGTGTGCGTGAGCAGGATCGCGTCGACGGTGGTGATCTCCAGCGCCTGGAGCGCTCCGAGGATCCGCTCGGCCTCCTCGCCCGGATCGACGATCACCGCGTGGTCGCTCCCGGCAGCGCGCACGATGTAGCAGTTCTCCTGCAGTGGACCGACGGTGAACATCCGCGCATCGATCACGGCGAGAGCTCCTTCTTCTTCATCCGCCGCCGCCACAGGAAGGTCTCCAGGAAGTACCCGCCGGGAACGTACAACGCCAGCGAGAACACCGCGAATGCGAGCGCGGCCAGGATCTTTCCCTTTGTGACCACGAGCAGAAAGATCAACATGAAGCCGCTGGCCAGCAGCGCGCGGTTCATCGAGCTGCGCCAGGTCGGTGCCTTATTCAGGCGCGTCATGCGCGCCTGATCGCGGGACTGCTTCTTGCGCTCCGCGGGGCTGGGCGGCCGGGTCGTCCGTCCGCGGGATTGGACGACGCCCGCGGCAGTCCCGCGGTGCTTGGTGCGGCGCTTGCGCTTGGTCTGGGCCATAGTGTTATGGAGCTTACGCGCTGCGGCCGCGGCGGTGAAGGGCATCTTCGATCGTCGCGTACCCGCGCAGGGCGACGTCGCGCGGAAAGTCGGCGAACGCGGCCTGTGGCGCCAGCCCGACGAGCTCGGCGCCCGCGACCGCAGCGTGGCGGGCGACGGCGGCGACGACGGCGGCCGGAGAGGCGCGCCGGTGGTCCTCCACGTTGGTCGAAACCTGGGCCAGCCCGAGCTGCTGCAGCCACAGGCCGATCGCGCGGACTCCGGGCAGGCCCTCCTCCCCGCCCTCGCGGATCGCGGCGGCGACCGCCCGAGCGTCGCCGAGCGTCGCCCCGGGCGCGAGCTCGACGTTGAAGGCGATCAGCGGCGGACGAGCGCCGACCAGCACGGCTCCGGCAGTCCGGTGAAGCACTCCCGGACCGAAGTCAGGCGCCAGCTCTCCGGCAGCGATGCGCCGCGTCAGCTCGGCCGGTCCACCCCGGCGCAGCTGCGCCCGGGTCCGTCCGCCGGCCAGGACGCCGTAGAGGAAGACGGGAAGCTCCAGCTCGGTGCCGAGCCGATCGGCCAGGACGAGCGCCTCGGCACACGCGGCGCCGCGGTCCCCCTCTGTCATGTGGATGATCGGCGCCACGTCGATCGCCCCGACGCGCGGGTGAACGCCCTCGTGGGTGTCGATCTGGATCCGGCGCACCGCCTCGGCGGCGCCGCGGACGACGGCGCCCGCCAGCTCTCCCGGCTCGCCGGCGAGCGTGTAGGCGCTGCGGTGGTGGTCGGGATCGGAGTGGACGTCGAGCAGGGCGTCGCCGAAGGCGCCCGCGACCGCGTCGATGGTCGCCTGATCGCGCCCCTCGGAGACGTTGGGATAGGCCAGGAGGGTGGCCACGCGGGCGCATCATAGAGTCGGCCCGGGCGCTGCGCGGGTGCGGCATCATCCGCGGTGATGAATTTCGTCGCTCCGCGACCGGACGCCGTCGCCGAGGCCTTCATCGAGTGTCTTGCGCTGCTAGCCGGCGCGGCCGAGCTCGGCTGGGTCAAACGTGCCGGCGCCCTGACATCGGTCCTGACCAAGGTTCCCGTCGCCACACTCAACGGCGTGTGGGCGACGGGGGACGGCGCTCGGGCCGCGGAGATGGAGACTTGTCTGGACGAGGTCGCCGCCCACGGTGTTCCGTATTGCATCCAGGCGCGCCCGCAGTGCCGCGCGGCCGCGGCCGACGTGGCGGAGCGCCGCGCGATGGTGGCCGCGCCTCCGATCCCCCTGATGGCCGCCGTCGGACCGGTCAGCGTGCCCGAGCCAACCGAGCTGGCGATTCGCCGCCTCGATGTTGGCGAGTCACGCCTGCACGCCGAGCTGGCCGGGGCCGCCTTCGAGGCCCCGCCAGAGCTGTTCGCCACGATCATCACGGAGACGACGCTGGGACTGCCGGCTGTGCGCGGCTATGTCGGCGAGGTCGGCGGGACGGCGGTCGCCACGGCGATCGCCGCCACCGTCGATGATGCCGTCGGGGTCTTCAACGTCGCCACCGCAGCCGAGCACCGCCGTCGCGGCTACGGCGCGGCCGTCACCTCCCGGGCGATCAG
>DATAUL010000089.1:0-4456 GCA_036268255.1 Solirubrobacteraceae bacterium | reverse complement strand
CGCGGGCAGATCGCCAAGCGACCAGTCGGCGGCGCTGATGCGCACGCCGCGCAGCCGTTCGATCGCCTCGGCAAGCACCTTGAGCAGCGGACCGGAGCGCGGCTCGACGTCGGCAAGCAGCGCGGTCGCGGTATCGGGGATGGGAACGAGCGGCGTGCGCAGCCGCTTGGGCAACGTGCGCAACAGCGCGACGACGAGCTCCATGCGAAACGCGGGCACGAGCCACTCGAAGTTCGCCTCCTGCACCGCCCCGAGCGAGGCGAGCGGGACATGGGCCGTGACGCCGTCGGCCGCCGAACCGGGATCGAACCGGTAGGACAGCGCGAGCTCCAGCGGAGGGCGGGGCTGAATCCAGTGCGCCGGCCGATCACGGTCGTTGGGCGCGGCGTCGCCCTCGATCAACATGTCCATCGGGTAGTCGAGCAGCGTCGGCTGGGTCTGCCGCGCCCCCTTCCACCAGCGGTCGAAATGGCGCCCGCTGACGACGTCCTTCGGAACCCGCGTCTCGAAGAACGCCGCCCGCACCGCCTCGCTCGCCAGCAGGTCGCGCCGCCGCGCCCGCGCTTCGAGCGTTTCGACCTCCTCCACCCGGCGCTCGTTCTCGCGCATGAACGCGTGGCGCTGGTCCCAATCGCCCTCGATGAGCGCGCGGCGGATGAACAGCTCCCGCGCGGTCGCCGGCTCGATCCGCCCGTACTGGACGGTCCGCGAGCCAACGATCGCCAGGCCGTACAGCGTCACCTGCTCGGACGCGACGACGGCGGCACGGCGACGATCCCACCGCGGCTCGCCGTAGGAGCGCTTGACGAGGTGCTCGGCGAGCGCCTCGACCTGCCGGATATCGACGGCCGCTGCTGTTCTGCCCCACAGGCGCGTCGTCTCGACGAGCTCGGCGACCATCACCCACGTCGGCCCCTGGCGCGCGAGCACCGAGCCCGGGAAGATCGCGAACTTCGCCGCGCGCGCGCCGGTGTACTCGCGGCTCTGACCGTCCTTCATTCCCAGGTGCGAGAGCAACCCGGAGAGGATCGCGGCGTGGATCTCCACCCCCTCGGCAGGCGCGTCGTTGAGCGTCAGCCCCACCTCGCGTGCCGCGTCCTCAAGCTGGGCCACGAGGTCCTGCCACTCGCGGATGCGCAGGTAGTGCAGAAACTCGGCCTTACAGCGCTTGCGAACCTGCGAGCGTGACAGTTCGCCCTCCAGCGATCGCAGGTAGCGCCACAGATTCAGGTAAGCGAGGAAGTCCGACGACCGATCCGTGAAGCGGGCGTGGAGCTGATCGGCGTGGCCGCGCTGGTCGGCGGGGCGCTCGCGTGGATCCTGGATCGACAGCGCGGCGGTGATGACGGCCACCTCGCGGGCGCAGCCGAGCTTGTCGGCCTCCAGCACCATGCGACCCAGGCGCGGGTCGATCGGAAGCCGCGCGAGATTGCGTCCGAGCGGCGTGAGCGGCTCGGTGGCCGATGGATCCAGCGCTCGCAGCTCGTGCAACAGCGCGACGCCGTCGCGGACCTGGCGGCGATCGGGCCGCTCGAGAAACGGGAACGCCTCGATCTCCCCCAACCCGACCGCGGCCATCTGAAGAATCACGCTGGCGAGGTTCGTCCGTAGGACCTCCGGGTCGGTGAACTCCGGCCGCGCGTTGAAGTCGTCCTCTGAGTACAGCCGGACGCAGATCCCGTCCGCGAGGCGGCCGCAGCGGCCCTTGCGCTGATCGGCCGACGCGCGCGAGATCCGCTCGACGGGCAGTCGCTGGACCTTCAGCCGCACGCTGTAGCGGGAGACCCGGGCGATGCCGGTGTCGACGACGAAGCGGATGCCGGGGACGGTCAGCGACGTCTCAGCGACGTTCGTCGCGAGGACGACGCGGCGTCTGGGTGGGTGGGCACCGTCCCGCCTGAAGACCTTCTGCTGATCGGCGGCCGCGAGCCGCGAGTACAGCGGCAGGACCTCGACGTTCTGCCCCAGCCTTCCGCTGAGCAACTCCGCCGCGTCGCGGATCTCCCGTTCTCCCGAGAAGAACGCGAGCACGTCACCGTCGCGCTCGGCGAGCAGCTGCTCGACGGTGTCCGCCAGCGCGTCGAGCAGTTCCTCGCCCTCTCCCGGCGGCCGATACCGGACCTCGACCGGGAAGGCCCGGCCCGAGACCTCGATGATCGGGGCGCCCCCGAAGTGCTCGCTGAAACGCTCGGGGTCGATCGTCGCGCTCGTGATGATCAGCTTGAGATCGCGGCGGCGCGGGAGAATGCGATGCAGGCAGCCGAGCAGGAAGTCGATGTTGAGCGAGCGCTCGTGTGCCTCGTCGACGATCACCGTGTCGTAGCGGCGCAGGAGCGGATCGCGGCGAATCTCGGAGAGCAGCAGACCGTCCGTGACCAGGCGGACCAAGGTGTCCGGGGAGCCGCGATCATCGAAGCGGACCGCGTAGCCGACGGCGCCGCCGAGCGGCACGTCAAGCTCGTCCGCGATCCGCTGCGCCACGGTACGCGCCGCGAGCCGTCGCGGCTGGGTGTGGGCGATGGCCCCGCGCACGCCACGCCCGAGCTCGAGGCAGAGCTTGGGCAGCTGCGTCGTCTTGCCCGAGCCGGTCTCCCCGGCCACGACGACGACCTGGTGATCCCGGATCGCGGCGAGCAGGTCGTCGCGCCGCGCCGAGATCGGTAGCTGTGGCGGGTAGGAAACCTCAGGGACCGACGCGCGTCGTCGCTGCACCCGGGCCCGTGCCTCCGCAAGCTGTTGCTCGAGGCGCGCCCGGCCCTCCTCGTTGCCGCGGCGGAGCCGGTGAGCCTGGCGGCGAAGGCGCTGCTCGTCTCGCAGCGTCAGCTCGCGAAACGCCGCCTCGTCGATGAGTGGCATCTACGCGGGACCGAACCGGTCGGCGGCAAGCGGTTCTCGGACGGCGGGCATCCCGACCGAGAATAGGTTGTGACCTACCGGGATCGAGGACCTGCGAGGCACGGGTCGCGTGTCGGACATCACGCAGGCGTAGTCTCTGCACTCATGTCGATCTACGAAAGCGTTTTTCGCACGATCCTCAAGGTCCACGCCTTCATCTACGAGCGTACCGACGGCTTGGTCGGCCACCGCATGCTCGGCGTGCCGTGTCTGATGCTCCGTACCACCGGTCGTAAGACCGGTCAGACCCGGACCAACTCGCTCGTCTACGCCAAGGACGGTGACCGCTACATGGTCGTCGCGTCCAAGGGCGGGAACCCTAACGCCCCAGCCTGGCTGCTCAACCTCCGAGCCCAGCCGGACGTGGAGGTCCAGATCGGGCGCACACGCTTTCCCACGACCGCCGCTGAGATTGGGCTCGGCGACCCGGAGTACGCCCGTCTGTGGAAGCTCGTCAACGATAAGAACGGGAACCGCTACGACGAGTACCAGCAGAAGACAACGCGGCCAATCCCACTCGTCGCCCTGACCCGCCCCGCCTGACGGTCATCCGTCTGGGGACGGTGGAAGACCGCGGGGACGGTCGCGCTTGCCGACCGCTCCGCGGACTCGGCATGGATGGTCAGGGTGGCGGACGCGAGCAGGAGAGCCATGACCACGATGGAGCTGCCGAGCAGCGTGCGGACGAACGACGGAGCGGCGCGAACCTACACGGTCAACCGGGCGACGAGTCGACGCATCCGGCGCCTTCTCTCCGGCCAGCAGACTCCCGCCAGAAGCGTCCGGCCTACCAGGCCCGAGCGGCCAGCACTGCAACGGTCGACCCACGCCATGGAGTCCAGAAACCTAACCCGCGGTGACGGCTGATCCGGAGGTCAGCCGCCACCGCCAGTGTCCGGCGGCGCCCGGGCGGGCGGGCGGCCTCGTCAGCTTTGGGAGTTGCCGGTGAACCCGCCGATCGAGCCTTCATACCCCGCAAAGCAGTCATGCGCGGGCGAGCCGTTACCCGCCGGCCAGTTGACTCCGTCGTTATAGAAGATGTCTGACTCCTCGCCGTCAGCGGCGATCTCGGTCGAGCTCGAGGCGCTGCCGACCTGGGTGAAGTCTCCGGGCTTCAGCGGAGCGTCTGCGGTGCTGTTCAACGCGTCGCTGTCGGTATGAATGTTGACCTTCGTCCCGGCCGGGACCGGCCCGCCGCCGTCCAGATCAGCCGACGTGTTCGCGGTCACGTCAAACGTCACCTGATTCTGCCCGGTGCTGTCCTTCGAACAGGTCGAGGAGAAGGTGAAATGCCCGTTCTTGCCCAGGGTCACCGTCTGACCGATGCTGAGGAACCGCTCGCCGTGCGAGTAGGCGAAATGGCGAGCCTGCTGGTAGTAGCTGGGGGGCTTTCCACCCAGGTGCTTGGCATTATTGGCGGTCGCGACCTGGACCGCGGCATAGCCGGTCCCACCCAGCGCGATGAACAATGCGATCACGCTGAGGACGAACGATGGTGAGAACATACGGCGCTTCACGAGAACCTCCGGGGTAGTTGATGGTCGCTTTGTACCGCCGAGCG
>DATAUL010000088.1:0-15026 GCA_036268255.1 Solirubrobacteraceae bacterium | reverse complement strand
CTCCGGCCGTAACGCGAGCCGGTGGGTCCTGCCGTCGATCACGCGGCTCACGATACCTGCCTCCTCCAGCATGCGCAGGTGCCGGGAGATCGTCGGCTTCGAGACCCCGAAGTCGTGTGTCACCTCCCCCACCGTCGCCGGCCCTCCGCTGAGGCGTTCGACGATTTCCCGCCGGAGTGGATGGGCAAGGGCGCTGAACGTATCGTTAGCCATTCTGCTAACTATAGAGCGAACTGCACGCAGACCCAGACAGGAGGTACACGTTGATGACCGAGCACAGGATCGGCACGCAGGAGGAGTGGCAGGCGGAGCGTGACGAGGTGTTGAAGGAGGAGAAGGAGCTCACCCGCCGCGGCGACGAACTGGCGAGGAAGAGGCGCGAGCTGCCCTGGGTCCCGGTCGAGAAGGAGTACCCGTTCGAGACCAAGCACGGCATGAAGACTCTCGTCGAGCTCTTCGACGGCCGCTCGCAGCTACTCGTCTACCACTTCATGTTCGGGCCGGCCTGGCAGGCGGGCTGCCCGGTCTGCTCCTCGATCACGGACACGCTCGACGCCCAGGTCGCCCACCTGGAGGTCAGGGACGCCACTCTGCTGCTGGCCTCGCGGGCGCCCCTGCAGACGCTCCTCGCCTACCGGGCGCGGATGGGCTGGAGCATCGGCTGGGTCTCGAGCGGCGGTAGCGACTTCAACCGCGATCTCGGCTTCCTGTACACCGAGGAGGAGCTGAAGCCCTTCTTGGAGGGCGAGATCCCGCCCACCGTTGCGCAGAACGCCCGCATGTGCGGGACTGACGTGGTCGGGTACGTCGCCGAGGGGCCTGGCCTGAGTGTGTACGCGCTATCGGACGGGAACGTCTACCGGACCTACGTGACGACCGCTCGCGGCCTTGAGCCGGCGATGGCCTACTACGGTCTGCTGGACCGGACGCCAAAGGGTCGCAACGAGAGCGCCACGGAACCGTTGTGGATCCGCCGCCACGACGAGTACGAGGAGACCTCCAACCCCGCAGCCGGCGCATGACGCCATTCGAGTCCACGCGCAAGAACCCCCAGGTCGTCGCGGTGCTACTGGCCGCCGCCGGCCTGGCGTGGTGGTGGACCGTCGAGCGGATGGCCGGGATGGGCGCAAGTCCCGGCACCGACCCCGCCGCCTACGAGCTCGTCCCGTTCAAGCGCGCCTGCCTCGCTCGGTGCCGGGGGCAACTCGAGGGCGTGCGCGGTCACGCACCCGGCTGGTCAGCCGCGCTGGCGATGGGCGCACGGAGCGGCAGCTGGTGCCTTGGCTGTTCATGGGTACTCATGGCCGGACTGTGTGCGCTTGGGATGATGAGCCTGACATGGATGGCGCTGATCGCCACCCTCATCGCGCTTCAGAAGCTCAGTCCCTGGCCCCGGGGGGCGCGGCTCGCGACGGCGACCGTTCGTGCCGTGCTCGCCGCGGGGCTCCTCGCCGCGCCCACCGGCTGCCCGACGCTCAGGGCCAGTAAGCGGGTGGCGCTGTATCGGCCGAGCCCGACTAGCCGCTGCTGCGTTTCGTCGTGTTCCTTGACATCGATGACGGTTCCTGTAGCGTGAGCGCCCTCTGAGCCTTGTCTTTCGGCTTGTGAAGGGCGCGAGGCTCCGATTACTGATAGGAGAGGACCTTATGTCGGTCGATCTGGCAGCCGGGCGCCCGGAGAGCCCACGCTCGGGCACCCCGAGGTTTGCGCGCGCGTCGTCCGGCTTGGTGCGCGAACTCACCCTCGTCGATATCGCGTGGTATGGAATCTTCGCCACGGGTGGGTTGTTCGGCTACGTGTTTCTGTTTCCCATCCCGCAGTTCGCGTCGCCCGGGATCAGCATCCCCCTGATGCTGGTGTTCACGCTGCTGCTTGGCGTCGTCGTTTACTTCGTGTACGCGGCCCTCGGGTCCGCGATGCCGCGGGCCGGCGGCGACTACCTCTATCAGTCGCGGACGATTCATCCGCTGGTGGGGTTCACCGTCCCCTGGGCCTGTCAGCTTGTCTTCTGGCTGGCGTTTCCGGCCTCGGGGGCCTACGTGGTGACAACGTTCGGGCTCGTCCCGATCTTCCATGCCTTTGGGGCGACCGGCGTCGAGAGCTGGTTGTTGACCGAGACGGGCACCTTCATCGTGTCCGCGGCGGTCGTCGTCGCGTGTTGGCTGCTGACGGTGTACGGGCTCAGGGTCTACCGGCCGGTGCAGAGGTACGTGCTGGTACCGATGATCGTGATCGCCACGCTCACGATCATCATCGTCCTGCTCGTGAACCTCGGGACCGATTTCCCACAGAAGTTCAACCAGTTTCATGCGGGGACGGGGATCACGGCAGAGTCGGTCAGGGTCGCGGCGGTCAAGCACGGGTATCACCCCACTAGCTTCAACCTCGGCCACACGCTGATGTGGGTGGCTGTTCTCGCCGCGTACATCCCGTACACCATGTACTCAGCCCAGGGACTGCTGGGCGAGGTGAAGCAGGCGAACAGCCTGCGCCGGCTGTTCACCGCCTTTCTGGTGCCCGGGGCGATCGTTGCGCTGCTGATGCTGGCCCTGCCGTTCGCGCTGATGACATCCATCGCAGGCAGTCACTTTCTTGATCAGTACGCGTACGCGGTCGGCTCTGGTGCGATCACGCCCAGCTACTCACCGAATTTCAGCGTCCTGCTCTCCGTGTTGTCACAGAGTAAGTTCGTTACTTTGTTGATCGGATTGGGCTTCATCGCCGGGGGGTTCGGAATCGCGAATGTGGTGTTCGCCAACTCCTCGCGGGTGATGATGGCGATGGGACTCGATGGGACGCTGCCAAAGATGTTCTCCGATGTCTCGCCGCGGTTCCATAGCCCGATCAAGGCGACCACGATCTGGAGCCTGCTCGCCCTCGCAGTTGCCGCCGCGTTCGCGTACAAGCCCGACTGGGAGACGACCGTCCTCGTCGGTGGTGCGATCACGAGCGTCCTCGTCGTCGGCGTCACCTGTCTTGCCGGCGCCCTGTTTCCGTATCGCTCCAAGCGGATCTTCGACGCAGCCCCCGCCGCCCGTTATCGCGTCGGCTCTCTTCCCCTCGTGACGGTCGCAGGTGTGATCGGTGCAGCCTGTGTGGGGGCGCTGATCTGGGTGGCCCTCACCGTACCGGCGCTCGGGATAACGTCGCCGGGCTCTCGCATAGTCATTGCTGCGGCCTTCGCCAGCGGAGTGCTCGTCTATTTCGCAAGTCGGCTCTACCAGCGGTCAAAGGGCGTCGACACGTCGCTGGCGTATCGGTATGTGCCGCCGGAGTAGCCAGCCTCCGGCGCCGCGCAGTCCAACGCCGGGCAGTACTCAAACCTAGAGAGAAAGGTTCAAGAGCATGGCCATCAACGTGCCGACAAACGACCACTACGTGACCTTTGGTCGCCGTGAGGGCGACGAGGATTTCCCCAACAGTCTGATTTCGGGGATCTCCACGTTCCTCGGGGCGCAGGTGCTGCCGCCCATCCGAGACCGGCTGATCGAGGCCGATGTCAAGGCGGCCGTTCTCGGTCTCCCCTGGGAGGGAACCAACACCTGCCGGCCCGGGGCAAGCTACGGACCCCGGTCGATCCGCCGGGCAACGGAGCACTACCTCAGCTACCACGGCGAGTTCCAGGTCGATCTGTTCGACACACTGGGCCTCACCGATTGCGGCGACGTGTCGATCGTACCCGGCAATGCGCAACGGACGTTTGAGCGCGCCGAGCGATGCATAACCGAAATCGTGAAGGCAGGCGCCTTCCCAATCATCTTTGGCGGTGACGACTCCTGCCCGATCCCGGTGACGAGCGCGATGTCGAAGCTGATCGAGGGGCGGATGGGCTACATCCAGATGGACTCGCACATGGACACAGCCGAGGACGTCGCCGGGGAACGGCTCAATCACGCCTGCCCGGTGAGTCGCACCGCCGAGCTGCCCAACGTGGACCCCCGCAACATCGCCCTCGTGGGCATCAACGGTCCTCTCAACCCTCGGGTCGAGCGGGAGTACGTCGACCGTACGGGGATCCAGATGATCACCATCTGGGACATCGACGAGTGGGGTATCGAGAAGACAATCGACCGTATTCTCGATATCGCGTGGGACGGCACCGATGGTGTCGTGCTGCACACCGATCTCGACGTGATGGACCAGGGATTCACGACCGGCGTGACGACACCGGAGTGCGGAGGGCTGACCCCCCGGGAAGTGATCAAAATGATCCGCGCGTTCGTCCGCAGGGGAGTCGATGCGTACGTCATCACCGAGTGCTCATCGGTCTACGACCCGGCCAACAAATCGGCACGGGTCGCGACACGCCTTGCCCTCGATGCGCTGGGCGTACGAGCAAACCCGGCCGGCACCGGCCGCGTATAAGGGCCGTCGCAGGGTCTGTGGATGCGATTTTCGCGACGACACGCCGGGCAGCCGCCGATGCGGCTGCTCTTCGCCACCGATCTTCATGGTTCCGAGGCGGTGTTTCGTAAGTTCCTGAACGCCGTCAGCGTGTATGAAGCGACGGTCGCGATCCTCGGCGGTGACCTCACGGGTAAACGGCTCGTCCCAGTGGTTGAGGAGGATGACGGCGCGGTTGCGGCAGAGTTCAACGGCGCGCAGCTGCGAGCTACCACGGACGCAGAGCTCGACGCGATGAGTGATCGGATCCGGGACTCGGGCCAGTATCCGATCCGGGTCAGCGCCATGCGGTACGAGGAGCTGCTCACCGACGACGACGCCCTGCACGATGCGTTCCTGCAGGCGTGCATGGGCCAGGTGCGTGACTGGACCGAGCGGGCCGCCGAGCGGCTGGAACCGCTCGGCGTACCGTTATATGTCACGGGCGGCAACGACGACTATCTGGAGATCGAGTCCGTGTTAGAGGAGGCGGCCTACGTCGTGAACGCCGAAGGGCGTGTCCTATCCGTCAGCGCGAACGTGCACATGATCTCAACCGGCTACGGGAACCCGACGCCCTGGCGGTGTCCCAGAGACGTCAGCGAAAACGAGCTCGCCGCTCGTATCGAGGGCATGGCCGATCAACTGGGCGACGCTCGTCATGCCGTCTTCAACCTGCACGTCCCACCTTACGGGTCGGGGCTCGATCTCTGCCCGCGCCTGGACACCTCCAGCGAACCTCCGCGACCGATGATCGGGGAGGCAGCGCCGGCCGGCTCCAGCGCAGTAAGCGAGGCGCTGGCACGCTTTCAGCCCATGCTCTCACTGCACGGGCATATTCACGAGAGCCCCGGAATACGTGATCTGAGCGGCACGACCGCGATCAATCCGGGAAGCGAGTACGGAGAGGGCGTGCTGCATTCGGCGATCATCGACCTTGCCGACGATCGCGTCATCTCGGCCCAGCTATTGACGGCATAAGGTGGACGAGCTCGCGAGTCATCCTCGGCAGAATGGCAGGATCATCCTCACCGGCCACGACCACGCGATCTTCACCGAGCTTCAGCTGGACGGCAGGCTTCCCTTCACCGCCCTCGCGGAGCGCGTCGGCCTGTCAGAGGCGCACGTCAGACGACGCGTCAAATGGCTCACCGAGGCTGACGTGTTCGCCGTCACCGCGGTCGCCCATCCGAGTCTTCTGGGTCTCAGCTGCATGGCATGGATCGGCCTCGACGTCCGGCCGTCCGCCATTGAGACGGTGGCGAAGGAGCTCGTGCACACGTCCGGCATCGACTACGTGGTGATCAGCTCCGGCCGGTTCAACGTCATGTGCGAGGTCGCGTGCGAGGACTCCGGCGCTCTGGATCCACTCGTGCTGGGGCTCAGGCGGATCGACGGTGTCGAGCGCAGCGAGACATTCGTCTACCTCGCGCTACGCCACCAGCAGTTTCAATGGCTGTCGGCGCGGCACGGGCGGGAGACGGGCAGCCCGGACACGAAGGGCGTCACCGAAAGCACCAACCAGCTGGACCCCCTGGATATCGCGATCATCCGAGAGCTCGAGCGGGATGGTCGTGCCTCCTTCCGCGATATCGCCCGCAAGCTCGATGTTTCGGAGAGAGCGGTGTCGGGACGGTTCACGCAACTCGTGGACGATGGCGTGCTCAAGGTCATCGCGGTCGGCAATCCGCTCAACCTCGGGTTCGAGGCAATGACGTGGCTCGGGATCACGTTGCGAAGCGATGCCGATCACGATGACGTCTGCTCGCGACTTGCCGCGATCCCGTCGATCGATTATGTCGTCGTGCCTTCGGGACGTTACGACCTTATGGCGGAAGCGGTCTGCCGTGATCGGAACGAACTCCTCGTTGCACTCACCCGCGATATCGGGGCGATCAAAGGGATCGCCCATGTGGAGTCGTTTCTCTACCTACGTCTGCTTTATCAGAGCACCGCTGGCGCCTGGGGGGTGGGTCGATCGCGGGCGCGCCCTAGCCAGAACGGCCCTGTCGTGACCAGACCGGGAAGAACCGCGGTACAGTGACGCGCGGCCACACGTCCACGGGGAGCGCAGGAAGCAAGGAGATTCCGGCCGCGGCGGATGACCCCGGCGCCGAGGCGCGCCGGATGCTTAGGCTCGCCGCAAACGCCGGCGTGACCGTACGCGTCCTCGGTGGTGTCGCTGTGAGCCTCTGCTGCCCCACGGCCCAGTGTCCATACCTTGCGCGGGCTTATCGCGACATTGACTTCGCCGTGCTCTCGGGCGAGGGCCGGGGCGTGGTCGATCTGTTTGCGACCGCTGGCTACGAGGCGGACGAGGAGTTCAATGCCCTACACGGCCGCCATCGAATGTTCTTCTGGGACCCGCAGCACTGCCGTGAGGCCGATGTGTTTGTTGACAAGTTCACGATGTGTCACTCCTTCGATTTCAGCCAGCGGCTCTCCCTGGCGCCAGAGACTCTCCCGCTTGCCGATCTCCTCCTCTTCAAGCTGCAGGTCATGGAGACAAATGAGAAGGACTACAAGGACGCTATTGCGCTGCTCGCCGACCACACACTTGACGCCGAGAGCCTCGATGCTGACGGCATAGCTCGATTCCTCAGCGTCGACTGGGGGTGGTGGCGAACCGTCACCCTCGTACTGGACCGCGTAGAGGCGTACGCGCGCGAGCTCCCCGGGCTGCCGCACCGTGACCAGGTGGAGGAGAACATCCGCGGCCTGCGCGCAGCTATTGATGCACATCCAAAGTCATCTCGCTGGAAGCTGCGGGCGAGGGTGGGCGAGCGCAAGCGCTGGTACGAGGTGCCGGAGGAGGCCCATGGGGGCGAGGATGGGAACGAGGGTTGAGCCGCGGCTCGGCTTACATGCCACGCCAGCTGGGCGTGCGCTTCTGGAGAAACGCGCTCATGCCCTCCTGAGCGTCGACCGAGGCCGCGTTGTCCGCCATCACGATCTTGCAGTGCTCATAAGCGTCGTGCTCGGACCGATCGACCTGCGCATAAAACGCCTGCTTGCCGGTCGCGACCGTATGTGGACTTGAGCGTGTGATCGCTGCAACAAGGTCAACCACCGCGGCTTCGAGTTCCGCGGGCGCCACCACGCGGTTGACCAGTCCCCAGTCCAAGGCTGTCGCGGCCTCGATCGGCTCGCCGGTCAGCAGCATCTCCATTGCCCGCTTGCGCCCGACGGCTCGAGACACCGGCACCATCGGAGTCGTACAGAACAGCCCGATCTTGACTCCCGGAGTGGCGAAACGCGAATCGTCGGCCGCCACTGCCAGATCGCAGGCGGCAACCAGCTGACAGCCGGCGGCGGTCGCGATGCCGTGCACCTTCGCGACTACCGGCTGCGGTAGTTCGTGAATGCTCTCCATCATCACCGTGCAGACGGCGAACAGCTCACGGTAGAACGCTTCATCGCGACCGATCATCTCCGACAGATCGTGCCCCGCCGAGAATGCCGGGCCGGCGCCCTCGATCACGATCGCCTGCGTCGGGGCTCGAGCCGAGGCCTCCCGCAACGCGGCGATCAGCTCGTCCATCAGCTCCAGCGACAGCGCGTTGCGCCTGTCCGGGCGGTTCAGCGTGATTCGCGCCACCCCAGCGTCTGCTGTGACGAGCAGGTTCCGATACTCGGTACCGGCGACGTGGCTCATAGCAGCAGGATACTTGCTCGTGTCAGAACTCAAAGAACGGTCTCGGTGCCGGCGCCCGTAGGGCAACGAGCTCGAGATCGAGGACCGATGTCAGTCCGGCGTCACGGCTGGTTGTTGGGAATCCCGGGGCCGGGAATCAGCGGCCGGTGGGTAGTCTCAAGCGCGACGTTGTGCGACGGCGTGAGTGTCGCGGGCTGTCCGCTGTAGAGCATCGTGCAGATAGTCGAGAACGGGCTTTGACCGGTGGCTGTGCGCAGCACCGTGTTGGCTGCGACGTGGAACGTGAACACACCGTGCCGGTAGGCGAAGTACGCGTCCTCGTACGGTTGGAGTTCATAGTCGGCATCGACATACGCGTCGGAGATCAGGCCGGTGTAGCCGGCGGCATCGGTTGACCTCGCGAGTGCGTCCGCGGTCTGATAGCTGGCGGGGCAGCCTGTGTTGGAGCCATAGACGAGCAGCGCGGCGGGGGTGTAGGGCACGAGCAGGTTGCCGTTGGACGCCGGGGGCATCGTCACTCTGAGCTCGACGTCTGTGCCCCGGCCGCCGACGGTGGCGGCGCCGATCCGGACCGCGTCGGTGCGCGCTGCGTGAAAGCTGACGTGCCCGCGGCAGCGCTTTCGCCTGCTGTTCTCCGCGATGTCATCGATCGTGCCGCTGGCGGTGGAGCCGGCGAGGTGTCCGTGGTAGACGGTCGGCTGAGCGGGCGCTTCGGCGGCGCGATGAGACCAGCTCCCGCGAGCGTTGATCCTCGCCGGATGTGGGAACAGAGTGTCCGTATACGAGCCGGAGCCGCAGCGATCCAAGATCTGCGTGTACAGGTTGGTCACTTTGCCGTCGGCAACCAGGAAGCTGAGCGCCTTGCCCTGCGTCGTGTGCCCCGCGTAGAACCCCGGAACATAGCCCTTGCCCAGGGCTGCGGAGGTGGCGGCGATGACGAAGACGGATGTGGCTGCCGCCAGCAACCCGAAAAAGCGGGCGTTGGGGGCCCGCCGACGAGCGGACCGAACGCCGGAACTTCTGGAATGACTCGCAAACCGAGACACACGCACCCCTCAGACGGCGAATGACGAGCTTCGAGCGAACCTACAGAAACGCGCCGCCGGTCGCAACCGCCAGGGCCATCGGGGGGCTCGCCGAACTGACGGGCACAAGGGCCGGTCGGCGCGACGCTGCTGGCACGGCGGGGAACGGACGCGGAGTCGCCCACCCGCCGTCGACCAGGCGGCCGCTAGGGTGAGACGGCGATGCCGACCCGGCTATCAATCCTCGACCTGGCGCCGATCGGGCGTGAACAGACCGCTAGTGACAGCTTTGCCGGGAGCGTGGCGCTGGCGCAGCAGGCGGAGGAGCTTGGCTACGAGCGCGTGTGGTACGCCGAGCACCACAACATGCCGAGCATCGCGTCGTCGGCGACGAGTGTGCTGATCGCGCATATCGGCGCCCAGACGCGGAGCATCCGACTCGGAGCCGGCGGGGTGATGCTGCCAAATCACGCGCCGCTGACGATCGCCGAGCAGTTCGGCACGCTGGCGGCCATGTACCCCGGCCGGATCGACCTGGGCTTGGGCCGCGCGCCTGGCTCTGACCAGAACACGATGTACGCGCTGCGCCGCGAGCCCGGATCGGCGCAGTCGTTTCCCCAGGATGTCGTGGAGCTGCGCGGCTATCTCGCAGGGGAGAGCGTCGTGCCTGGAGTCGACGCCGTTCCGGGCAAGGGCTCACGGGTCCCGCTCTACATCCTGGGCTCGTCGCTGTTTGGAGCGAAGCTGGCGGCGGCGCTTGGCCTGCCGTATGCATTCGCGTCGCACTTCGCCCCAGCGGCGCTGGATCCGGCGATCGCCGCCTATCGAAGCGAGTTTCAGCCGTCCGAACAGCTGGAGAGGCCGTATGTGATCGCAGGGGTTAACGTGATTGTCGCTGACACCACGACCGCTGCTCGGGAGCAGTTGCAGGGCATCCGGCGCATACGAGCCGTCAGCCTATACGGACGGCAACTGGGCCTGTCAGACCTTGACATGACCGACGAGCAGGCCGACCAGCTGCTCGGCGGTGGGGCCGCACCGCGGGTGGATGAGATGCTCACGTACACGGCGCTGGGGACGCAGCTGGAGGTCCGGGATTATCTTGACGGCTTCTTGCACCACACTGCGGCCGACGAGTTGATGGTCGCCCACCAGGCACCGACGATCGAGGGTCGCCTGCGGTCGGTCGCGCTGCTGGGTGAGGCCATGCTGAACCTTTGTACCTCCTGAGCAACGGGGGTCCAGGTCCGCTTGATCCGACGTTGCCGCTGACCTGTCAGAGTGCGCCGAGGGCGTCACGGTCGCCTTCAATCCCGACAGGGGCCGCTCCCGGTCACGCCAGGAGCTCCTTCAAAGGGTCGACTGAGAGGCCTGGCCGCGTTGGGTGTCGGTCGCGGCTGCGGGCGCTTGTGGTGCCGGTAGCCTGGCTGTGTGGCGGCAACGCAGATAGTCCGCAGCGACCAGTTTCCCGACCTCGGCGACGAGGTGCTGTACCCGCGGCTGTCGGACGCCAAGCTGGCGTGGCTGGCCAAGCGCGGGGAGCGGCGCACGTTCGGGCCCGGGGAGGTGCTGTACGAGCACGCGGTCCGCAATGCGCCGTTCTATGCGATCGAGCGTGGGCTGGTCGAGTTCATTGATCGCAAGCCCGGCAAGGACGTGTACGTCGCGCAGGCCGATGCTCGCACGTTCATCGGTGAAATCGCCGCGTTTACCGGGGAGCCGACGCTCAGCGCGTGCGTGGCCGTCGAGTCGACGGATGTGATCATGTTTGACCGGCCGGGGTTGCGGCGAATGCTTGCGCGCTGGCCGGAGTTCGGCGAGCACGTGTTTGAGACGCTGTTGGCGCGGCGGGCGTGGCACGAGGCCGGGGGGCGCGGGGTCATGCGCCTGATCGCGCCACGCGGCTCCCGTCGGGCACATGACGTGCGTGACTTGCTCGAGCGCAATCTCTTGCCGGTGCGGTGGTACGACGTCGACACCGACGCCGAGGCCGCTGCGATGCTCGGTTGGCTGAAGATCCCGGCCTCCGAAACGCCCGTGCTGGTGCACGCCACTGATGTGATGCGCAACCCGTCCGCCGCACAGGTTGCGCGGTCGCTGGGGCTGCGCGCCGACGTCGACGGCCAGCGTTTTGATGTGGTCGTCCTGGGCGCGGGACCGGCGGGCCTGGCGGCCGCCGTGTACGGCGGCTCGGAAGGGCTGCGGACGTTCGTGGCGGAGGCGTGGGCGCCGGGCGGGCAGGCCGGCACGAGCACACGGATCGAGAACTATCTCGGATTCCCGAGCGGGGTCTCCGGGACGGAACTGACGCGCAAGGCGACGCTTCAGGCGCGTCGCTTTGACGCGGTGCTGTCGAGCTTTCATCGTGCGGTCGAGCTGGCCGACGGGCCCGAGGGGTTGGCCCGGGTCGATCTCGACGATGGCCAGCACGTGCTTGCTCGGTGCGTCGTGATGGCAACTGGCGCACGTTGGCGTGAGCTGGAGGCCGATGGCGTTGACCGCTTCCGTGGCGCCGGGGTCTATCACGCTGCGATGGCGACCGACGCCGAGCGTTGCCGCGGCGAGGACGTGATCGTCGTCGGTGGCGGCAACTCGGCAGGACAGGCCGCAACGCACCTCGCCTCGCTGGCCCGCAGTGTCCGCGTCGTCGTCCGCGGCGGAGCGTTGAAGTCGACGATGTCTCACTACCTCGTCGATCGCATCGAACGCTCGCCGCGGATCGAGGTGATAACCAACACCGAAATATCTGCCGTGCGCGGCTCGGCCACGATTGAGTCCGTGACGCTCGTCGATCGTCGCGATGGCCGCGTCCGCGACGTTGCAACGACGGCCGTGTTCGTGATGATCGGCGCGGAGCCGTGCACCGAGGCAGTGACCGGGCTCCTAGCCGTCGACGCTGCCGGCTACCTGCTGTGCGGCACCGGCGCAGCGGCGGCGGACGGGCACCTCGGCTGGCCGCTGCCAGACCGCGAGCCGCATCTCCTTGAGACGGTTCGCCCCGGCGTGTTCGCGGCCGGCGACGTGCGCGCCGGGGCGGCCAACCGCGTGGCGGGGGCGGTCGGCGACGGCGGCATGGTCGTCCGCTACGCCCACGAGGTACTGGCAGGCTAGCTATAACCGACGTTCGCCGATGGAGGGCGCGGGACGACCCACCGGGAGCATTTCGGGCGAATGGGCGCGATTTGGCGGGACATACTGCCAGCTTGAGCAGACCCTCGCCGCGATCAGAGTAGGGTCGGGCTCGGCCGGTCCTACAGCCAAATTCATGTCGAACCCGAATGCCACCAACGGCGACCGGCCACACGGCGGACGGCGACGGCCGTTGGTTTTGCCTGTGGGACCGGACAGGTGCGTTCCACGAGGACGCCGTTTCGCGTGTTTGGATGGCTCGCTTGAGTGCATGGCTGATTTGGTCGATGGGTTCAGATGACCGGCGATAAGTCGGGTGGCGGGGTGCTTCTGGGCGAAGGCCTGGGTTCGTTGCTTGACGAGGTCGTCGAGGCCTGTCTGCTGCTGGGGTTCGATGGCCGGATTGTTGGCTTGAACCGCTCGGCGGAGCGCATGTTCGGCTGGCCGTCGGCGGAGGCTGTCGGGGCTGACATGGGTCGCCTTCTGTTCTCTGAGGATCGCGTCGGGGCGTATCGCTCGGTGCTGGATGGCTTGATGGCGGGCGAGCCGAATCGCGGGCGGGTTGAGCTGGTCGGTGTGCATCGCGATGGTCACGATGTGCCGATTGAGCTGGCGGTGTCGGTTATCGACGGCGACGAGGGGCCCCGGTTTGCGGTGCTGATGCTCGATATCTCAGAGCGCAAGGAGCTGGACGCCCGCAGCCGGCGGTCTGAGACTGTCATCGCTTCGTCAGGTGAGGCGATCTGGTCGGGTTCGCTGGACGGAACGATCGAGAGCTGGAATCCCGCGGCCGAGCGCTTGTATGGCTATCGCGCGGCCGAGATTGTGGGTGGATCGGCGGCGCTGCTGCGACCGATCGGCGAGCTGGAGAATTTCACGCGCGAGCACTGGGCGGTTGGCGCTGGAGACTCGGTGCTGCTGGAGACGTCTGGGCGGCGCAAGGACGGATCGCTGGTGGATGTTGCGATCAACCTATCGCCGTTGCGTGATGAGACGGGCGACGTGGTGGGCGTCGTGTCGGTGGTGCGGGATGTCAGTGAGGGCAAGCGCGCCGCCGCCCGGCTCGCCGAGGCGCAATCGCGCTTCGCGGGCGCTTTTGAGGCGGCGGCGACTGGGATGGCGCTCGTGGCGCTCGACGGTCGCTTTCTCGCGGTTAACGCGGCTCTGTGTGCGCTGCTGGCTCGCGACACGGACACGCTGCTAGCCGGTTCGATGAGTGAGGTGACCCATGTTGACGATCTCGCCGCCAGCCGCAAGCACTCCGCCAGCGCACTGACGCGCGACAGTGATAGCTGCCAGCATTCCAAGCGCTTCCTGCTGCCAGATGGCGGGATCGTGTGGGGGCTTCTCACCGTGACGGTCGTACGTGATGCCACCGGGGAGCCGCTGCATTTCGTCGCACAGGTCCAGGACATCACCGCTCGCAAGACCTCTCAGGGCGAGCTACGACGCTACGCCGCGCAGCTCCAAGCGCTCTCTGAGCAAGACCCGCTCACCGGTCTCCCCAATCGCCAGGCGTTTCGTGCGGCGGTGGAGGAGGAGTTGCGTGTTCTGGCTTTGGGCGGCGATCCGTGGAGTCTGGTCGTCGCTCAGATCGACGGGGACGAGGCCGCGGTTGTCACCGCGACGGAAGGATTGGCGCGGGCCAGTCGCGGTGCTGACCTGCTGGCGCATCTCGGTCACGGGGAGCTCGCGGTGTTGCTCCGGTCGGCCGACGATGCGGACGCCGGCGCGATCGTAGAGCGGATCCACGATGCGCTCGGAGACGGCCATGTCAGGACTTCTCATGCGACGGCCGAGACTGATGACACCATTGATGGGCTGCTGCAACGGGTTCGGTCGGGAATGCCGGAAGCCACCGAGTCCGTCAGACCGGTCGGGATGGGCCGCACCGAACCGCGTGTCCGGCGGCTGTTGGAACTCGCCCGCGGCCAGCTTGACATGCCAGTGTCATTTCTCAGCCGCTTGGACGGCGAGAACTACGTGTTCGCATACTTCGCCGGAGAGCCAGAGCGATTCGGTGTCAAGGAAGGCGATGCGATTCCATTGAGCGCGACGCACTGTCAGCGGATGCTCGATGGACGGATCGGTTCGGCAGTCACCGACCTGGCGGCCAACCCCGAGACGTGCGACCTTGACGTCAGCGCCCGCCTCGGGTTGCGGGCGTATGCCGGTGTGCCGGTGCGGCTGCGCTCCGGTGAGGTCTACGGGACGCTCTGTGCGGTCGACACCAGCCCGCATCCGGCGCTCGGCGAGCGACACGTCGAACTTCTCCGGTTCCTGAGCGACCTCGCCGCTGAGCTGATCGAGGACGAGGCCGAGCAGCAGGCCGTCAGGCGCATCGAGGCGCGAGCCATCGGAGTGCGTACGCTGCTGGTCGCGCTCGAGGCACGCGACCTGTACACGAGTGAGCACTCCAAACAGGTGGTCGAGCTCGCCGTCGCAGTTGCCGGACGTCTCGGTCTCGATCAAGACGCGACGCGCGATGTGGAGCAGATCGCTCTCCTGCACGACATCGGAAAGGTCGGGATCCCCGACGCGATTCTGCAAAAGCAAGGACCGCTCGATCAGCAGGAGTGGGAGCTGATGCGCCAGCACCCAATCGTCGGGGAGCACATCATCGCCGGCACACCCGGGCTTTCGCATCTCGCCCCGGCGATGCGCGCCGAGCACGAGCACTGGGACGGCGACGGTTATCCCGACGGACTCGTTGGCGAGGAGATCCCGCTGGCCAGCCGTATCACGCTCGCCTGTGACGCGCTCAACGCCATGACGAACGACCGCCCCTACCGCCCGGCGATGACGATGGAACGCGCCCTGGAGGAGCTCCGCTC
>DATAUL010000087.1:0-5870 GCA_036268255.1 Solirubrobacteraceae bacterium | reverse complement strand
AGAACGCCAGCTGCGGCCCCAGATAGTCAAGCGTGCCGGGCTTGGTGAGCTCGAACGGCTTGCCCCACGCGGCTCGCGCGGACGCGACCCCCGCCGACAGCAGGACGATCATGAGGAGCGACACACCCATCAGCGCCGCCGGCCCGCGTACCGCCGCGGGTCTCAAAGGTTCAGCGAGATCGACCCGAGCTTCTTGCCACCCGAGCTCAGAAGCCACAGCGTCAGCGGCCGGTTGTTGTAGACCGTGGTGTTGAGCTTGAACAGCAACAGGCCGCCCTGAGTCGGGCCATCGCTCGCGACCGTGTCGGGACCGGGCTCGATCTGGTTGGGAGCCAGCGTCTGCGGCGTCCACGCGAACGGGTTGACGTTGGTATCGAGCTTCTCCGGGTAATAGGTGTCGCCCTGCGAATCAGTGATCTCGAAGCTGTTGAGCGTCGTGTAGTCGTGGTGGGTCTGGTTCTTGGCCCACAGGAACACGCCGTACCACAGCTGGGAGGGCGTCGGGGGGGTGGTTCCCGTCGGCAGGCCCTTGACGTAGGAGGAGTCCTCGGTGCCGTACGGGTTGAGCTCCCGGGAGAACTGCATCTGGTAGGTGATCGGCCCGGCGTCGATATAGGAGCCGCCGTTGTTGGCGTCGGCCTGCGTCGGGTGGGCCTGCTTGTGGCCGCACGCGCTCAGGCCGGCGGCGAGCACCAGCGCGGACAGCAGCACGAGGAGGCGGCGGGCTTTCACGGCGGCGCAGTTTACCTAGGCGCCCTCGACGGACGCCCGGTTGCCGCGGTCATGCCCGTCCTCGAGGATCGAGCGCAGGCGCCGCATCGCCTTCGCCGCCTTGCGCCGGTTCCAAGAGCGTCCGCCCAGGATCTCCATCAGCCTGTCCGACAGCTGCGCGGGCTCGGTTTCGAGCGTGTACTCCACCTTCGTGCTCTGCCCCGGGGCGGGCGACAGGGTGTAGGTCCCGATCATCCGGATCCGGTTGTACTTACCGCCGCGCCCGCGCTCGAGGATCCGGAACGGCGGCTGCATCTCGGCGAACGTCGCATCGGCCCACGAGAAGCGGTTGAGCGGCGCCTTGATGCGAAAGCGCGCGCCCGCCCCCGGTCCGTAGGAGTCGATCCGGGTCAGGTGCCAATCGACGAGATAGTGGTCGGTGAACTCGGCGTGGTTGGCGATATCGGCCAGGTACTCATAGACCTGCTCGCGCGGCAAGGCGATGGTCGTCGTGACGGTGAACGGCTCCACGGCCGGGCATCTTACGACCCGGCGTGGCCGTTCGGTCGTGAGCGACGGGTGGCTAGGCCGCGGTGCGCTGATCGATGATCCGCATCGTGTGCCCGAACTCCGGGCCGTGCACGATCCGGTCGTCCTGCGGGGCGCCGCGCTGGCCGCCACGGCACAGCTCGCAGGCGATCGTTCCCGACGCGTACACGTAGACGCGCTCGCCGACCAGGGGCGTGCGATGGCAGCAGGTGCAGCGCTCAGAGCCGGCCAGGCGCTCGTCCAGCCCGCGGCGCAGGAGGGCCAGCTCCAGGTCGAGCATGTCGCGAGCCGACGCGGGCATGGGCTTGTTCTTCGCCTCGGGGCACGTCGATCCTGCTTGCCGGGCCCCGCCCACCGGCGAGGCGCCAGGGCCTGCTCAGCGGGTGAGCCGCGCGGGAACTGGGCTCGACCAATCGTCCAGATTGAGGTTTGAGGTTGCCTCGCTCGCGGAATATTGGATTGCGTTAAGCTCCGTTGAGCATCGCATGTCCCAGAGATCCCAGTGGCGGGGCTGCGTGCGAGACCTTCTTGCAGTTAGGAGACGCCGATGAAAGCTTGGACGTCAGGGAGTGTTGCGGGCACGGGCACGTTTCGCTGCACCGAATGCGATATGTCGGTGTCGCTGGACGCCGCCGATGAGCTTCCCTCGTGCCCCAATTGCGGCGGCACCGAATTCGTGCGGGCATCACTGTTCACCACGTCCCAGCAACCGGTCCTCGACGTCGCGGTCGATGTCGACGTGGAGGACCGCTCGTGGCTCGACGAACTGCGCAGCGCCCTCGATGAACCCGGTCAGTACATCGCCTACCACTCCGACCAGGACATCGTCGCCTATGCGCTGCAACGCGAGTGGACCCGGATCGGCCGCAGCCTGGCCGCCGATATCCGCTTCGACGACCCGACGGTCTCCCGCCGGCACGCGCTGATCGTCCGCCAGCCCGACGGGCTGCGCGTCCTCGACGATCGCAGCCTCAACGGCGTGTTCGTCAACGGCGAGCGGGTCGAATGGAGCACCCTGGCCGACGGGGATGAGGTCGTGATCGGCCGTCATCACCTGCACTTCATCGACGTGCCGGTAATCTCCGGAATGCGCGCCGAGGGATCGTCGGAAACGTCTTCCAGCTGACCTGCGGCGCCCCCTCACAGACTGTCCGCCGGGCCAAGGTCGCGAGCGTCCCGGCTGGCCTATAGTCCGCCTTCGATGAGCACCACGATCGCGGTTCTCTCCCAGAAGGGCGGCACGGGCAAGACGACGACGGTGCGGACGCTGACCGATGTCTTTCGTCGCATCGGGCTGTCCGTGCTGGCCGTCGACCTCGACCCCCAGGGCAACCTGTCGGACTACCTCGATGTCGATCCGGACGCCTCGCCGACGATCGGCGACGTGCTCTCAGGGCGCGCCAAGGCGCGCGACGCGGTCCACGAGGGGATCATCCCCGCCAACCTCGGCCTGGCCGAGTCCGAGCTGGCCCTCGGCGGGAAGATGGGCCGCGAGCTGACGCTCAAGAAGGCGCTGCGCGAGGTCGCCGGCGACTACGACCTCGTCCTGATCGACTGTCCGCCCTCGCTCGGGCTGCTGACTGTCAACGCCCTCGTCGCCTCCGACTACGCGCTGCTCTCGGCCGAGGCCCAGTACTTCGCCCTGCAGGGGGTCGAGCAGGCGCTCGAGGTGATCGAGCTGGCGCGCGACAGCCTCAATCCGGACCTGCAGTGGCTCGGCGTCGTGCTCAACATCGCCGACATGCGCACCCGGCACTCGCGCGAGGCGTTTGACTCCCTGCGCCAGCACTTCGGAGACAAGCTCGTGGAGACGACGATCCGCTCGTCGATCGCCTACGCCGAGTCCGCCGAGCGGGCCATGTCGATCCTCGACTATCGGCCCGACCTCGGCGCCGACTACCTGACGGTCGCCGACGAGCTGCTCAAGCGCGTCGGGATCGAGAAGCCGCGCAAGCGCCTGCGCGAGCTGGTGCGCTCGTCGCAGCCGGCGCAGGCCAGCGCCTGACGCGGCATGGCGGCGGAGTCGTCGGCTCTTCCGGCCAAGGGCCGGGCGCTCAACCCGGAGTGGACGCTCGCTGTGCTGGCGCTGCTGACGTTCGCGCTGATCCCGATCCAGATCAACACGATCTACAGCGGACTGCCCGCCCACCCGCTGCTCCTGCACGTCCCGGTGATCCTGATCCCCGTCGCGGCGATCGGCGCGCTCGTGCTGGTCGCCTGGCCCCGGCTGTTCGTGCGCAACGGGCTGTGGCTCGGCCTCGTCGCCGTGGTGGCGCTGGGCGCGACCAACCTCACGATCGGCGCCGGCCATGCGCTGCGCGACGACCTGAACCTTCAGGGCCCGGGGATCGTCGCCCAGCACGCCAGCGCCGCCGACACGCTGCGGATCCTGCTGATCGCGTTCACGGCGCTGCTGCTGATCGCCGTCGCGGTGTTCCGCACCGCCGGCCCGCGGGTGACCGGCGTGGGGCCTGTGGACGGGGCGCTGACGGCGATCCGCTCCGGCGTGGCGCTCGGGGCCGCGTTGCGGGTGATCGTGGCCGTGTTCGCGATCGCCAGCCTGTACTACGTCTTTCACACCGGTGACCTGGGCGCCAAGGCGGTCTGGCAGCACCGCTTCGGCGGCGGTGGTGGGTTCCCGGGCGGTGGCGGCACGGGCAGCTTGTTCCAGGGCGGGGGCGCTCCGCCCGGCGGCTAGTGGTCGCGCGCAGGTTCGACCGTGGCGTCCGGGCTACGGGTCCGTGAGGGGCTTGACCGGCTCGACCTCGATCAGCTCGTCCAGATCTGTGAAGTCAGCCGGGTTGGCCGTGTACAGCGGTAGGTCAGCGGCGAGGGCGGTCGCAGCGATCAGAAGATCGACCGCCCCCCGTCCGCGTGCCTTCCGTCCCGCCACGAGCGTCTCGGCGTACACACGTCCGTAGGCTCGAGCGCATTCGGCATCAAACGGGAGTGCATCAAACGTGGCTTCCGCGAGCTGGAGGCGTTGCTGACGGCGGGCTCGCTCCGCGAGATCGTCGGTGGCGTGAGGACCAGCGGCCAGCTCCGCGAGCGTGATCGCAGAAAGCGCAAGCTCGAGCGGCAGGGCGTTGGGGTCGATGCGACCGAGGTCGATCACCGCTGAGGTGTCGAGCAGCCCCCGGGCGGCGGGAGCATCAGCCACGCGGAATCGGATCCTGATCCAGGAAGCGGTCCACGTCGGCGCGGAAGCGTTCAGCGTCGAGCGGGGCAGCCCCAGCGAACGCTTGATGTACGGCTTCCCGTGCGACCATACGGCGCCGCTTGACGGGCTCCAGCTCCCCGACGGGGACGCCGTTGCGCGTCACCACGAAGCTTTCGCCGGAGTCAAGCGCGCGCATGATCTCGCCACTTTCGTTACGCAGCTCCCGCTGGGTGATCTCCCTCGCCACCAGGAGAGCGTAGCACGGGTGCTACGCGCGGTGGTTCAGCCGCGACGACGCCGGTAGCCGACACGGAATGCTGGGATTGGATTTCTCGGCGCTGGGGCGCGGGCGTGGCTGCCATCGGACCTGATGTTGTGTGGCAAGCGGGCGTGCGTGGATGGCACGACCCTCCGGCATTTGTTGCCTACAGCTCGTGGACGTCGGCGCCCTGGGTCTCGAACGGCGCGCGCACGACGGTGGCCCACCCTTCCGCCTCGTCCTGCAGGCGTCTCACGACGGCCGCCGTCTGCTCGTAGTGGCACCACACGAGCACGGTCGGGCCCGCGCCGGAGATCGTCGCCCCCAGCGCCCCCAGCGACGGCGCCCGCTCGAGCAGCTGCGCCGAGCGGGGGAACAGGTGCGCCCGGTGGGGTTGGTGCAGCCGGTCGCGCAGGCCGGCGGCGATCAGGTCCCAGTCGCCGCGGGCCAGACCGAGCGTCAGCGTGGCCGCGCAGGCGACGTTGAACACGGCGTCGGCCATCGGCACCTGCGCCGGCAGCGCCGCCCGCGCCTGGTCGGTGCGCACCGCCGTTTCGGGGACCACGAGCACGGCCTCGAGCCCCATCGGCGGGTCGAAGCGGTGCGCGGTCGGCCCGTCGCAGATCGCGAAGCCGCCCTGCAGCGAGGCGGCGATGTTGTCCGGATGGCCCTCGAGCTCCGTGGCCAGCCCGCGGATGTCGGCGTCGAGCTCGAAGATGTGGTCGGCCGCCATCAGGCCGGCGAGGATCGCGGCCGCGCTGGAGCCCAGTCCGCCGCTCATCGGGATCTGCGACGCGATGCGGAACTCGAAGTCGTCGGCGGGGTGCAGGCGCTCGAACGCGCGGACGACGAGGTTCTGGCGGTCGTGGGGCACGCCCTCGAGCTCTGAGGTCACGGCGAACCGGCCGGTCTCCACCACCTCGAGCTCCAGGTGCAGGGCCAGCGCGGCGGCCATCACGTCAAAGCCCGGGCCGAGGTTGGCGGTCGACGCGGGCACCCGAACCAGGCGCCGGCGGCCCAGCGTCATCGGAGAACCGCGTGCTCCACCGCGGCCCGCTCAGGATCACAGGGGACGACCGCGCCCGCCTCCGCCAGGGCCGTCTGCGGGTCCTTGAGCCCGTTGCCGGTGAGCACGCACACGATCCGCCGGGCGTCGTCGGCGCCGTGCACGAGCAGCCCGGCCACGCTGGC
>DATAUL010000086.1:0-7567 GCA_036268255.1 Solirubrobacteraceae bacterium | reverse complement strand
GGCGCGCCGGTCCACGACCCCGAGACCGGGGACAAGCTCGGCGCGATCGACGTGACCGGCACCTACGACACCGCCCACCCGCACACCCTCGCGGTGGTGCAGCTCGCCGCCCGCCTCGCCGAACAGCAGCTGCGCGGCGAGATGCTCGAGCGCGACGCACGAATTCTGGGTTTGTTCGCCGAGCACACCGCCCACCACGGTGGCCCGGCGGCGGCAGTGAGCCCGTCAGGCCGGGTGCTGGCCTCCACCGGCGCGGGGTCCGACGGCGATGCGTGGGCGACCGGCCGGATCGAGATCCCCGTCGACGCCTCGGAGGTCGCGCTGCACGACGGCACCGAGGCGGCCGTCCATCCGCTCGGCGAAGGCACGCTCGTGCTTCCCACCCGCCCAGCTCGCTCGCGGCCGCGGACCACCCCGAGCCGGCTCGAGCTTCTCGGCAAGGACCGGGCGACGCTGACGACGCCCACCGCCACCCACCGGCTGACCGCACGGCATTCGGAGATCGTCGCGCTGCTGTCGCTCAATCCGGAAGGGCTTGATGCGCGCACGCTGTCGCGGCTGCTCTACGGCGAGGCGGGCCATGAGGTCGCGGTCCGCGCCGAGCTGCACCGGCTGCGCGACTTCCTCGGCCCGGGGCTGGCGACCCGTCCATATCGGCTCATCGACATCGACGCCGACCTCGAGGCGCTGCAGCGCCGGCTCGCGAACGGACGCTCGTCGGCGGCGCCCGAGGATGATCCCGGGCCGTTGCTGCCGGGCTCGACGGTGCCGGCGATCGTCGTCGCACGCGAGCGGCTCGCGGCCGCAATGCGGGAGAGCGCCGGCCGGCCCCACCTCCCGTGAGGCGTCTGATCGCCGTCGTTGCCACGGGCGCCGCGGTGTGGGGCCAGGCGGTGCCCCCGGCTGCCTCGAGGTCCTCGGCGGTGGCGCGCCGCAGCGTGGTGATCGGTCGCTCGGTCGACGGCCGCCGGCTGGTCGCCCGCGTGATCGGGCCCGACTCCGCTCCTCGCAAGGTGCTGCTCGTGGGGTGCATCCACGGCAACGAATGCGCCGGCCTGCGCATCCTCTCGGCGGTGGCCGCTCGGCGCCCGCCGGCCGGCGTGCAGCTGTGGCTCGTGGGCGAGCTCAACCCCGACGGCACGGCGGCCGGAACCCGCCAGAACGCCCGCGGCGTCGACCTGAACCGCAATTTCCCTTATCAGTGGCAGCGGATCACCGACCCGACATACGACTCCGGTCCGCGACCGGCATCGGAGCCCGAGACACGGGCGGCGATCGGGCTGATCGACCGCATCCACCCGGCGGTCACGATCTGGTACCACCAGCATCAGGATCTCGTCGACATGGCCGGCGGGGACCGTGGGGTCGCCCGGCGCTATGCCCAGCTGGCGCATCTGCGCGCCACCTGCCTGGCGTTTCTGCCGGGCACCGCCCCGGGCTGGCAGAACCACGCGCTGCACGGCACGACATCGTTCGTCGCGGAGCTCCCGGCCGGGCCGGTCGGCGAGGTGGGCGTCTCGCGTCATCTGCGAGCCGTGGCGGCGATGGAGCACGGCGAGCGCGCCGGCTCGCGCACGAGTTGCGCCCCGTGATCGTGAGCTCACCGCCCGCGGCGGCCACGACGGCGGCGAACAGCCGGTCACGGTCTCAACGGTCCGTCTGTCAGACTGGACAAATTGGTATCAAGGCGTCCGGCCGCGTCCTGCAGCATTACAACGCGGGCACGATGACGCGCCGTACCCACAACGTCGAGCTCGTCGACCGCGACTGGCTGGAGATCCATCCCGACGACGCCGCCCGCCTGTGGATCACCGACGGCGACAAGGTCTCGATCCGGAGCCGCGTCGGGCAGACCGAGCTGCACGCGATGGTGACCGAGCGGATCGAGGCCGGCCACGTGTTCACCTCGTTCCATTTCCCCGAGGCGCGCACCAACCTGCTCGTCGGCCAGTCGGCCGACGTCAACACCTCGTGCCCGGAGTACAAGGTGATCGCCGTCGACGTCCGTCCGATGTCCGAAGAGCCCGCGTTCACGCCGCAACTGGCGACCTCCTGAAGCAGCCGAGACCGCGCCCGCGACGGACGGCACAGACCGCCCGCGCGGGGGCCCACATCACGCGCTCAGGCCGACGTCGTGCGAAACCGCTCAAGGTCCGAGCGGTTTCGTTCGATAGTTGTTCATGCTCAAGACACGTTCTCCGCTCCCCGGGCGGACGGACTCGCGCCTGACCGGCCACAGCGAGGCCTCGGAGTCGCAGACAGCCGGACGCGAGGCGGTGCGCGCCGCGCTGCACGGGCACGCTGCTGCGACGGGCGACGTGGTGATCCTGTTCGCCAGCGCCGAGTACGACATCGACGAGCTCTTCCGGGCCGCCGCCGAGGAGGCGGCGCCGGCCCAGGTCGTCGGCAGCACGAGCACCGGTGGCTTCACCGATGAGGCGCTCGTCGACCACGGCTGCGTCGCCGCGCTGCTGCGCGCCGACGAGAGCTCGTACGGCATCTGCCACATCGAACGCGACGAGAACGACGTCGCCGAGTCGGCCCGGCAGGCCGCACAGACGGCTCGCGACCGTGCCGGCAATCGTCACTCACACTCCGCGCTGCTGCTGCTCGCCGACGGGCTCACCCCCGACCAGCGCGAGATCGCCCGCGGCGTCTATGAGGTCACGACTGCCGTGATCCCGTTCGTCGGGGGCGTTGCCGCCGACGACCTGCAGTGGACGCGCACCTACACCTTCGGCGACGATCGCGTCCTCAGCAACGGGATCCTCGCCGTGTGGATCAACTCGGCCCGCCCGATGGGCGTGTCCGTCGACCACGGCTGGCGGCCGGTGGGAAAGCCGATGCTCGTCACCCGTGCCGAGGGCACGGTCGTCCACGAGCTCGACGGCACGCCCGCCCTGGACGCCTACCTAGCCGAGCAGGGCGACGGGCTGGACCACACCGACCCCGAGTTCTTTGTGAAGATCATGCACAGCCCCGTCGGGTGTCCGAGCGCGCGCGGGCGCTACGACGTGCGCCAGCTTCACGCATTCCTCCCTGAGGGCGGCGGGATCAATCTCAACATCGGGATCGCCGAGCAGAGCATCCTCCAGGTGATGTCCAGCGACGACGACGGGCTGATCGACGGCGCGGGGCGCGCCGCGCAGGAGGCCGTCCAGGCGCTCAGCGGGCCTCCGCGCCTGCTCCTCGTGTTCTCCTGTGGCTCGCGCGTGCCGCTGCTCGGCGAGCGGGTCGGCGATGAGGTCGCGGCCATCTGCTCAGGGCTCGAGGGCGTGTCGGTGTGCGGCTTCTTCACCTTCGGCGAGTTCGCCCGCACGACCGGCTCGAGCGGTGTGCACAACTCGAGCGTTGCCATCCTGGCTCTGTGACGATGTCCGATCAGGCGCGACCCCGACCACCGGGCTCCAACCTCGACGCCGAGCTCGTCTCGCTACGGGAGCGTCTTAAGCGCTCCGAGCAGCACATGGCCGTGACCTTGATGCGGGCGACGCGCCTGGCCCAGGTGATCTCGGTGCTCGGCGCAGAGCAGGAGCTGGAGACGACCGTGGAGCGCGTCGCGATCGAGGTCGGTGAGCTGTTCTTCGCCGACATGGCGCTGCTGATCCTCGACTCCGACGCCGGAATGACCGTCGCCGGCCATTGGGGGATCGGCGCCGACGACGTGCCGACGGAGCCGTTCACGTTGCCCGACGTCGTCGCGGCCACCCACACCCATTCGGTGCGCATCGGCTCCGTGCAGGAGCTTCCGGTGCCGGTGTGGCTTGAGTCGTACTCCGCCCGCCACGTCGCCTGGGCTCGGCTGCTCGTCGGCGATCGTTCACTGGGGCTGCTCCTGCTCGCCAGACGCGGCGACGAGGCCTTCGAGGAGTCCGAGGCCACGGAGTTGCGTGCCGTCGCGTACCGGATCGCCCTCGCCGTCGAGAACGGCCTGCTGCACAAGCGGATGCAGATCCAGCTGCGACAGCTGCATCGCCTGCACGAGCTGACTGCCGTGTTCGCCGGCATGCTCGAGCTCGACGCCGTCGGGCGGCAGGTCGCCGATACGCTCGTCGCCGAGGTCGCCGTCGCCTCCAGCCTGGTCCTCATCAACCGCGGCGGCGACTGGAAGATCCTCTCGAGCGCCGGCGAGGACGCTTCGACGGCCATCGAGGGAGGCCCAGCCCCCCAGCTCGACGATCGATGGCAGCGATTTCCGCTCAAGGGCGCCGGCGAGACGGTCGGCGTGGTGGCTGTTGCCGGAGCGCCACCCGTCGGCTCCGAGGCCCACGAGATGTTGCTGCACCTCATCAGCCTGGGCGAGCTGTCGATCGACAAGGCGCTGCTCTACGAGCAGAGCCGGGAGCAGGCTCGCCACGACTCCCTGACCGGTCTGCTCGGCCATCGGGTGTTCCACGAGGAGCTGACCGCGCAGCTGGCCGCCGGCCAGCCGTTCAGCATGCTCCTGTTCGATATCGACGACTTCAAGCAGATCAACGACCTCAACGGCCACCAGATCGGAGACGAAGCGCTGTGCCTCGTGTCGGATGCCCTGCGCCGTGGAACCCGCAGCGGCGATACGGTGTTCCGGATCGGGGGCGAGGAATTCTGCGCCCTGCTGCCCGGACTGACCGAGAAGGACGCCCCGACGGCGGCAAATGCGCTGCGCCATAGCGTCGCGTCGATGGCCTCGGCACTCCCCAACCCGCTGACGGTCAGCATCGGCGTCGCCAGCTTCCCAGCGCACGGATCGACGCGTGACGAGCTGCTCGCCCGCGCCGACGCCGCGATGTACGCATCCAAGCGACGGGGAAAGAACTGCGTCTCCACCGCCGGCGAGGAGCCGTCGGAGACGCCGGTCCAATCGCGGCGCGAGATCGGCCTGGACCTCCTCCAGGAGAAGGATCCCGACACGGTCAGTCACAGCCTCCACGTCTCGATCCTGAGCGTCGAGATCGCGCGCGCGCTGGCGCTCGACGAGGCTCGGCTCGAGGACCTCAGCACCGCGGCCCGGCTGCACGACATCGGCAAGATCGCTGTCCCGGACTCGATTCTCGCCAAGCCGGGTCCGCTCGACGACGAGGAGTTCCGTCTCGTCAAGACGCACACGACCGTCGGAGCTGAACTGCTCAGCAGCGCGGGGCTGCCGGGGCCGGCGGCGATCGTCCGCCAGCACCACGAGCACATCGACGGCGCCGGCTATCCGCTGGGACTCAGCGGCGAGCAGATCAGCCTCGAGGCTCGGATCGTCCACGTCGCAGACGCGTACACCGCGATGACGCGTGACCGTCCGTACCGCAAGGCGATGCCACGGAACGACGCCCTCGCCGAGCTGATCCGGCACGCCGGTTCGCAGTTCGACGCGGACGTCGTCGCCGCGCTCATCTCCGTCGAGCGCGATCGACCGCCGCCGCGGATCCTGTCCGAGGCGCGGCTGACCGGGCCACGCACACGTGCTTACGCCGGCCGCCCCGCCGGCGCGACCACGGCGTAAACCTCAACCCTGAGCAAGCTCGGCCACGGGCTGCCACTCGCGCCAGGTGCTCAGGCGGCTTTCGTAGTCCCGCGCGGCGATCCCGAGCGGCGCGGTGCCGAAGAAGCAGCGCAGCGGCGGCTCGTCGGCGTCGACGATCCGCAGGACGGCCGCGGCCGAGGCGACGGGATCGCCCGGCGTGTTGCCGGAGCGACGCTGATTGGAGGCCTCGTGCAGTGCGGCGTAGGCCTCGAGCGGCTCGGAGTGACGGGACGACGATCCTCCCCAGTCGGTGGAGAAGCCGCCCGGCTCGATGAGCGTCACGTTGATGCCGAAGTCCTTGACCTCTTGAGCGAGCGACTGGCTGAGCCCCTCGAGCGCCCATTTGGACGCGTGGTACATGCCGACCTCGACGAAGGCCGAGATGCCGCCGATCGAGGAGACCTGCAGGAAATGCCCGGACCCCTGCTCGCGCAGGAACGGCAGCGCCGCCTGCGTCACCCACAGCGCACCAAACAGGTTCGTCTCGATCTGGTCGCGCGCGTCCTGCTCGGAGAGCTCCTCGACCATCCCGAACTGCCCGTAGCCGGCGTTGTTGACGACGATGTCGAGGCGCCCGAGGTACTCGTGGGCCTGTTTGACAACATCGAATACCGCGCTGCGGTCGGTGACGTCGAGTCGAAGAGCCAGCAGGGCGTCGCCGTACTGCTCTTTGAGGTCGTCGAGCGTGCTCGGATCGCGGGCCGTGCCGGCCACCCGATCGCCGCGCTCCAAGGCTGCGGCGGCCCATTCGCGGCCGAACCCGCGCGACGTTCCAGTGATGAACCATGTCTTATTAGCCATGAACGGAGCCTAGTGGCGATCACCGGCGCCAAAGGGGTGCCGTGACTACCCGGCTGTGAGCGCCGCGAACTCTTCGAACAGCGCGCGGGCGGCGGCGATGCCGAGCGGGAAGGACTCGGTCAGCATCCGCTCGTTGGGCGAGTGGATGTTGGCGTCGGGCAGCGAGAAGCCGGTGATGATCGTCGGGATCCCCCGCTGGGACAGCGCCGGCACGATCGGGAGCGTGCCGCCCGAACGGATCAGGACCGGCCGGACGCCCAGCGCGCGCTCGAACGCTGCCAGACCGAGCTGGATCGCCCGGGAATCGGGCGATACGAGTCCGGGGTCGGCGCTCGACAGAAGCGCCACCTCCAGGTCCGCGCCCGCGGGTGCGGCGTGGCGCACGAGCTGTTCGAACGCCGCGGCGACGTCGTCAGCGCGCTGGCCGGGGGCAAGGCGGATGGATACGTTGGCCTCGGCGCGGACCGGCAGCACGGTCTTCTGGATCTGCGGCGAACCGCTGAGGATCCCGTTGACGTCGAGCGCCGGCTCGGCGAATGTCCGCAGGTAGAACTCCGCGGCGGCCTTCGGATCGGCCGGCCGCCCCCCCTGCCCGGCGAGCTCGTCGGCGCCCGCCGGCAACAGCCGCCAGCCCTCGAGCTCCCGGGTGGTGGGCGGCGCGATCCCCTGGCGCAGCGGTTCGGGCAGCCGACCGTCGCGGGGAATCACGGCATGCAGCGTGTCGATCAGCGCGTGGGCGGCGTTCAGCCCCGCGCCCCCGTAGATCCCGGAATGCAGGTCGCGCTCGCCGGTGCTCAGCGTTAGGTGAAAGTAGACGAGCCCGCGCGTGGCGACGTTGAACGCCGGTAGGCCGCGGGCGATCATGCCGCTGTCGAAGATGATCGCGGCCTGCGCCGGACCGTCGTCGGCGGCGAGGAACTCGAGGATCGAGTGCCCGCCGGTCTCCTCCTCGCCGTCGCAGACGAAGCGGACGTTGACAGGCAGCTCGCCCGCGGCGGCCAGCTCGCGAGCGGCGGCCAACAACAGGTACAGCTGTCCCTTATCGTCGGCCACGCCGCGGGCGTAGACGTGCTCGCCGCGGACCTCCGGCTCGAACGGTGGTGACTCCCAGAGCTCGAGCGGGTCGGGCGGCTGGACGTCGAAGTGCCCGTAGCACAGGACCGTTGGAGCACGGTCGGCGTCGCGGGAGGCGCGCAGCCCCCCCACGGCCAGCGGCTGCCCGTGCCAGTCGATCAGCTCGGCCTCGCCGCCCGCCGCACGAAGGAACTCGCA
>DATAUL010000085.1:0-17354 GCA_036268255.1 Solirubrobacteraceae bacterium | reverse complement strand
CCGGCCCGGTGGCAAAGCAGATCTCCGACATCGACATCGCCTGGCTGGTCGGGCTGATCGTCTCCGGCGTCGGCTACTGGCTACTGTCGCGGTCGACGAACGTGGGCGCCGAGCTCGACGCGGCCGCCCGCGAGACCACCGGCACCGTGAACGTGATCACCTGACGTGGCCCATCCTCCCGCAGGCAGCGCATCCACTCAGCCACCACCCCGTCCCCAGATCCGCTTCGGCGCGCGGCTCCGTCACGCGCGCGAGGCCAACCGGATGTCGCTCGGCAGCCTCGCCCAGCGCAGCGGCGTGACGGCCAGCTTCCTGTCGCGTGTCGAGCGCGACGAGGCGAGCCCATCCGTAGCCAACCTGCTGGCCATCTGCGAGGCGCTCGGCCTGCCGATCGCCGAGCTGTTCGCGATCCCGCAGACGACGCTCGTCCGCCGGGCCGACCGCACCTATCTCGATCAGCTGCCGAGCGCCGCCGACGTCGTCGACACCCTGCTGACACCCGCCTGGGAGCGCCACGTGACTGTCCTGGAAACAGTGGCGGCCCCTCAGGGCTCGGGCGGCGAGGCTCTGTACACGATGCCCAGCCAGACCGAGGTCTGCTTCGTCGTCGACGGGACCGTCGAGGTGTGCGTGGAGGACGAGCGGCTGGTGCTGGAGGAGGGCGACGCGCTGACCTTCGGCGCGGCTGCGCCGCACACGTGGCGCAACGCCGATCCCGGCCGCGGCGCGCGGATCCTGTGGATTCTCGCCCCCGGGCTGCCCGACCCCCAGGGCGAGACGGCTTCGCCGGCGCTGCCGGCCATGGCACCGGCGCGCGACCCGCTGTGAGGGTCATCGTCGTCGGCGCGGGCGCCATCGGCCTGTGCGCCGCCGAGGCGCTGACCGCCCGCGGGGCGGAGGTCGTCGTGCTCGAGCGCGATCGCTGCGGCGGCGGCGCGTCGGCCGGCAACGCCGGCTGGATCACCCCCTCGCTCTCGCTCCCGCTGGCCGCCCCGGGGGTGGTGGCGGCGGCCATGCGCTGGGCGGTGCGGCCCTCGAGCCCGCTGTGGATTCGGCCCACCCTGGAGCCGGAGATGCTGCGCTGGGTGGCGAGCTTCATCGCCAGCTGCCGCCGGCCGGTCTACCGGCGCGGGGTGCGCTGCCTGCAGGCGCTGGCCGCCGCCGCCGGGCCGGCCTTCGATCGCCTCGCGCAGCGCGGCGCGGTGTTCGAGCGCCGCGACGACGATCTGCTGTACCCGGCGTTCTCCGAGCCGGAGCTGGGGCATCTGCAGGCGGTCGCCGCCGACCTGCGCGCGAACGGCGCCGCCGGGTCGCTGCAACCGGTGTCGGCCGCCGAGCTGCGGGCACTCGAGCCGACGCTCGGTCCGTCGCTCGTCGGCGGGATGCTCGCCTCCGGCGAGGGCCGGGTGCGGCCGGAGGCGTTCACGGCGGCCGTCCACGGGCTGCTGACGGCGCGCGGCGTGGCGGTGGTCGAGGGCGCGCCGGTGGATGAGCTGAGGCGTGACGGGGACGTGTGGCTGGCCCGCACGTCCGCCGGGGAGCACCGCGGCGACGCCGTCGTCCTCGCCGGCGGGGTGGCGGTCGCAGACCTGCTCAGACAGCTCGGGGTCCGCCTGCCGGTCGTCGCCGCCAAGGGCTACAGCCGGACGTTCGCCGGTCGCCCGGGCGAGGGCGGGGCGCCGCTGCGATCGCTGTACCTCGAGTCCCCCAAGGTCGCGATCAGCGTGTTCGACGCGGCCGTGCGCGTCTCGGGTACGCTCGAGCTGGGGGCGCGCGACCTGACGCTGTCGGCGCGCCGGCTGACGGCCATCACCCGCGCTGCGCGCCACGCACTGCCGGGCTGGGAGCCGCCGGCCGGCGGCCGTGACTGGGCGGGCGCCCGCTCGGTCTCGCCCGACGGTCTGCCCTACGTCGGCGCCGTCCCGGGAGCCCCGGGCGTCCACGTCGCCACTGCCCACGCGATGCTCGGGATCACGCTGGCGCCGCTCACCGGCGAGCTGTTGGCGCAGCAGCTGCTCGAGCGCCGCACGGGGCCGGAGCTGGCAGCACTTGATCCGGCGCGGGCCGCGTCGCCGCTCAGGCGATCGCGCCGTCGGTCAGCGCCCGCTCGATGACGTTCTGCGCCTCGCGGGTCCGCGGACCGGGTGCCGCGCCCAGCTCGGTCTCCCCGATCGCGGCGATGGGCTGCGCGAGGCGGGCGGTCGAGGCGAGAAACGCCTCCTCGGCAGCCAGCAGGGCGCCGACGGGGAACGTGCCCTCCTCGACCCTCAGGCCCTGAAGGATGACCCGGCGGGTGATCGAGGCCAGGATGCCGGTGCTCAGCGCCGGGGTGCACAGCCGCCCCTCGCTCACCCAGAAGATCGAGGACGTCGGCCCCTCGAGCACGGTCCGGTCGGTGCGCACGAGCAGGGCCTCGTCGTAGCCGGCGGCCGCCGCCCGGCGGGAGGCGAGCATGTTGGCCGCATAGGACAGGGTCTTGACCCCGTCGAGCAGGCCCGACGGGTCATAGGTCACCGGCAGCAGCCGGACCGGTCGGGTCAGCTCGGTTCGGTCGCCCGGCGACTCGAGCAGGCACAGCCGCCGGCCGCCGCGGGTGAGGATCATCCGCACGACCGCGTCGCCGGGTGGCGCCTCGGCGAGCAGGATGTCGATGTCGGCCTCGAGCTGCACGCGCGGGCACGACAGCATCAACGCTGCACAGGAGCGCTCCAGCCGGTCGAGATGCGCCGAGCGGGCGAACGGCCGCCCGTCGCGTACGGGGAAGGCGTCGAATGCTCCATCACCGCGGATCACGGCCTCGTCGGTGACCGGGATGCTCGCCTCGTCGGCGCGCATCAGCCGCCCGTCGAGCGTCACCGGCGAGTCGCTGCGCGCGGTCACCCCCGGTCGCCCAGTTCGTGCTCGGGAGCGGTGAGGTGCGACCAGTAGCGGTCCTTGCGCGGCGCCAGGAAACCGACGTAGTAAATGATCCCGCCCGCGAAGATCGCGAGGACGATCAGCAGGTCCGACCCCTTCTGCTGGCTGATCGCGATCCCCACCCCGACGAGCGCGATCACCGGCGACACCGGCCACAGCGGCATCCGGAACGGCCGCTCGAGGTCGCGCTGGGTGAAGCGGCTGACGAGCGCCGAGATGGCGATCAGGGCGTAGAGCACGATGATCAGCACCGAGGTGAAGGTGACGACGCTCAGCAAGCTGGACTGGATGCACAGGATCGCGCCGCACACGCCGACGAGCATCGTTGCCACCCACGGCATGCGAAAGCGGGGATGGACCCACCCCAGCGCGCGAGAGATCGGCATCGGCCAGGCGCGGTCGCGGCCACTGGCCCACACGACGCGGGAGAACTGAAGCGTGATCGCCAGCGAGGCGTTGAAGATCGCGAGGATCGCGCCCCAGGTGACGATCGTGACGGCAGTGTGGCCGAACGAGGACCGCACGACGTCGGTCAACGGCGTCGAGGAATGCAGGAAGCCGGGGAGGTCGGAGGCTCCGAGGCTGACGCCGATGAACGGGATCACCTCGAACAGGATTCCGATGACCGCGGCCAGTACGACCGCGCGCCCCACGCCCGACGCCGACCCCTCGGTCTCCTCGGAGAAGTTGATCGCCGAGTCATAGCCGTTGACCGAGAACAGCGCCACCGCGAGGGCGGCGAGGATCGCGCTCGTCGACACCGGTCCCAGCCCGCTGGTACCGGTCGCCATGTGCGCGTGCGTGAACGTGCCCACCGACTGGTGCACGTGCAGGAAACCGGCGAGCGCGAGCATCACCACGACCGCCATCTCGATCGCGAGAAAGAACGCGATCATCACCGCGTTGAGTTTGACGTCCAGGCAGGCGATCAACGCGACCAGGATCATCATCCCGGCCGCGATCCAGTTGGTCGACAGGCTCGGGGCCAGCGAGTGGATGTAGGTGCCGACGCCGAAGGCGACGCTCGCCGGCAGGAAGATCGCCTGGCCGATGTAGTCCAGCAGCGCCAGGAACCCGGCCGGGCGGCCGAGGACGCGGGTGACGATCGAGTAGAGGCCGCCGGCCACCGGGAACATCGACCCCAGCTCGCCCATGCACAGCGCCACGTTGATCGCGATGAAGCCACCAATCAGGTACGCCCACACCGAGCCGGTGCCGGCGGTGGCGATGACCGCCGTTCCGACGACGAGCAGCGAGGCGGTCGGCGTGATGTCCGACAGCGTGAGCGCCAGGTTGCCGAGCAGGTTGAGGCCGCGCTGGAGCGAGGGCTGGTACCCCATTTCCTCCAGCAGCAGCTCGCTCTCGACGGATTCGCCGGACTCGTGTGGGGGGACGGTCTGGCTCATCGCGAGCCTCCTCGGTCGATGAACACGGACAGGGGGAGGGTGAGGCCGACGTTCCACATCCCGGCGTCGACGACCTCGAAGATCTTGAGGTCACCCGCCAGGCTGCAAAGCATGTAGGCGTCCTCGCGGGTGAGGCCGTGCTCGGCGACCACCCACTCGATCATCGCCGAGACGGCCTTGCGCGTGCCCTCCATCAGATCAGGGGCGATGCCCATCGCGCCGTGGTGACCCTTGCCTTCGGCCGCCGGAGTCAGCGGCCCGGCGGTGCGGAAGTACGGAGCCGGGATCGTGCGCTGCTCGACGGTGAAGCGCAGCGAGGCGCGCATGTCGCATTCCATCGCCGCCACGCACACCTCCCCGTCGCCCTGCATCGCGTGCGGGTCGCCGCAGGAGAACAGCGCGCCCTCACACCAGACCGGCAGCCACAGCGTCGTGCCGATCGTCAGATGGCGGGTGTCGACGTTGCCGCCACCCTTGTGCGGTGGGAATGCCGAGGCGGTCGCCGGATCGTCGGGGTGCGTTCCCATCGTGCCGAGGAACGGCGAGAACGGGACGCTCACCGCCGGTCCCAGCTGAGCGCGCGTTCCCTCCCGCAGGTCGAAGGTCCGCAGATAGGGATCCGGGAACTGGTCAGGCAGGGTGCCCAACTCCGGCAGGATCACGCACCAGCCCCAGTCGCCGGGCCGCAGATCGAGGATCTCGACGCGCAGCGTGTCGCCGGGCCGCGCGCCCTCGACATGGAGCGGGCCGAGCAGGTTGTAGAGCGTGTCGAAGTCGAAGTTCGTCTCGGCGAAGGAGGCCCCCTCGTGCACCTGCCTATGGCCGGCCATCAGCAGGTCGTAATGGACGGTGTCGCCCGAGGCGATGGTGAGCGTCGGCTCCAGCGTGTTGTCCCATTGGTGGTGCAGGCGCTCGGGGTCGATGCGGTGCTCCATCGGTGTCAGCCCTCCGTTTCGTCGTTGATGGGTCAGCCGCCCGGCCCGGCGGCTCCAATGCTCCAGACGTCCACCACGTCCTCGCCCTGAGCGACGAGCGCCCGGCGGTGCAGGTTGGCCGTCGTGCAAGCGTGATTGGGGACGATGCGGACGCGTTCCCCCACCCGCAGTCCGGTCGGCTGCGGAGCATCGACGATGGCGTGCTGCTCGTACAGCCGCTCGACGGTGAGCTCGGGGTGGCCGAGGACGAGCCCGAACCCCGGCGCGCGCGGAGTCAGGCGCTCGGCGCTCAGCGCCTTGGAGCCGGCGTCGAGGATGACGCGCCGCGGGCCGGGTCGCCCGATCACGGTGGCGAGCACCGTCAGGGCGCACCCGGGCGGCTCGATCAGGCCCAACGCGACCTGGGTCGCGTCGTAGAACACGTAGTTGCCCGGCCGCATCTCGGTGATCCCGGTGCCGGCGCGCAGGCGGTGCGCGGTCGGGGTGGTGCCGGCGCTGCGCACCGGGCAGTCGATGCCGGCGTTACGCAGAGCCTCGGCGCTCGCCTCCAGCGCCCTGCGCTCGTCCGCGGCGGCGCGATCGAGCTCGGCGTCATCAGCCGCCGCGTACGCGTGGCCGCCGAACGTCATCAACCCCTCAAACGGGCACTCGGGCGCGCGGGGCGCGGCGGCGACCGCGGTCGCCGTCGGCTCGCCGGGCGCGGTCCCCAGGCGGCCCGTGCCGCAGTCGACCTCCCACAGGTAGCCGATGACCACGCCCGCCGGCCGGCACGCCTCGATCAGGCCCGCCAGCACCCCGGCGTCGTCGAGCACGACTCGCAGACGGGCCCGCCGGGCCAGCTCGGTGAGACGCGCGAGCCGCCAGTCCCCCACCGGCGGATAGGCGAGCAGGATCTCGTCGAAGCCCTCTGCGGCGAAGTACTCGGCCTCCGCGAGCGTGGCGACCGTGATGCCCGCGGCGCCGTGCTCGCGCTGCAGCGCGGCGATCTGCGCGGTCTTGTGCGTCTTGGCGTGCGGCCACAGCGTGACCCCGGCGGTGCGGGCCCGCGCGGCCATCGCGGCGACGTTGGCGATCAGCACATCCCGGTCGACGACGAGCGCCGGCGTGGCCTCGGTCAGCAGGGAGCCCGCGGGGCTCGGTTTCCCGCGCGTCGATCCCCCGAGCGCCTCACCGGACCGCATATTCGTGCAAGGTACCATTTCACATTGCATGCTGGAGTCGGCCTCGCTCCCGTACGTATCAGCCGCCGACGTGGAGCGGCTGCTCCCCTATGGCGACACCGTCGACGAGCTGCGCGCGGCGTTCGGCGAGACGCGCGCCGAAACGCCCGGGCGTGTCCGGCTCGAGGTCCCCGGGGGAGAGCTCCTGCTGATGCCGGCGTTCGGACGCGAGGGAATCGGGGTCAAGCTCGTCACCGTGCACGCGCACGATCCGCGGCCCCCCCGCCCGCGGGTGCAGGGAGTCTACGTCCTGTTCTCGCCCGACGGGCTGGCGCCGGAGCTGGTCGTCGACGGGGCGGCGCTGACCGAGCGGCGCACCGCCGCGGTGTCGGCCTTGGCGACGCAGTGCCTGGCCCGCGAGACCGCGTGGCGGCTCGTCGTGTTCGGCGCCGGTCGCCAGGCGCGTGCTCACATCGACGCGATGTGCGCGGTCCGCCCCGTGCGGTCCGTCGCGATCGTCGGCCGAAGCCCGGACCCCGCCCGGCGGCTCGCCGATGAGCTCGGCGATCGCGGGCTGCCGGCGGAGGTCGCGTCCGCCGAGGTGGTCGCCGGCGCGGACATCGTCTGCACCTGCACGCCGAGCACGCTGCCCCTGTTCGACGATCGGTGGCTGACGCCGGGCGTGCATATCAACGCGATCGGCGCCTATCGCGAGGACATGCGCGAGCTCCCCGCGGCCACGCTGACGCGGGCGCTGCTCACCGTCGAGGATCGCGGCGCGGCGCTGGTCGAGGCCGGCGACATCATCCAGGCGATCGCCGAGCAGGCGATCGGACCCGACCACATCGCCGGCGACCTCGCCGAGTTGGCGCGCGGCGACGTCGCCCGGTCAAGCCCACAGCAGGTCACCCTGTTCAAGAGCGTCGGCATCGCCGACGAGGACCTCGTCCTCGTCCGGATGATCGGCCGGCGCCTGGCGGAGCAGGGCCGCTAATGCGCGAGCCCGGCCGGTAGCCGTCCCGCCCACAGCTCGCGCGTGTGAGCGAGGTGCGCGCGCATCAGGCCCTGGGCGAGCTCGGCCTCGCGGCGGCAGACCGCTTCGAGGATCGGGCGATGCTCGAGGGCCGAGGCCATCAGCTGACCGGAGTCGGCGAGAACCTTGATGCCGGCCAGTCGCGTCTGGTTGCGCAGCTGGCCGACGAGACGCACGAGCCGCATGTTGCCGCCGAGGATCAGCAGGCCGAGATGGAAGTCGCGATCGGCGAGCAGGAACTCGGCGGCGTCGCTCTGCACGGCCGCCGCCTCGATTCGGTCCACCTTCGCAAACAGGGCTGCCAGCTCCTCGTCGCCGGCCCGCGCGACGACCTTCGCCATCGCCGGCACCTCGAGCATCTGCCGCAACTCTGAGATCTCATCGAGGGCGTCCTCGTCGACGACGACGACCCGGAAGCCGCGGTTGCGAACCGGCTCCACCAGACCGTCGTTGGCCAGATCGAGCATCGCCTCGCGCACCGGCGTCGCCGACACCCCGAGCCGCTCGGCGAGGGCGGGCGCCGAATAGATCTCTCCCGGCTCGAGCTCGCCGGCCACGATGCTCGCGCGGAGCATCTCCACCGCCTGGCCGCGAAGGTTCGCCGTGGTCAGCGGCCTCATGCCGCACACGGTAGCTCGCGGGCCGGTGGGCCCGTCCCGGAGGCCGGGCCGCTCGCGCGCTACACGGAGTCAAGCTCGGCCAGGCTGCGCCCGCGGGTCTCCGGGCCGATCACGAAGGCGACGATGTACAGCAGCCACAGCACGGCGAACCACTTGGCGATCGCGGCCAGCCCCACCGAGCCGATCAGCGTGCCGGTGAGCACCGGACCGGCGATCGACGGAATCCGCCCGAAGGCGACGCCGAGGCCGAAGCCGGTGCCGCGCACCCGGGTCGGAAACAGCTCGGCGACGTACGTCTGGCCGATCGACCACGTCCAGCCGAGCAGCCCGATCCCGAACAGCTGGGCGATCGCGAACACCAGCAGAGTGTGGGTGGAGAAGGCCACGATGCTCGAGAGCGCGAGCACGATCGCGCCGGCGATCGCCGCCGGGCGCCGACCGAAGCGCTCGGCCGCCACGGCACCCGCGAACGGCCACACCGTCATCGCGCCGTAGAAGGCCATCGTCAGCGCGAGCGACTGGCGAAAACTCAGGTTGAACGTGCCGAGCATGTACTTCTGCAGGAAGACGAGGAATCCCCAGTAGCCGACCGCGTTGGCGATGAAGATCAGCGTCGCGATGCCCAGCCGCCGGCGCAGCGCCGGGGTGGCGAAGATCTCCCGCGCCTGGCGGCGCGCGGCGCCGGTCCCCTCGCGCTGCTCATGGTGTGCGCGGGCCGCCTGGTAGGGGAGCGACTCGCGCAGGGCGCGCCGCAGAACGTAGACGAGCAGCGCGGGAAGCAGCGCCAAGACGAACGTCAGCCGCCAGCCGGCCCCGGGGGCCACCAGCAGCGCGACGCCGAGCGCGATCAACGCGCCCACCGCGTACATCGAGAAGATCACGCCGCCGGCGCCGATCGCCCGGCGCCTGGCCGGCCACGCCTCGACGGTGTAGGGCACGCCCACCGCCAGCTCGCCGGCGCCGCCGAGCCCCGTGAGGAAGCGCAGTCCCGCGAACAGACCAGCGCCGCCGGCGAGCCCGGAGACGGCGGTGGTAACCCCGTAGAGCGCGATCGAGGCGCCCAGAGTGTCCTTGCGCCCGAAGCGGTCGGCCGCCCAGCCGAAGGCGAACGTGCCCAGCGTGTAACCGGCGAGCATCACCGAGCCGATCACGCCCGCGGCGGTGGTGGAGAGGCTGAAGCTGACCACGATCAGCGGCAGCACGAACGAGTAGATGTTCACCACGTAGGCGTCGAACAGGAAGCCCAGGCCGGACGAGAAGGCGATCAGGCGAGCCTGCTTGGCGTCGGTCGCCGGGGCGGCCGGCCGGGCGGCGGGCGCCTCGGCGCGCGGGCGGTCGAGGACCTGCGCGGTGGTGAGATCGGTCATGGGTCTCCCGGGTTCAGAGCGAGAGCAGGATTGATCCGTCCTGCTCGGTGGCGGTCAGGGTTCGCAGCCGCCGCGGAGGGTCAAACAGCGTGCAGCCGGTGCGGACGTCGTACTCGTAGCCGTGCCACGGGCAGCGCAGGACCGCGACGGAGTCGTCGGGCCGGTAGTCGCCGACGCCCGCGGAGCCGGCGCTGCCGTGGCCGAGGCGCCCCGCCGACAGCGGCGCGCCCTGGTGCAGGCAGCGGTTGACGAGCGCGTGCAGCGACCCGTCGTCCAGACGGATCACGACGGCGGCAAGCCGTCCCAGCTGGGTCGCCAGCATCTCCCCGGGCCTCAGCTCGTCGCTGGAGCACACGCGCGTCGCCCGGGCACTGTCGGCGGTGGCCGTCATGCCGGCAGCCGGTAGGTGGCCCGCGCGTTCTCGGCCAGGATGCGGCGCGTCAGGGTCTCGTCCAGGCCGGCGGGGAGCGCCCGCAACGGCGAGTCGAAGTCCCAGTGGGGATAGTCGCTGGAGAATAGGATCAGCTCGTCTGACTCCATCTGCTCGATCAGGCCGTTGAACTGCCGGGCGGTCATCTCCTCGATCGGCTGGGTGGCGAAGCGCACGTGCTCGCGGACGACGTCTGACGGCTTGCGCCGCAGCCAAGGGACTTCGGAGCGCAGCTCTCGCCACTGCTGATCGGAGCGCCACATGATGTGCGGGACCCACGAGAAGCCACCCTCGATCATCGCCGCCTTCAGGGTGGGGTGGCGCTCGAAGACCCCGTTGAAGACGAGGCTGACCGTCTGGGACATGAACACCTGGGAGACGAGCGTGTGCCACTCGGCGAACAGGCGGTGGTGACCAAGCGCGGTCGGCGAGTTCTCGGAGTGGTGGATGCCGACGACGAGGCCGTGGCGCTCCGCCGCCGCGAATACCGGTTCATAGAACGGGTCGCCGAACGGCCGGTCTCCGATGTAGAGCATCACCTGCACGATCCGGGGGTGGTCGGCCATCCGCTCGATTTCGCGCGCCGCGCCCACGGGGTCGTGGGCGTTGACGTGCACGGAGCCGACGAGGCGCTGGTCGCGTTCCAGCCACGTCTCGACCTGCCAGTCGTTGTAGGCCGACATCAGCCCGGTCTTGAACTCCGGCCAGCCGGCGCCGAGCGCGGTCGCGTTCAGCCAGCCGGTGAGCACGGCGACGTCGATGTCATAGAGGTCGAGCAGTTGCTCGCGCACGAGGCCCAGGTCCGAGCCGCCCGGCCGGCCGTCGGGCAGCTTGGCGTCCGCGCGGTCCAGCCCGCCGGCGGTCGGCTGCGCATACGGCAGCAGCCGCTCGGGCTGCCAGCCGTACTCGGTGATGTACCGACGCCACTGCGGCTCCAGGTAGGGCACAAGCTCCTCGAGCGCCGCGCGCTCGTGCACGTCGACGTCGATGATCTCGGTCCGGTGGGCGCCGGGCGTGGAGGTCTGCTCGGAGGTCGCGGACATGCTCGTTGGCCTTAGTACCACGAAGTCCATTGTTTTACTCATCGATGTGGGAATAGGCACCGGCGGGTGTATTGGCCGATGCGATCCAGGGCACCCGACGACCCGACCTGACCCGCCTGGATCGGACTATCCGATGCAACGCGCCGTGGATCGCCATTGCTGACCGATGCGCCGCCAACCACACTCTGATCGTTCCCCGAGCACAAAGGCACCGAGCATGATCCGCACCGGCGACGAGTACCGAGCTTCGATACGTGACGGACGAGAGGTCTACATCGACGGCGAGCGCGTCGATGACGTCAGCACCCACCCCGCGTTCAAGCCGATCGTCGACGTCCGCGCGCGGATCTACGACATGGCCCACGAGCCCAGCCGCCAGGGCGTCATGAGCTACGTCGATGCCGACAGCGGCGAGCGCAACGCCGTCGGGCTCAAGCCCCCGGTCTCACAGCAGGACTGGCACGACAAGCGCGCCGCCGTCGATGCTGCCCTTGACGACATCGCCGGCGTGGTGATCCGTGTCGGCGACGAGACGATCGGCGAGATGTGGTCGCTGGCCGACGGCGAGGACGTCCTCAACGAGGTCGACCCCCGGTTCGCGGCCAACATCCGCCGCCACGTCCAGCAGGCCGTCGTCGCCGACCCCTTCCACGTGTCGGCCAACACCGACCCCAAGGGCGACCGCTCCAAGCGCCCGCAGGACCAGGACCCCGACATGCTGCTCCACGTCGTGCGCGAGACCGATAACGGCATCGTCGTGCGCGGGGCCAAGTACGAGACGGCCGCCGCCTATGCCAATCAGGCGTTCACCAAGCCGACGATCGCCAACTGGGGCAACGACGAGTTGTCGGACTACGCGGTCGGCTTCATCGTCGCCATGGGCGCGCCCGGAATGAAGCACATCTGCCGCACCGGCTTCACCGGCCGCGCGCCCCGCGAGGACTACCCGCTATCCAACCGCTTCGACGAGATCGACACGCTGGTCGTCTTCGACGATGTCGAGATCCCGTGGGAGGACGTGCTCTTCTACCGCCACACGCGGGCCGCCACCTTCATCCGCGCGACCCTGCACCGCTACTCGGCGTTTCCGTTCGTCCAGCGCGTGCAACGGCTGGCCGACATGATGATCGGCACGGCGCTGTACAACGTCCGCCAGACCGGGCTGGAGCGCCAGCAGCCGGTGCAGGAGAAGCTCGCTACCCTCGCCTGCTACCGAGAGGGGATCAACGCCCACCTGACGGCGGCGATCGCGCTGGCGGAGCCGAGCCCCGGCGGCCTGCTGATGCCCAACCAGTCACTGCTCTACGCCGGCCGCGTGCACGCGCTGACCAACTTGCCGCAGATGATGCACACCGCCCGCGAGCTGTGCGGCGGGCAGATCTGCCTGACGCCCGACGCGGCGACGTTCGCGCATCCGGAGGCCGGCCGGTGGCTGGAGAAGTACTACTCGATCAACGAAGACTGGATCGCCGAGGATCGGCGCAAGCTGCTGGCCTTCGGGCGCGACCTGCTCAACTCCGATTACGCCGGGCACCGGCTGACGTTCGAGCTGTTCGCCCAGTCGCCGCCGTTCGCCCAGCTGGCCGCCGTCTATCGCAACTTCGACTGGCAGGGACCACTCGACGTCGTGCGGTACTCCGCCGGTCTCTCCGAGCGCGTCACCGGCCGCCGGCCGGAGGCGGTCGGGGCCCGGGGATGAGTCACCGCCGGATACGTCCCTTCAACACGCGCGACACCTATCCCGAGCAGGCGCTTGACAACGACCTCTGCCAGGCCGTCGTCGCCGGCGACACCGTCTACCTGCGTGGGCAGGTCGGACAGAACCTCGACACCTCGGAGTCGGTCGGGATCGGCGACGTCGAGGCCCAGGCCGAGCAGGCGATGGCGAACATCGCGCAGCTGCTCGCCGAGGCCGGGAGCGGACTGGCGGACATCGTCAAGATCGTCGTCTACCTCGTCGACCCGCGGTATCGCGAGCCCGTCTACCGGGTGATGGGCCGCTGGCTCAAGGGCGTGCATCCGGTGTCGACGGGCGTCGTCGTCAGTGCGCTGGCGCGCCCCGAGTGGCTGGTCGAGATCGACGCGACCGCGGTCATCTCCGGCGAGGCGGCGTGACCTTCTCGCTGCTGGGCCGCTGCGACCAGACCGGCCGGCTGGGGATCGTCATCTCCTCCTCGAGCCCCGCGGTCGCGGCCCGCTGCGCCCACGTTCGCCCCCGGGTCGGCGTCGCCGCCAGCCAGAACGTCACCGATCCGCGGCTCGGGCCGGCGCTGCTCGACGCGCTCCGCCGCCGGGGCGGCGACGCGCGGGCCGCCGTCGACGAGGTCGTCGCCGGCCACGAGCACGCCGAGCATCGCCAACTCGTCCTCCTCGGCGTCACCGGCGAGGCGGCCGTCCACGCCGGCGCCGCCGCGCTGGGCACCCACGGAGCGCGCGTCGGACCGGGATGCGTTGCCGCCGGCAACCTGCTGGCCGGAGACGAGGTGCTCGACGCGATGATCGAGGTGTTCGTTTCGTCGGCGGGCGAGGATCTCGCCGACCGGCTGATGGCGGGTCTGCGCGCGGCGATCGACGCCGGCGGCGAGGCCGGGCCGGTCCACTCGGCGGGCCTGCTGATGACCGGCGACGTCGAGTGGCCGATCGCCGACCTGCGCGTCGACTGGCACGACGATCCGGTCTCCGAGCTCGAGGCGGCTTGGGCGGTGTACCGGCCCCAGCTGCAGGACTACGTGATCCGCGCGTTGGACCCCACGGCGGCTCCCGGGTATGGCGTTCCCGGCGAGTAACCCCATGTCAGACTTCGCGCCCTGCGATGCGCTTCACCATGCGACAGCTCGAGTATTTCGTCGCGACCTGCGACGCGGGGAGCGTCACCGAGGCCGCGATGCGCATCCCCGTCGCCCAGTCCTCGGTGTCGGCGGCGATCGCCCAACTGGAGGCGGCACTCGACGTGCAGCTGTTCATCCGCCATCACGCCCAGGGCGTCTCGCCGACCACCGCCGGCCGCGAGTTCCTCACGCGGGCCCGCGACCTGCTGCGTCAGGCCTCCGAGCTCGAGCGCTTCGCCTCGGAGCTGACCCACGGCCTCAGCGGCCCGCTCGAGCTCGGCTGCCTGGTGCCGATCGCCCCGGTGGTGGCACCGTCGCTGTGCCGGTCGTTCTTGGAGGCCCATCCCGCCGTGTCGCTGCAGCTGACCGAGGCCGGTCAGAGCGACCTGCTCGGGCGTCTGCGTGACGGCAGCCTGAGCGTGGCACTCACCTACGACCTCGAGCTCGCCGACGACATCGCGTTCGAGCCCCTCGCCGAGCTGCCGCCCCACGCCGTGTTCGCGGCCGACCATCCGGCGGCCGGGCGCGACACCGTCGAGATGCGCGAGCTCGCCGCCGAGACGCTCGTCCTGCTCGATCTGCCCCACAGCCGCGAGTACTTCCGCTCGCTGTTCGTCGCCGCGGGCGTCGACCCGACGATCGGGCACCGCTCCGCCCAGCCCGAGGCGATCCGCACGTTCGTCGCCAACGGCTACGGCTACACGATCATCAACGCCCTCCCGCGGATCGACCAGGCACTCGACGGCCGCCGGCTGGTCACCGTGCCGATCGCCGGTGCCCCGCGGGCGATGGTGCTCGGGCTGGCGCGGCTGGCCTCCGCGCGCCAGACGCGCGTCGTCTCGGGCTTCGCCGAGCACTGCCGCCGGGAGATCGCCGCCGCGCTCGTGCCCGGCGTCGGAGCCGGTGACTGACGAGACGCCCCGCCGGCTGCTCGCCGACCTGGTGGGCTTCGCCACGGTCGCCGGAACGTCGAACGAGGCGCTCGTCGCCTACGCCGCCGACCGCCTGGACAGCGCCGGGGCGACCGTGACGACGTCGCCGGCCACGCGGCCCGACGGGCTCAACCTCCACGCCGTGCTCGGCCCGGCCGACGTCCCGGGCGTGATCCTGTCGGCTCACACCGACGTCGTCGCCGTCGCCGGCCAGGCGTGGAGCCGCGACCCGTTCGTCCTGCACGCCGAGGACGGGCGCCTGTACGGACGGGGAACCGCCGACATGAAGGGCTTCATCGCCGCTGCGCTGGCGGTGGCCGCCGGAGTCAGGGCGGGCGCGCTGCGCCGCCCGCTGCACGTCGTGCTCTCCTGCGACGAGGAACTCGGCTGCGTCGGGATCCGCCCACTGCTGCCCCAACTGGCCGGGACGGTCCCGCCACCACACGTGTGCGTCGTCGGCGAGCCTACTCGGCTGCGCGTCGCCGATCGCCACAAGGGCAAGCTCGCCCTGCGGGTGACGGTGACCGGCCGTGCCTGTCATTCCAGTCGCGCACCTCAGGGGGTCAACGCCGTCGAGTACGCGGCGCGGCTGATCGTCGGGCTGGGCGACGTGGCCGGCTCCGGGCGCGATCAGCGCTTCGCCGTGCCACAAGCGACGGTCAGCACCGGTCCGATCCGTGGCGGGGTGGCGCTGAACATCGTGCCCGACGCGTGCGTGTTCGAGGTGGAGATCAGGCTCCTGCCCGGCCAAGATGCCGACCGGGTGCAGGCGCGCCTCAGGGCAGCGGCCGAGCGGCTGACCGCGGAGATGCGCGAGCGCGCGCCCGAGGCGGGGATCGCCGTTGAGCGGACCACCGCCTACCCGGCCTTGGTCGGCGGCCACAACGCGCGGGTGGCACGGGAGATCGCGCTGCTGGCGGGGGCAGGCTACGGGCTGGCCGTCGACTTCGGGACCGAGGCGGGCTTGCTCCAGCAGGCGCTCAAGGGACCCGCGGTCGTCTGCGGCCCCGGCGACATGGCCCAGGGCCATCGCCCCGACGAATACCTGGAACAGAGCCAGCTCGACGATGCGGTCGCCTTTCTCAAGCGCCTGGCCGCGACCTTGACCTGACGCGCACACGGTCTGCTTCGCGCCTGACGATGCGCCGAAGCGCCACTTTCGATTGACGGCCGCGCCGTGGCCGACAGATACTGCGCGGATCAGCCCGGTCCGCCGAGCCCGGGCCCCCTTGGAAAGGACGCGCATGTCTGTCAGCCCAGCCGGGGACGTTGGAGTCATCGAGCAGCGGACGATCGCTCCGGTCCCGGACGACGAGCGCCACGGACGGGTACGGGATCTGTTCACGATCTGGTTCGGCTCCAATGTGATGCTGCTGACGATCGTCACCGGCGCGCTGGCGACGACGGTGTATGGGCTGTCGCTGGCGTGGTCGGCGCTGGCGATCGTCGTCGGCAACCTCGTCGGCGCCGTCTTCATGGCGCTCCATTCGGCCCAGGGCCCCAAGCTCGGCGTCCCCCAGATGATTCAGAGCCGGGGTCAGTTCGGGGCCTACGGGGCGATCGTGGTGGTGATCGTCGTGATCATCATGTACGTCGGCTTCGTCGCCTCGAACCTCGTGCTCGGCGGGCAGTCGATCAACGAGCTGGCCGGCGGGCTCTCGGTCAACGTCGGGATCATCATCTGCGCGGCCATTCCGCTGGGCATCTGTGTCGCCGGCTACGACGTGATCCACCTCGTGAACCGGTGGGCGACGTGGATCGCCGGGATCGTGCTGGTCGCGGCCGTCGTCGCCCTGTTCATCAAGGGCGCGCCCCACGGAACGCTGTCGCGCGGCGACTACAACACGAGCGGATTTGTGGCGATGATCGCCGTCGGCGTCCTGTGGCAGATCGCCTACGCCCCGTACGTGTCGGACTATTCGCGGTACCTGCCTCAGTCGACCCCCGTGGCGGATACCTTCTGGGCGTCGTACTGGGGATGCGTGCTCGGCTCGGCGCTGCCGATGGTCTTCGGCGCGCTGCTGGGCTCCGCGTTGCCCGGCTCAGACCAGATCTCCGCGATGCACAGTCTCACCGGCGGGATCGGCTGGCTCGTCGTGCTCGTGCTCGGCGTCGGGATCGTCAATACGACGGCGATCAACATCTACGGTGCGGTGCTGGGGGTGGTCACGGTCGGCCAGACGTTCAAGATCGACTGGCTCCCGCGCGCCACCACGCGAATCCTGTTGGGCACCGTCGTGGCGATCATCACGGCGGTGATGGCGATCGCCGGCAAGGACAACTTCGTCACCAACTACACGAACTTCATCTTCCTGCTGCTGTACCTGCTGATCCCATGGACGGCGATCAACCTCGTCGACTTCTACCTCGTCAAGCACGGCCGGTACGACGTCGGCTCGTTCTTCAAACCCGACGGCGGAATCTACGGGCGCTTCAACGTCCCCGCCTGCGCCGTCTACGTGATCGGCGTCGCCGTCCAGGTGCCGTTCATCTCGACCGAGCTGTTCACCGGCCCGGTGGCCAAGTCGCTCTCCGACGTCGACCTCTCGTGGCTCGTCGGCCTGGTCGTCGTGTGCCCGCTGTACTACTACGCGGCACGCCGTTATCTCGTCCGAAAGCCGCCGACCGGCACCGTCGCCGAGAGCGAGATCCCCGTCGTCGAGGTGACGTGACGGCCGACGCCG
>DATAUL010000084.1:0-3568 GCA_036268255.1 Solirubrobacteraceae bacterium | reverse complement strand
CAGACCGACGCGGACGCCGATCGTTGCGGCGTTTACGGTTGCGAGCCACGGACTGCCCTCACCGCCTGCTCAGCGTGTCTCGCGGTGCGGGGTGTGGCACCGGCACCAGCGGCAGTACTTGCGCAGCTGCAGCCGCTCCGGATTGTTCCGTTTGCTCTTATTCGTCTGGTAATTCCGGCGCTTGCACTCTTCGCAGGCGAGAGTCGCAGCGATCCGGACGTCTCCACGGGCCATTTAACGCTTCTTGAGAGGTGTCGTGACGGGATCGGGACGCCGAGTCGCGGGCGTACAAAAAAACGCCGCCCCGGCGCCGGGTCTGAGTGTAGCGCCGACGTCGATCGCCGACAATTCGCCGCCATGCTCCGCCTGATCGGCCTCATGATCTCGATCGGGTTCGCTGATTCGCTGAACCCGACGACGATCGCCCCCGCTCTGTATCTCGCCACCAATGAGGCGAATCCCCGCAAGCAGGTGGCCCAGTTCACGATCGCGGTGTTTCTCGTCTACCTGGTCGGCGGGCTGGCGATCGCCCTCGGGCCGGGGGAGCTGGTGCTGGCCCTCGTGCCGCGGCCGAGCAGGCACTTGGGGTACGTGCTGGAGATCGTCGCCGGCGTCGCCATGCTGACGGCGTCGGCGTTTCTGTGGGGCTACCGCGAGCACCTGGCCCAGCGGGTCCCGCCGGAGGTCAAGCCCGACGGCCGTTCGAGCGCGATCCTGGGGGCGACCATCACGGCCGTCGAGCTTCCGACCGCCTTCCCGTACTTCGCCGCGATCGCCGCCGTCGTCGGCTCGGGCCTGGACGTGGTGCGCCAGATCGTGCTGATCGTCCTGTTCAACGTGTGCTTCGTCGCCCCGTTGCTCTGCATCGTCGCCACACTGACATTCGCCGGGCCCGATGCCGTCAGGTGGCTGGCCCGCGGACGCGAGTTCCTGGAACGGCGCTGGCCGACGGTGCTCGCATTGCTGGCGCTGATCGCCGGCATCTTCGTGACGCTCCTGGGGGTGACCGGCCTGGCGAGTACGCATCACAACGACTTCGGCACGCTTTCGCGCCGCCTGCGGAGCCTGTTCCATCACTGATCTGCTCTCGTACCACCCGCCCTATCCTCTCTGGATGACCGGGGCCAGCGCCGATCTCATGACCGCCCGCGCCCGAGCATGGCCGACGAGCTCGACCTGAGTCGACTCGCCGAGCTCCGGGAGCTGCTGGACTCCGAGCTCCCGCAGATCGTCGAGACGCTGGTCGAGGAGCTCACGCGAGCGCTCGCCGCGATCGGTCCAGCGCTCGACGGCGGCGACCTGGCAGCCGCTGCGCTCGCGGCTCACGCCGCGCGCAACAGCGCGCTGATGATCGACGCCCGTCCGTTGCTCGACCGTCTGGACGCACTGGAGTCAAGCGCGCGCCGCGACGACGCCAACGGGGCCCGCGAGGCCCAGCGGCGGCTCGACGAGACGTGGCCACGGCTGTGCGCTCAGCTGCGCCGCGCCGCCACGCAAAAGCCCTGATTTGCGGCGGAAACCGGAGGTACGCAAATTCTGCTCAGGCCGACGGCGCTTGGTCGCGGGCCTGGCGCAGCAGACCGCGCATCCCCTGGAGCCACCGTTCCGGCTGAGCGCCCTTGAAGGCGATGTGCCTGGCGACCTCGCCGTGCGGAAGGATCAAGAAGCGCTCCTCGGCGATCGCGGCGACGACTGTGTCGGCGACCTCGTCGGGATCGAGCAGGCCGCCAGCCAGCAGGGGAGCGGCGCCGATCGGATCCTCCAGAGCGAGCTCCAGCATTGGCGTGCGCACGCCCTGGGGGCAGAGGCAGGAGACCTTGATGCCGGCATCGGCGTAGGTGATCGAGAGCCACTCCGCGACCGCTACCGCGGCGTGCTTCGTCGCCGAGTAAGCGAGCGCCGACAGCTGGGTGAGCAGACCGGCCGCCGAGGCGGTGCTCAGCAGGTAGCCGTCGCCGCGCTGCACCATCGCCGGCAGAAGCGCCCGCGCGGCCCACACGTGAGCCATCACGTTGACCTGCCAGGTCATCTGCAGCGCATCGTCGTCGGCCTCGGGGCCTCCCGGCGGACCACCGACGCCGGCATTGGAGAAGAAGAGATCGATCGGGCCGCCGGCCTCCTCTGCGCCCGCGACGAGCGTCCGGATCTCCGCCTCCCGCGAGACATCGACGCGCATCGCCCGGCCGTCGATCTCGCGCGCGACCACCGCGGCCCGTTCGCCGTCGAGATCGGCGATGACAACGCGTGCGCCGTCAGCCGCGAACCGGGTCGCGCAGGCGCGGCCGATGCCGCTGGCCGCTCCGGTGATGACGACGTGTTTGCCCGCGAGCTCCACTCACCGACAGCCTATGGTTCCCGCGCGCTCGACGCGGCCTCAGGCGCTGCCGACCGGCGCGGCTAAGCGGTCGCCTCGGCGACCGCCCGCGCGCGCTGGCGCTCAGGCGTGATGCGCACCACGTTCCACGCCAGCCCGACGCGCTGCATGGCGGTGATGATCAGCCCCGAGGGGTCGATCTCCCACGGGCGCAGCCCGTGATAGGCCGAGCGCGGGAATGCGTGATGGTTGTGATGCCACGACTCGCCGAGCGAGAGCACGGCCAGCCAGCCGACGTTGGTGGAATGGTCATCGACGTCGAAGCGGCGACGCCCGAAGAAGTGGCAGATCGAATTGACCGACCAGGTCACGTGATGCACGAAGAAGATCCGCACCAGCCCGCCCCACACCAGGCCCCGCACCGCGCCACCGACCGTGAAGCCGTGCAGCACGAAGCCGATGGCCGTCGGGATCAGCAATGAGATCAGGGCCAGCAGCTCGAAGCGGCGGCCGATGGCCCGCATTCCCGGGTCCTCGTAGAGATCGGGCGCGTAGCGCTTCCAGTCGGCCTGACCCTGGGTCTCGAGCAGCCAGCCGACGTGCGCATGCCAGAGGCCCGATAGGCCGCTGCCGTGGCCCACGTGGGGACTGTGCGGATCCCCCTCGCGGTCGGTGTGGGCGTGGTGCTTGCGGTGATCGGCGACCCAGTCCATGACCGAGCCCTGCACCGACAGCGAGCCGGCGACGGCAAACGCGCGCTCGAGCCAGCGGTGTGTGGCGAACGCCCGATGGGTGAGCAGCCGGTGAAATCCGACGGTCACGCCCGCGGCGGTGATCAGGTACATCCCGACGAGGATCGCGAGGTCGGTGACATCGACGGCGCGATTCCACAGCAGCAGGACGGCGGCGAGCACGCCCACGAAGGGGACGACGACGCCGGAGAGGTTTGCGATGCGTTCGATTCGACTCACACACGGGAGACTCTCACACGCGACGACGCATTTCTTGCACGATCAGGGGACCGGACCTGCCAGAATTTGTGGAAAAACTATGAACCGAGATCGTCAGCCGAGATCGTCGGCATCGCCGCCGGGGCGGCCGGCGGGGCTGCCTCGGTCATCACCTGAACGGGCGGCGTGCGGCGGACGACGATCTTGCCGCCCACGTACTGCAGAATCCGCAGGCGGTGCACGCTCAGCGACGGGGGCGACACCGGCGACACTCCGAGGACGCGCAGGCGCAGCAGCGTGATCG
>DATAUL010000083.1:0-3457 GCA_036268255.1 Solirubrobacteraceae bacterium | reverse complement strand
GTGGCCACCGTGCGTCCTGAGACGATGCTCGCCGACACGGCGATCGCCGTTCACCCCGAGGACGAGCGCTACCGCCGGCTGATCGGCGAGAAGGCGATCCTGCCGCTCGTCGGCCGCAAGCTGCGGATCATCGCCGACGAGTACGTCAGGCCGGAGTTCGGGACCGGGGCGCTGAAGATCACGCCCGCGCACGATCCCAACGACTTCGAGATCGGCCGTCGCCACAGCCTGGCGCAGCCGTCGGTGATCGGCGAGGACGGGCGCATCACCGACGAGGCGCCCGAGCGCTTCCGCGGCCTGACGGTCGCCGAGGCGCAGCTGCGTGTCGTCGACGAGCTCGGCCAGCAGGGACTGATCGACCGCACCGACACCTATCACCACACGGTCCCTTTCTCCCAGCGCTCCGGCCAGCGAATCGAGCCGCTGATCTCATTGCAGTGGTTCATGGCGATGGACCAGCTGGCGACGCCGGCGATCGACGTGGTCACGAGCGGCCGCGTGCGCTTCCACCCAAACAACTACACGAAGGTCTATCTGGACTGGATGCGCAACATCCGCCCCTGGTGCATCAGCCGCCAGCTGTGGTGGGGCCACCAGCTGCCGGTGTGGTATCGCGACCTCGAGACCTACGTCGGCACCGAGCCACCGCGCGGCGAGGGCTGGCACCGCGACCCCGACGTACTCGACACGTGGTTCTCCAGCGCGCTGTGGCCGTTTGCGACGCTCGGCTGGCCCGAGGAAACAAGAGAGCTCAAGGCCTTCTATCCCACCGATGCGCTGTCGACCGCGCGCGACATCATCTTCCTCTGGGTGGCGCGGATGATCATGATGGGCCTGGAGTTCACGGGCGAGATCCCGTTCTCTGACGTCAACGTGCATTCGATTATCCAGGCGCCCGACGGCCGGCGGATGTCGAAGTCGCTGGGCACCGGGATCGATCCCATCGACCTGATCGAAGGCGGGCCGCGACCGCCGGTGTTCTCCCAGGGCAATCAACCGCCCGGAGACTTTCCGGCCTACGGCGCCGACGCGCTGCGCTGGGGGCTGATGGCCATGTCCTCGGGCCAGGACGTGCGCTTCTCCGAGGACAAGGTCGCGCAGGGACTGCAGCTGACCAACAAGCTCTGGAACGCCACCCGGTTGATCCTGCTCGGCGTGGGGGAGCAGGCCCGGGCCGCGGCTGTGCCGACCACGGTGGAGGACCGCTGGATGCTGTCGCGGCTGGCTCGCGCCCAGATCGAGGTCTCGCAGCGGATCGAGGAGTTCGACTTCTCTCACGCCGCGCTGCGGCTCTACGACTTCATCTACGGCGATCTGTGCGACTGGTACCTGGAGCTCGTCAAGCCGCGGCTGCGCGCCGAGGAGCCCGAACTGGCGGGCACGTTGCTGCACGTGCTCACCGAGACGATCGCGCTGGCGCACCCGCTGATCCCGTTCGAGACCGAGGAGATCTACTCCCATATCCCGGGCGCTGAGGGACTGCTGGCCGCCCGGGTCTCCGAGGCGCCCGATGCCGCCGTGATCGATGCCGAGGCCGAAGAGACGGTGCAGCGAGCGATCGCCGCGGTGCAGGCTCTCCGCCGCTGGCGCGCCCTGGAGAAGGTCGAGGCGGGCGCGACCCTGCCCGCGCGGCTGGTCGCCGGCGGCTACGCGGAGACGGCTGAGCACATGGCGCGGCTGGCTCGGATCACGTTCGACGGAGACGGCGCGCCGGCCACGGTCGCGACCGTTCCGATTCCCGGCGGCACGGTGGAGATCCTCGCCAGCCCCGACGTCGATCCCGAGGCGTCCGCGCAGCGGGTCGAGGCCCAGCGCGAGGAGCTGCGCGACGAGATCGCGCGCGCCGAGAAGAAGCTGTCCAACCAGGGCTTCGTCGCCAAGGCGCCGCCTCAGGTGGTGGCCGCCGAGCGCGAGAAGCTCGAGCGCCTGCGCGGGGAGCTGGACGCCCTGTGATGACAGGTGACGAGGCCGAGCGCTACCTGCTCTCGCTGGAGCTGTTCGGCATGCGGTTCGGTCTGGACCGCATGCGGCGCCTGATGACCGCCCTGGGGCATCCCGAGCGCCGCTTTGACTCGATCCACGTCGTGGGGACCAACGGCAAGTCCTCGACGGTGCGGATGATCGCCGCGATCATCGCCCATCACGGGCTGCGGACCGGCGCGTATCTCTCTCCGCACCTGGTCTCGTTCGGCGAACGCATCCGGATCGACGACCGCGACCTGGAGCCGGCCGCGTTCGGCGCCGCCGTCAGCCGCGCGGCGCGGGCGGCCGCCCGCGTCGATCGCGCCGCCGCCGACGACGACGACCGCGTGACCCAGTTCGAGGTGCTGACCGCCGCCGCCTACTCCGAACTGGCAGAGCGCGGGGTGGAGGTGGCGGTGATCGAGGCCGGGCTCGGCGGGCGCTACGACGCCACCAACGTGATCCCGTCCAAGGTGCAGGTGCTGACGAGCGTCGGGCTGGAGCACACCCGCTGGCTGGGCCCGACGCTCACCGACATCGCCAGCGAGAAGCTCGATGTCGTCCAACCGGGGGAGACGCTCGTGCTCGGCGCCGGTCTGGAGCCCGAGGTGATCGAGGTGGCCGAGCGCGTGGCGGGCGAGCGCGGGGCGCGGATCGTCCTCGCCGGGACCGATCCGGGTGTGCCGGTGGGCGCTCCCGGCGTCTACCAGCGGCGCAACTTCGCGCTCGCGCGGGCCGCCGCCGAGGCGTTTCTCGGTTCGCTCTCGCAGGAGGCGGTGGCCGCCGCCGCGGCCGACGTGCGCGTGCCCGGGCGGCTGCAGCAGATCGGCTCGGCGCCGCTGACGCTCGTTGACGGGGCCCACAACGTCGACGGGATGCGCGCGCTCGCCGAGTCCCTGCCGGAGGTCACCGCCGGGCGCCATCCCGTGATCGCGATCCTGTCGATCCTCGACGACAAGGACGCCGCCGGGATGCTGGCCGCGCTGTGGGCGGGCGGGGTCCGCATCGACGCGTTGGTTCTCACCAGCAGTCAGAATCCGCGTGCCTTGCCCCCACCCACGCTGAAGTCGCTGGCGCGCCAGCTCCACGGGCCCCCCGCGGAGGTCGTCGGCGACCCCTTCCGGGCGCTGGCGCGCGCGCGTGAGCTGGCCGGCCCGGAGGGCGTCGTGATCGCCGCCGGATCGCTGTACCTGATCGCCGATCTCCTGGCCACCGGCCCGCGCGAACGCGCCTCGGTACTGTGAACGGCGACAACGACCAGCCCAGGTTCCTCACGATGATCGGGCTGGTCGCGCTGATCGTGGCGGTCGTGATCCTCGTGTTCTTCGGGATCGGCTACCTGTTCGGACGAGCCTTCTTGTGACGAAAGCGACACTTCTGACGAGGATCCGGGCGTCCGACGGCGTATTGATAGGCGCAGGCCAATCCTGGTCCCCACTACACTCGCGACCTTAATGCTCCCCTTCGCAATCTTCGGGATCCACAACAGCGCCCT
>DATAUL010000082.1:0-3292 GCA_036268255.1 Solirubrobacteraceae bacterium | reverse complement strand
GTGTTCGTCGCGATCATCGGCTACGCCACGTTCAAGCTGCAGGCGCGTCTTCCCTATAAGAAGATGCTGGTCGCGACCGGAATCCTGCTCGGCGTCGTGCTCCTGGTGATGGTCGGCGAGAGCGTCCAGGAGCTCCAGCTGGCCGGCTGGATCGGGACGTCGCCGGTGAACATCAACATCCCCGGGTGGATGGGGCTGTGGCTCGCGATCTTCCCCAACGTCGAGACGATCGTGGCTCAGCTCGTGGCCGCCGTCCTGGTGATCGGCTCCTACTTCCTCGCCGAGGAGATGCGAGTCCGCCGCCCGCGTCGCCAGGGCGCCTCATCGGTTGCCGTCCGGCCGGCCGCCCCGCCCAGCGTTCCAACCCTGTAGGTCGTTCGCGGCGTGGAGTCCTGGCTGGCGCGCGCCGCGCGGATGCATGGCGAGCGGGCGGCCGTGGTGGCCCCCGAGGAGACCCTCAGTTATGCCGAGCTCTCGGCGCGCGCCCGCTCGGTGGCCGGCGCGCTGCGCGAACGAGGCATCGGTCCGGGAGACCGCGTCGCCCTCGCGCTGCCCTCGGTGGCGCTCGTCCCGGCGCTGCACGGCTGCCTGCTGCTGGGCGCCGTCGCGGTCCCGATCGACCTGCGACTGCGCCCCGATGAGCGCGCCGCCCGCCAGTCCGGCACCCGCCTCGTCCTCGAGAGCCCGGTGACCGGCGAGCAGGTCGACGACGCCTATGACGCCGCGCCGTCCGACATCGCCACGCTGATGTTCACCTCGGGCACCACCGCCGGCCCCAAACCGGTGGAGCTCAGCTACGACAACTGGTTGTGGAACGCCCTCGGCTCGGCGCTGGCGCTGGGCCTGGACCCCGAGGAACGCTGGCTGTGCCCGATGCCGCTGGCCCACGTCGGGGGTCTGTCGATCCAGCTGCGCAGCGCGATCTACGCCACCACCGTGGTGTTGCACGAGCGCTTCGACGCCGACCGTGCACTGGCGGCGCTGATGGACGCCGATGCCCGGGTGACGCTCGTCTCGCTCGTGCCGACGATGCTCGCGCGCCTCCTCGATGCCGGGCTGCGCGAGCCTCCGACTTTGCGCCGGGTGCTGCTCGGCGGCGGCCCGATCGCAGGTGCCCTGCTGGAGCGCGCGGCCGCGGCCGGCGTTCCTGTGTCGCCGTCGTTCGGCATGACCGAGACGTGCTCGCAGGTCGCGACCGACGGCTTTGCGCTGCTGGGTTCCGAGCTGCGGATCGCCGACGACGGCGAGCTGCTCGTCCGCGGACGGGCCGTGGCCGGCGGGGCGCTGTCGGGCGACGGATGGCTGCACACCGGCGACCTGGGGAGGCTCGACGGCTCCGGCCGGCTGACGATCGTCGGGCGCAAGTCGGACACGATCGTCAGCGGCGGCGAGAACGTGGCGCCGGCGGAGGTGGAGGCGGCGCTGCTGGAGCATCCCGCGGTGGCCGACGCCGCCGTCCTGGGGCGCGCCGATCCGGAGTGGGGGGAGGCCGTCGTCGCCCAGATCGTGGTTCGCGAGGGTGCCACAGCCGGGGCGGAAGACCTACGCGCGCACTGCGCCGCGCGGCTGGCGCCGTTCAAGGTCCCCAAGCGCTTCGAGGTCGTCGCGCAGGTGCCAAGGGGGGTGACGGGCAAGCTCCTGCGCCGCGAGCTGCTCTGACCCGCGCCGCACACCATGTCACATCGATCGACGTCACATCGATCGGGGTATGATCACTTGATGGCGACCGACCTGACGATCGAGCAGCTGGCCGCAGCGACCGGCATGACGGTGCGCAACATCCGGGCTCATCAGGCCCGCGGCCTGCTCGCCCCGCCTGAGGTACGCCTGCGCGTCGGCTACTACGGCCCCGAGCACGTCGCTCAGCTGAAGCTGATCCGCGATCTACAGGCCGACGGCTTCAACCTGGCGGGGATCAAGCGGCTGCTCGACGACACCCCGGGCACCGCCGAGCGCCTGGCGCGCTTTCGCGAGGCGCTGGCCGCCGCCCGGACGACCGAGCCGTCACAGGAGCTCACCCTCTCCGAGCTCGGCCGGCGCTTTCACGTCGCCGCCGCCGACGCTCCCGGGGTGCTCGCCCACGCCGAGCGCCTGGGTGTGCTCGTGCCCACCGGCGAGGATCGCTACGAGGTGCCGAGCCCGTCGCTGCTGGCAGTCGCCGAGCGCGTCGTGGAGCTCGGGATCGCCCTTAAGGACGCCCTCGGCGTGTTCGAGCAGATCGAGCACCACTGCGACGCCGTCTCGAGCGCGTTCGTGACGCTGTTCATGACCGGGGTGTGGGAGCCCTTCGAGCGCGCCGGGATGCCGGCGGAGCGCTGGGCGGAGATCAACGCGGCGATCACCAGCCTGCGTCCGCTTGCCGCCGACGCGCTGGAGGCGATCTTCGACCAGCGGATGGGCGCCCAGATCGAGGCTGCGTTCGGCGAGCTGACGCGCCGCCTCGCGCCGCCCGGCGCCGAGGACTAATCTCGCGGCAATGGCGTCACTTGACCCCAACGAGCAGCGCTCGGCCACCCGCGATGCATGGGAGCGAGCCGCTGCCGGCTGGGGCAAGCGCGCTGACCGGATCCGCGACTGGGGGATGCCCGTCTCGGCGGCGATGGTCGAGGCGCTGGCGCTCCGTCCCGGCCAGCGGGTGCTGGAGCTGGCCGCCGGACCCGGCGACACGGGCTTCATGGCGGCCCAGCTGGTCGGTCCCGGGGGAACGCTCGTCTCGAGCGACGGGGCGGACGCGATGCTCGACGTCGCTCGCGCCCGGGCCGCCGAGCTCGGCGTCGACAACGTCGAGTTCAGGCAGCTCGAGCTCGAGTGGATCGACCTTGAGACCGCCACCGTCGATGCCGTGATCGTCCGCTGGGGGATCATGCTGATCGTCGACCCCGAGGCCGCCGCCCGCGAGGTCCGGCGAATCCTGCGCCCGGGGGGGCGGGCTGCGTTCGCCGTGTGGGACACGCCTCAGAAGAATCCGTGGGCGGTGATCCCCGGCCGGGCGATGGTGGAATTGGGCCACGCCGAGCCGCCGGAACCCGGCGCGCCCGGAATGTTCTCGCTGGCCGGCGACGGCCAGCTGGCCGAGCTGTTGGAGGGCGCGGGCTTCCAGGACGTGGTCGTCTCGCCGGTCTCGGTGACTCGTCACTACGACGCGCTCGATGGCTACCTGGAGGAGACGCTCGACATGTCGCCGCTGTTCAGCGCGACCTACCGCGAGCTGAGCGCCGACGAGCAGGCCGCCGCGGTCGCCGCCATCACCACCGCCGCGCAGCCCTTTGTGGCCGACGACGGCTCGGTCACG
>DATAUL010000081.1:0-4486 GCA_036268255.1 Solirubrobacteraceae bacterium | reverse complement strand
GTTCCAGCTGATCCATGCGCTCGTCAACGGCGACTACACGTGGCTGGCGATCGTGCTCGTGCTCGGCTCGATGATCTCCCTCGGCTACTACCTGCGGGTGGTCGCCTCGATCTGGATGCGCGCGCCCACAGCGAGCCCCGGCCCGGGCTACACGGCCGAAAGCGCGCGGCGCATCCTGGCGCCGATCGCCGGTGGCTCGCCCGAGGCCGACGCGCTGGACGCCGACGGCGCCCCCGCCACCGTCTCCTCCGTTTCGATCTCGTCGCGCTTCCCCGAGGTGACGCTCGTCGCGCTCGTGTTCGGGGCCGCGTGCATCGTGTTCGGCGTCTTCCCCTCGCCGCTGTTCAACCTGGCCGCCCACGCCGGCCAGGCCATCGGCGGGCTGTTCTAGCCGTCACCCACCTGCGTCCAGGACACCGCCGAGCGCCGGCGCGCACGGCCTGGCCCGGGCGGTGATAGCCGAGCACTGCTGCGATGCCGCGCTCGCCGACTTCGTGCGCCTGGCCTGACGGGGTCAGGCGGCCTGGAGATCGCGCTCCGCCGAGCGCGTCCTGACCTCCTCGGCCCCCGTGTCGGCCAGGTCGCGACCCTGGGTCCGGGGCGCGAACACGATGCCGACCACGCCCGAGACCAACAGCATCGCCGCCGGCACGATCGCCAGGGCGCTGAAACCGGCCTTCTGGACGGTGAGGAGCAGCAGCACTGCTGGCCGATGCCGGCCCCGATCCCGAACAGCCGCACGTTGAAGAGCGCGACGACGAGCAACTGGGCGAACAGGATCCGCGGCATCAGGTCGTTGAGACCGAGCAGGGCGATCCCCACCGCCGGCCGCGCAGAAGCTGTTCGCCGCCGCCGGCGCCGACGTGCACGTCGTCTGACCAGGGCGGCGTGCGGACCCACGCGGGCGGGTAGACATCGGACATGCCAGACGAACGACAGGGAAATCCTGAGAAACAGCCCCTCCCCGGCTCGGTGTCCGATCAGAACGCCGAAGAGCAGCCCAGCTCGGCCGGTCAGCAGGAGAAGCGCCGACGCCCGGGCTCCGGCGACGGCGGAGACGACAGCACGAGCGGTGGGTCCAGCGAGGGTACGCAGTCGACCGGCAACCCGGACAGCGCGGGGTAATCAGGCCGCGCCCGGACGGCTCGGCGTCACCGCAGCGCTGCGCCTGGTGGGGTGCGGTGCCGCGCTGGGGCGCTAACGACCCGAGCGGCGCCGCGGCGACCCCGACCGTCCCGGCGATCCTGTCGCTGCGCTGCCGGTTTCGCACGTCGCTGCTGCGTGAGCGATGAAAGTGCCGCATACGGTCACTTTTATCGCACGCAACTCAATGGTTGCACTGAAGGGGACGCAGCGTGGCGAGATCAGGCCGCGGCGGGCTCTGTCCGGCGGAGCGCAGGGCGGCCCGCGAAGAACTGCATGACGCCGTCCTCGAGGTCGGCGCGGCGGAAGTCGAGCAGGTCGAGCGGGTAGTTCTGGCGCATCCGCCAGGGCCGCTCGGTGCCCTGCGAGGGGAGCTCCTGGACCGAGCGCTGGACATATCCGGAGGCGAGGTCGAGGAGCGGCCGGCGGGTGATGCCCGGGGGGTCGGGCGCGGGCATGCACTGGCGATAACCGTGCGCGGCCATGTGGTTGAGCAGCCGGCAGACGTAGTCGGCGGTCAGATCGGCCTTGAGCGTCCACGAGGCGTTCGTGTAGCCGATCGTCATCGCGAAGTTGGGCAGGCCGGAGAGCATCATCCCGCGGTAGGCGAGCGTATCGGGCAGATGCACGGGCACGCCGTCGACGCTCAGCGCCGTACCGCCGATCGCCTGCAGCCGCAGTCCGGTGGCGGTCACGATCACGTCGGCCGTAAGCTCCGTCCCGCCGGCGAGCTTCAGGCCACGCTCGGTGAACGTCTCGATCCCGTCAGTGACGATCGACGCCGTGCCGGCATGCAGCGCCCTGAACAGGTCGGCGTCGGGCACCACGCACATGCGCTGATCCCACGGGTCATACAGCGGCGCGAAATGCGTGTCGACGTCGAAGCCGTCGGGCAGCTGTGAGCGCACCCCGCGGCGGATGACCGCCTTGACGAGGCGCGGGCGGCGCCGGCTGAGCTGAAAGCTGAGGGCCATCAGCACCACGTTCTTCCAGCGCACCAGTTGATAGGCCGGCATCACGGGCAGCAGCCGGCGGGCCAGCCTGTCAAGCGGGTCGACCGACGGTAGCGAGATGACGTAGCTGGGCGAGCGCTGCACCATCGTCACGTGCCCGGCCGTCCGCGCCATCGCGGGCACGAGCGTGATCGCCGTGGCGCCGCTGCCGATCACCGCGACGCGCCGGCCGGCGTAGTCGAGTTGCTCGGGCCAATGCTGGGGATGGACGAGCGTCCCCTGGTACCGATCGACGCCCGCGAATGGCGGCGTATAGCCCTCGTCGTAGCGGTAGTAGCCGGTGCACATGAACAGGAACGAGCAGCGCATCTCGGTGGTCTCGTCCGTGTCGGTGCGCTGGACCTGCACCGTCCAGACGCACTCGTCGCTGTCGTAGTCGGCCGACACGACGCGACGGTTGTACCGGACCTGCTCATCGACGCCGTACTCGGCAGCCGTCTGGCGGACATAGCGCAGGATCGACGGACCGTCGGCGATCGTCCGCGTCCCCTTCCACGGCCTGAACGCGTACCCCAGCGTCTGCATGTCGGAGTCCGAGCGGATCCCCGGGTAGCGAAACAGATCCCAGGTGCCACCGCTCGCATCGCGGGATTCGAGGATCGCGAACGTCCGCTCCGGGCAAGCGCGGCGCAGGTGACAGCCGGCCCCGATCCCCGACAGGCCGGCCCCGACGATGAGCACATCGACCTGCTCTGCCTCACCGGTACGCATGCGTATCGGCCAGCCTACACAACGGCCAGAGGCGGCCGACGGCGCCGCTACGATCGAGCGCCCGTGGACTACCCCGTCGAGAGCTTCACCGCCGCCGAGTCAGACCTGCTGAGCGCGCATTGCACGAACCTCGATCGGCCGGTGTTCGCGCTCGTCGACCTGCCGGAGACGCTGAAGGGAGCGCTGTTCGCGCGGTACTCGCGGTACCCGGGGACACTGCGGCGGCTGCTGCTCGACGAGTTCTCGTCGGACCTGGCGGCCGTGGACGCCGGCGCGATCGTGACCGCCCCGTCTGAACCCAGCCGGGCCGAGCAACTGTACGAGCGGATCTTCCTCGGCTACGGCGACGACTCGGTGGCGCAGCTGGGCGGGGCGCACATCGCGTGCGAATGGGTCTCCAACATCCTCACCAAGATCCTCCAGCGCCCGCGGCTGGCCGCCTACCTGGAGCAATCGACCCGGTACATCGCCTATGACGCCCCGTTGCCGGACGGAGGCTACCGGTACTACCGCGATCCTGAGCTCGGCCCGGCGTACACGGCGGCCATGGACGAGCTGTTCGGCATCTACGCCGCCGCGATCCCGGTCCTCAGCGCCTGGGCCGAGCGCGAGTACCCGCGCGCCGGCGGCGAGCCCGCCGCCGCTCACGCGCGGGCGATCAAGGCGAAGGCCCTCGACCTCCTGCGCGGTCTGCTGCCCGCAAGCTCGCTGTCGCACATGGGCGTCTACGCCAGCGGCCAGACCTACGAGCAGCTGATCCTGCACCTGCTGGCGCACCCGCTCCCCGAGGCCCGGGACTACGGCGCGATGATCCTGCAGGAGGTCCAGTCGCTGATGCCGAGCTTCGTCACCCGCGTGCAGCGCCCCGATCGTGGCGGGGAGTGGATCGCCTACCTGCAGCGCCGCGCGCAGGCCGGCGAGCGCTGGGCGCGGCGGCTGGGTCTCGATCGACAGCATCAGGACCTGGGGCCCTCGGTCAGGCTGCTCAGCGTCCAGGGCGACGAGGACGATCTGCTCACCGCGCTGCTGTTTGAGGCCAGCGGCAGCTCGGAGCAAGAGATCCGCCGCGCCGTGGAGGGGCTCGACGAAGCGCGCAGCGCCGAGCTGCTGTCCGATCTCATCGGCGAGCGCGCCAACCGCCGCCACCGTCCCGGCCGCGGGTTCGAGGCGCTGCGGTACCGGTTCGAGATCGTGGCCGACTACGGCGCCTTCCGCGATCTGCAGCGCCACCGGATGCTGACCGTGCAGTGGCAGGCTCTGACCCCGGACCTCGGGGCCGACGTCCCCGAGCAGGTGCAGCTCGCCGGCGCCGCTGAGCCCTACCGCCGCGCGCTGGAGGTGTCGCGGCGCGCGTACGAGCGGCTGAGCGACGCCGGCCTCGGCGGGGCCGCAGCCTATGCTCTGTGCCTCGGCTATCGGATGCGCTTCGTCCTCGATCTCAACGCCCGGGAGGCGATGCAGCTGATCGAGCTGCGCTCCGGGCGCGAGGGCCATCCCTCCTATCGCGCGGTGGCCCACGAGATGCACGCCCAGATCGCCGCCGTGCACCCGGCCGTGGCCGGTGCGATGCGCCACGTCGATGTCGAGACCGAGCCGCGGCTGGAGCGGATCCTCTCGGA
>DATAUL010000080.1:0-21603 GCA_036268255.1 Solirubrobacteraceae bacterium | reverse complement strand
ATAAGCGCTACCACCTGACCACGTTCGGCTGCCAGATGAACGAGCACGACTCCGAGCGGATCAAGGGCATGCTGGACTCGCTCGGCTACGGCGAGGTGTCCGACGGCGCGGATGCCGACCTGATCCTGTTCAACACGTGCTCGATCCGCGAGACCGCAGACAGCCGATTCGTCGCCCGCCTCGGCGAGGCGAAGCGATTGAAGCGCGAGAACCCGAGCCGCGTGATCGGCGTCGGCGGATGCTGGGCGCAGTCGGTCAAGGACGAGGTGTTCGCGCGCTTTCCGTTTGTCGACGTCGCGTTCGGACCCGGTCAGGTGCACAAGCTGGCCGAGTTCTTGACGAGCGACTCGCTCACCGCCCAGGGCTTCTTCGAGTTCGAGGGCTTCACCGGGCACCTGCCGGCCAAGCGCGCCCGTGAGCACCACGGGTGGGTGCAGATCAGCGTCGGCTGCAACTCCGTCTGCTCATATTGCATCGTGCCCTCGACACGGGGCCGGGAGGTCAGCCGCGGGCCGGCCGAGTTGATCGCCGAGGTCTCCGGCTTGGCCGCCGACGGCGTAGGCGAGGTCACGCTTCTGGGCCAGAACGTCAACTCCTACGGACGCGACCTGCCGCGCGCCGACCGGATCACGTTCGCTGAGCTGCTCGCCGAGGTCGACGCCGTACCGGGTATCGAGCGCATCCGCTACACGAGCCCGCACCCCAAGGACATGCGCGAGGACGTGATCCGCGCCCACGCCGAGTTGCCGGCGCTGTGCGAGCACATCCACCTGCCGCTGCAGTCGGGCTCCAGCGCCGTGCTCAAGCGCATGCGCCGCACCTACAGCCGCGAGCGGTATCTGGACCGGGTGGCGTTGATCCGCGAGCACGTCCCCGACTGCGCGCTGACCACCGACATCATCGTCGGGTTCCCCGGCGAGACCGAGAGCGACTTCGAGCAGACGCTCGAGGTCGCCGAGGAGGTCGGCTACGACGGTGCGTTCACGTTCATCTACTCGCCGCGGCGCGAGACCGAGGCGGCCACCCTGCCGGATCAGCTGCCCCACGACGAGAAGGTGGCCCGCATGGAGCGCCTCGTGGAGGTCGTCCAGCGCCGTGCCCGGGAGCGGGCCCAGCGGTTTGTGGGGCGGACGCTCGAGGTCCTTGTCGAGGGCCCGTCGCGCACCGATCCCAGCCGCCTGCGCGGCCGCTCGCGTCACAACAAGGTCGTCAACTTCGCCGGCCTCGGCGCCCCGGGAGAGCTCGTCGAGGTGGAGATCACCTCGGCCACCAGCCAGACGCTCATGGGCGAGGCCTCGTTGCTCGCCCGCGCCGCCCGCTGAGTTTTTCGCTCGCGAGGTAGCGGCCGGGAAGCGCCGAGTTGGGCCAAAGCGGACGCGCGGAGTCCTCATTTGCCCACGCAACCCAGCGCTTGCGCGTCACCGCGCCCGGCGTTGGGATTGCACATTTCGATGCCGCCGCGGGGGTGTGCGAACATATGTTCGTGCGATGGAGCAACCTGAGTCTCGAAGCGGAGGAGAGCGCCCGTCTGCCGGGGTACACCGACGAGGCGGTGGTGCGCCATTTCGAGGCACCGGACGCGGTCCCGACCCGTTTCTACGAGGTTCGCGCGAAGTCGATCCTCAACCGCGTCCCGGCGGCGTCGCAGATGCCGTTCCGGTGGACGATCAACCCGTATCGAGGATGCACGCACGCCTGCAGCTATTGCGGCTGGGGTGGCACGCCAGTCTTGACGGCGGACGGTCGCCACAAGCCGCTCGAGCAGCTTGAGGTGGGGGAGGCGATCTACGGGACCGAGCGGCGAGGGAAGTACCGCCGCTACACGCTCACAAAGGTCTTGGACAAGTGGATCACCGTCAAGCCCGCGTTCCGAGTGGTCGCTGAAGACGGCACTGAGCTCATCCTCAGCGGTGACCATCGTCTGTTGACCAATCGCGGTTGGAAGCACGTCACGAATAGCGAGCGGGGAGCTCAGGATCGACCGCACCTCACGCTCGCTAACCACCTGGTCGGGACTGGCGCTTTCGCAACGCAGCCGGCGCACAACGTCGAGTACCGGCGCGGCTATCTCTGCGCCATGATTCGCGGGGACGGACATCTCGGCGCGTACACGTACGTACGAAATGGCGGCATATCGAGCGTGAATAGCTTCCGTCTGGCGCTCGCCGACCTCGAGGCGCTGTGGCGCTCACGGGACTTTCTCGGCCAGGCTGGGATCGAGACCCGAGAGCGCGCATTCGCCCAGGCCGTCGGCGCGCGCCGTGAGATCGCGTCGATCTCCTCGGGGCGCTCGTCGAACGTCGAGCGGATCCGCGCGTTGATCGAGTGGCCTGGACTTCCCACCTTAGACTGGTGCCGCGGGTTCCTCGGCGGGATCTTCGACGCCGAAGGCGGTCGCAATGCGTTTGCGCTTCGGATCGCCAACACCGACCCACAGATCCTCGCGTGGATCAAGGCGTGCGCGGGGCGCTTGAGCTTCGGTGTCGCGACCGACCACACGGCAGACTGCCATGGCCTGGAATATGTCCGAATCGTCGGTGGCCTGTCCGAGCACCTGAGGTTCTTTCACCTGACGGACCCGGCCACCACGAGGAAGCGATCAATCGACGGACAGATGGTGAAGACATTCGTGAAGCTGAGAATCGTCGCTGTCGAGCCGCTCGGCAAGGACCTGCCGCTGTACGACATCACCACCGGCACCGGCGACTTCATCGCCAACGGCGTGGTCAGCCATAACTGCTTCGCCCGTCCCACGCACACGTATCTGGACTTCGACGCCGGACGGGACTTCGAGCGCGAGATCGTGGTCAAGGTCAACGCGCCCGAGCGGTTGCGGGTGGAGCTGGCGCGGCCGTCGTGGCAGGGCGAGCACGTCGCGCTGGGGACCAACACCGACCCGTATCAGTGGGTGGAGGGCCGCTACAAGCTGACGCGGGGGATCTGGGAGGCGATGATCGAGGCGCGCAATCCCGGGTCGGTGCTCACCAAGTCGCCGCTGCTCCTGCGTGATCTCGATCTGATGACCAAGCTCAACGAGGTCGCGGAGTTCAGGGCAGCGCTGTCGGTGCCGACGCTCGACGAGAAGGCGTGGCGGGCCACCGAGCCCCATACGCCGCACCCGAAGGCGCGCCTGGAGGCGGTGGCCGAGCTCAACCGGGCGGGAATCCGCACCGGGATCCTGATCGCGCCGCTGATGCCCGGAATCAACGACGCCCCCGAGCAGGTTGAAAGGATCCTTCAACTGGCGAGGGAGGCGGGGGCGGCGTACGTGACCGGCATCGCCCTGCACCTCCGAGGGGAGGTGCGCCAGGTGTTCATGGACTGGCTGAAGGAGCACCATTCCGACCTTGTGCCGCGATACATTGACCTGTATCGCCGTGGCGCGTATGCGCCGGTGCGCGAGCGCAAGCGGTTATCGGCCCTGATCAGGAGCCCAGAGCCCGAGCCGTCCGGGTGGCGGCGGGGCTTCAGTGTCGTTCCCGCGGCGCCCGCGCCTCGGGCGCATGAGCCCGACCAGGGGCGCCTCTTCTGAGGTCATCCGCTGGCATAGGGCCGGTTTAGACGGCGCCGGTAGACACCAACAGCGAACCCGAGATTTCAAGGAGCCATGCCCCGCCAGTTCAAGCCACGCAGGGACCTGAACCTCGACCGGATGTTCGAGACGCGCAGCGAAGCCTGGGAGCGCGTCGGGCTGTCGGTCGACTACAGCGAACGAGCGGTCAAGCGCGCTCAGCGCGAGGCGGTGCTGCTCGTCCCGCTGCTGGTGGCCCTGCTTGTCGCCTACGACCACCGCAAGGGGATCTTGGGCAAGCACACCGCCAACCAGCTGCAAACGCCCCTGCAGATCGTGGTCGCGCTGGCGCTGGTGGCGATCGGCTGGGGGCTGGCGCGGGATGCCAGTCGCTTCGCCGGCCCAGTGTTCCTGCGGCGGATGGACCCGGCCACGGCGGGAACGGTCGGCTTCCTGATCCGGCTGCTCACGATCGTGATCACCGTTCTGGTCGCGCTGCGCGTGGCCGGCGCCAAGCTGCAGACGCTGGCCCTCGGAGGAGGCTTCACCGCCGTCGTCTTCGGTCTCGCCGCCCAGCAGACGCTGGGCAACGCGATTGCCGGCATGGTTCTGCTGAGCGCTCGCCCCTTCCGGGTGGGGGAGCGGATCCGGCTCCAGGCCGGCGCCGTGGGCGGGCAGGTCGAAGGGATCGTGAGTTCGCTCGGTCTGCTGTACACGACGCTCACTCGGGGCGCCGACCAGATCATGATCCCCAACAACGTCGTGCTCGCGGCGGTCGTGATGCCGCTCAGGGAGCCCGATTCCGTCGACGTCAAGGTGCGCCTCACGTCCGGGGTGCGCCCCAGTCAGGTGCAGGCGATCCTCGACAACGAGATCGGCACGCCGACAAGCTCCAAGGCCGTGCTGCTCGAGGAGGTCGACGGCGACGACGTCGTCGTGCGGGTGCAGGCGACGCCGGAGATCGCCAACGACGGGGCCAAGCTGGCCGACGAGATCATGGCCGCGCTGTCCTCGGTCACCGGCGAGCACGCGGCCGCCGCCACCGGGGACCGCAGCTGAGCGGCGGTCAGCGCTTCGAGCGCTGCGCTGCGGAGAGCGCCGCGGCGATCCGGTCAGATCCCATCAGGCGGCTGGCCAGGGCCGCCGTGGCGGGGGCGACCGACCCGAAGGCGGCACCGGCGCGCAGGCTCAGCGGGGCGACGAAGATCTCGGCCGGATTGCGCTCGATCGCCCGGATCACCGCCGCGGCAACCTGCTCAGGCGAGCGGGTGCTCACACCGGCCGGCAGCTTGACGCCCGTTTCGGCGTACATGCCGGCGTCGCTGATGAAGCCCGGGACGACCAGCGAGACGCCGACGCCGGATCGGCGGAGGTCCTCGCGGATGCCGAGGGCGAAGCCCCGCAGGCCGAACTTGGTCGCCGAATACAGGGATGAGGCGGGGGAGGCGACCTGGCCCGAGAGCGAGGAGATGAACACCATCTGTCCGCTGCCGCGGCTGGTCATCATCGGCACGAGGCCGTGGGCGAGCGCGATCGGGGCGCGGAGGTTGACGGCGAGCATCCGATCAACCTGAACGCCTGAGAGCTCGCCGAGCTCGCCGCTGGCGGGCGTTCCGGCGTTGGCCACGAGCACGTCGACACCGGCCGCTGCCGCCTCGGCGCCCAGCCGATCTACGTCCTGGGCGACGGCCAGGTCGGCCACGAGTGCCCGCGCGCCGAGCTCGGCGGCCAGCTGCTCCAGGAGATCGCGCCGGCGACCGGTCAGGAGCAGCCGTGCTCCCCGTTGCGCGAGCGCGCGGGCGATCGCCTGGCCGATTCCACCGGTGGCGCCGGTGAGCAGCACGGTGGCGCCGGCGAGGGCGATCCGGGGGCGCCTGGACACGGCGCGCAGGCTACTGCGGGAAGACGGCGACCGTCGCGGTGAAGGTGTGCAGGAAGCTCCGGCCGCCGACCGGGCCGATTTCGCCGGCGGCGAAGAAGCCGGCGGCGGGCGTGCCGCCGAGAACCTCGTCGATCATCGTCGCGTCGTGGTCACAGGCGCCGAACATCGACTGGCCGCGGCCGTTGCAGGAGAACACCAGTGCGCCCGCCGGCGGCTGCGCCCCGCTGGCGCGCGCGCGGAGGCCCAGGGCCCGGCGCAGGTCCTCGTCGGCCGATCCGGCGTCGCGGGCGTGCAGGCGCACCACCTGCCCGGGGCTGACGTTTGCGCCGACGGCGACCGCGCCCGTGTCCGAGTCGACACCCAGGACTCCGCGGACGAGGAAGTCGCCCTGCTCGTAGTCGGGCTTGCCTCCGTCGATCACGATCCCGATCAGCAGGCCGGCGGCGACGAGCGCCCGCTCGGCGATCGACAGCTCGGCGATCACCTCCTCGATCGTCTGCACGGCCGGCTTTCCCGCGAGCTCGAGGATCACGTTGGCGTCCGCGGCGGTGATCGTCATCTCGCGACCGAGCGGAGCGGCGCCCTGCGAGACGCACGGCAACATCTCCACGCCGTCCAAGCAGACCCCGACGGCTCCCTGCTCGTGCACGGTCTCATCGAGGAACAGGGCTCCGGAGCCGCTGAGCGAGCGGCCACTGGAGAGGCCGCCGAGCACCGGTATGCCGGGTGTGTCGCGCGCCAGGCCCGCGAGCACCGCGTCGGTGGGAAACGAGTACGGGTCGGAGAGCATGATCAGGCCAGAATCGGCGCCCGGCTCAGGCAGGCCCTCGAGTAGGCCACCGCCGGGCACCTCGGTCACGGTGGCGTGAAACGGCCGGGCCGATCCGTCACCCAGGGAGGCCGCCCACACTGCGACGGCCGTGCCGGACTCCAGCTCACGGCCCTCGCCGAGAACCCCGCCGGCCCCGCAGCCGATCAGCGCCTCGGGCGCCAGCTCGGCGTGGACGCCCTGGAGCGTGGCCTCGGGCGCGGCCAGATGCGCGCCCGCGGCGAACACCACGACGAGGTCGGCGGGCTCGCCGTGGAGCGCGTGGGCGGCCGTCCGGGCCGCCTCGCTGGCACCGATCAGCGGATCGCCGTCGGTGGAGATCCCAGCTCCGACTCTCACAGCAACCCGCCGCATACAACCATTGCTTCACGATACTGGGGCGATGACGCGCCCAGAGGTCGTCGCGCTGTTCGGGCCCACCGGGGTGGGGAAGACCGACGTGGCGATCGCGCTGGCGCAGCGGCTACGCGCCGCCGGTGAGGATCCGGTGGCCGTCTCCGCCGATGCGCTGCAGGTCTACAGCGGCCTCTCGGTCCTCACCGGCGCCGCCGACGCCGGCGTGCGCGCCCGTCTCGAGCACCGGCTGCTGGACTTTCTGCCGGTCGACGCCACCTTCAGCGCCGGGCAGTACGCGGAGCTCGCCCACGCGGAGATCGACGGGCTCCTTGCCGCCGGCCGCCGGCCGATCGTCGTCGGCGGGACGGGGCTGTATCTTCGAGCGGCGCTCACCGAGCTGAGCCTGCGCCCACCGCCGGCCGAGGGCGTGCGCGAGCGCTGGATCGCCGAGCTCGACCAGCGTGGGCCACAGGCCCTGCACGCGATCCTGGCGACGCGGGCTCCCTGGGCGGCCGCCGGGATCGCCCCCACCGATCGTCAACGGATCGTCCGCGCGCTCGAGCTGTTCGACAGCGGCGAGCTCGAGCCGCCCGGCGAGGAGTCCGAGCTGTGGACGAATGCCACGCGGCACCCGACCCTGCTGATCGGGCTCACGATGGACCGCGACGTCCTGTATGTGCGCATCGATGCCCGGGTGGACGCGATGCTGGCCGCCGGGGCGATCGATGAGGTCCGCCGCGCCCACGCGGCCGGCGCCTCGGCTACGGCCCGCCGTGCGCTGGGGTTCGATGAGCTGCTGGCCGGCGACGTCGACGCGATGAAGCGACGCACCCGCAACTATGCCCGCCGCCAGCTCACCTGGATGCGCAAGCTGGCCGGCGCGCACGTAATCGACGTGACGGGCCGCGGCGCGGGCGATGTCGCTGCCGAGATCGCCGCCCTGTGGTGGGCGAGCTGACTGCGGCAGGCCCTCGCTCAGAAGGCCGCCACGAAGGGGTACATCAGAACGACGGCGGCGAGCACGGTCAGCGCCCACACCCCGATCAGTACCCTCAGCCACGTCTGACGCCGCCGCCACCCGAGCGAGATCAGATAGGTGACCGCCACGTAGATGCCGGGCATCACGACGACCATGTAGTAGAGGTAGCTCGTGCGGCTGTCGAGGGCACTCTGCAGCTCGTAGGGCAGCCACGTGCCGATGAACCAGGCCGGGCCGAGGATCGCCAGTTGCACGTCGCCCAGCGAGCGCGCCGGGGCCGCCGGCGAGCCGTCTTGTCCGGTCCCCCCGAGCCGGCGGCGCGAGAGCAGTCGGTAGATCCCGAAGAGCACTCCGGGGATCGCCAGCGCCAGGATCGGCGGGCTCACCATCCCGAAGAACGCCGATACGGGATGGATCGCGTACAGGCCCTGGCCGGGTAGCGAGGGGTTGATCCGCAGATAGGTGATCGGCTTGAGATCGAGCAGCCACTGCCACGGATACGAGGCGATGCCCTGCGGCCCGTGCGGGCTGGTCAGGTTCGCTCCGTAGGTGATCATGTGCCACAGGTGATCAAACGGGCCGCCGGTGATCAGGCGGCCCTCGGCGTCGGCGTAGGGCTGGGCGATCAGGCCCATGATCCCGAGCAGACCGACGAAGACGCCGATGCTCACGAACGCCGTCGCCGCCAGGCGGCTCAGCGCCGGCCACCAGTGCCAGTCGTCCGGCGGGTCGGGATCGCGCCAGGCGACGATCACCCGGCCGAGCTCGATCACCCCGAGTACGAGCAGCGCATAGAACGAGACCTCCTTGAAGCAGTCGGCCACCGCCAGGACGATGCCCGCCGCCACCCATCGGCCCCGCAGATACAGGGCCACCCCCCAGATCATCGGCGCCAGCGCGTAGATGTCGAGCGTTCCGATGCGCCCGTGGACGAGCAGCAGGTTGTCGCAGGCCATGAGCGCGGCCGCGCCCACCGCCGACCAGCGCCCACCGCCGGCGGCGCGGACGAGCGCGTACATGGCGAGGATCGCCAGCGAGCCGAAGATCAGGCTGCCGATCCGCCAGGCGAACGGGCCATCGCCGAAGATCTCGATCGCCGCCGCCATGATCAGCTTGGCTCCCTGAGGATGCTCGGCGTTGGGATCGGTGCCGAGCGGCGAGGTGTCGTAATGCGAGCCCGAAGGCGGGTGGATGCCGGCGATCACGCGGGCCGCGTTGACGTAGTAGGCCTCGTCGAAGACCAGCGTGTGCTGGTTGGCCTTGTTGCACGGCGACTGACAGGGCTGCCCGAGCAGCAGGCCGCGCGCTGCCAGCGAGAGGACCGAGACCACGGCGAGCGCAAGCAGCGGCGAGGACGCCGAGAGGCGAATGCGCCGAACCATGACGGGGCGACGGTACACATACACTCATCGCCGCGTGGTCTTCGAGAAGTGGCAAGCCCTGGGCAACGATTATCTGATCCTCGAGGCAGAGCGGCTCGACTTCGAGCTGACCCCCGCGCGCGTCCGCGCTCTGTGTGCGGGGCACACCGGCGTGTTCGCCGACGGGATTCTGCTGCTATCGCCCCCCAGTGAGCCCGGATTCGTCGCCCGGCTGCGGATCTTCAATCCGGATGGGTCCGAGGCCGAGCTCTCGGGCAACGGTGCCCGCGAGGCGGCGCTCTACCTGCGCCGCCGCGGCTGGGCGAACGCCGATCAGTTCTCGATCCAGACAGTCGCCGGCGAGATCCGTCCGACGATCACTTCGCCGACGACCGCTCGCCTGGACATCGGCCGCATCCGCACGCGGAGCGCCGATTTCCCCGAGGGGCTACCCGATGGCCAATCGACGCTGATCGCCAACGGTCACACCTGGAACTTCCGGCACATTCAGGTCGGAAACCCCCAGTGCGCCATCCGCGTCGACGACGAGGACGCACTTGAAGCTCTCGATCTGCCGGCGATCGGCCCCGCGATCGAGTCCCACGAGCTGTTTCCCAACCGCACGAATGTCTCCTGGTATGTGCCGCTGACCGGCGACCGGATCCGGGCGCGGATCTTCGAACGTGGGGTGGGGGAGACAGCGTCGAGCGGGACCGGCGCCACCGGGGCGGCTGTCGCCCACGTCCTGCGTGGCGGCGACTCGCCGGTCACGGTGGTGCTCGACGGCGGCGAGCTGGAGGTCGAGGTCTCCGACGATCTCCACGTTAATCTCAGCGGCTGGGCGGTGCCGGTCTTCTCCGGCACGCTGGCCGACGACTTCATCAAGGAGCTGCATGCGACCAAGTAAGCGCCTCGAGCAAATCCCGCCGTACCTGTTCGCCGAGCTCGAGCGCAAGATCGCCGACAAGCGCGCCGCCGGCGTTGACGTGATCAGCCTGGGGATCGGCGATCCCGACACACCGACATACGCGCCGATCGTCGCCGCCGCCCAGCGGGCCGTCGCCGACCCGTCGACCCATCAGTACCCGTCAAACCGTGGCCGGCTGGAGTTCCGTGAGGCGGTCGCCGGCTTCTACGGGCGCCGCTTCGGCGTCAGCCTGGACCCCGCCTCCGAGGTCATGCCCGCGATCGGCGCCAAGGAGTGCATCTTCAATCTCAGCCTCGCCTTCCTGGATCCGGGAGACGTCGCGCTGGCCTCAGACCCCGGATATCCGGTGTATACCGGCGGCCCGCTGATGGCCGGCGGCGAGCCGTATCTGATGGGCCTGGAGCCTGAGCTGGGCTTCGCGCCGGACCTGGCCAAGATCCCGGCCGACGTCCTGAAGCGGGCACGGCTGATGTTCATCAACTACCCCAACAACCCGACCGGCGCGATCGTCCCCGACGGCCTGTTCGAGGCCGCCATCGAACTGGCGCGCGCCCACGACATCCTCGTCGTACACGACAACGCCTACTCCGAGACGACGTTCGACGGGTACGTGGCACCTTCGTTTCTCGCCACGCCGGGGGCCAAGGACGTCGGGGTGGAGGTCTTCTCGCTCTCCAAGGGCTACAACATGACCGGCTGGCGCTGCGCGGCAATCGTCGGCAACGCCGACGCGATCGCCCAGTACTGGCGGCTGAAGTCCAACATCGACTCGGGCCTGTTCGAGGCGATCCAGCTGGCCGGGGTCGCCGCCCTGGAGCCCGAGGTCGACGCCAGCGTCCGAGAGATGAACGCGGTATACGAGCGCCGGCGCGACCTGGTGTGCGACGCGCTGCACCAGGCGGGGGTGCAGATCACTCCGCCGCGGGGGACGATCTACGTGTGGGCGCCCGTCCCCGCCGGATTTGCCTCAGCCGCCGCGTACTGCGAGCACGTCCTCGAGCGGGCCGCGGTCGTGATCTCGCCGGGCGGCGCCTACGGGCCCAACGGCGAGGGATTCTTTCGCATCTCGCTGACCACGCCCGACGATCGCCTGCTCGAGGCCGTCGACCGGCTCAGCGGGCTTTAGCGGTCGTCCCCGCGAACGGCACCGGCCGCCTGCGCCCAGGTACCATGAGGGTGTTGGCTTCACCACCCGCTCCTCATAGAAACGGCGGCCGGCCGGAAACGCCCGAACGGCGCGCCCGGCAGCGGGCCTACATGATCGCCGCCGTGCCCGCCGGCGAGGATGCCCATCTGCCTGAGCTGGCCGAGCTGTTGCGCACCGCCGGAGTGGCGACCGTCGGGGAGACGATCCAGCGCCGGGACCGTCCGCACCCCAACGCGTACCTCGGACCGGGCAAGCTCGACGAGCTCAAGGCCGAGCTGGCCGCCGCCGACGCCAACCTCGTCGCCGTTGACGACGAGCTCTCGCCGCGTCAGGAGCGCAACCTCGAGGAAGCGCTCGGCATGCCGGTGATCGACCGCACGGCGATCATCCTCGACATCTTCGCCGACCACGCCCACACCGCCGAGGGCAAGCTACAGGTCGAGCTCGCACAGCTGGAGTACAACCTGGCGCGCATGCGCGGGCTGTGGACGCATCTCGAGCGCCTCGGCGGCGGGATCGGGACGCGGGGTCCCGGCGAGACGCAGATCGAGACCGACCGCCGCCTCGCCCGCGACCGGATCGCCGCGCTCAAGCGCCGGCTGGCCCAGGTACGCTCGACCCGTTCGGTGATGCGCGCCGAGCGCGAACGTGCCCGCCTGCCTCAGATCGCGCTCGCCGGCTACACCAACGCTGGGAAGTCGACGCTGCTCAACGCGCTCACCGGCGCCGACGTCCCCGTCCGTGACCGACTGTTCCACACGCTTGACCCCACCACGCGGGTGCTGCGGGCAGGCGGGCGCGACTACCTGCTGACCGACACCGTCGGCTTCATCCGCAAGCTGCCACACCAATTGGTCGATGCCTTCGGAGCAACCTTGGAGGAGACGATCCGCGCCGACCTGATCCTGCACGTGGTTGACGCGTCGGTCGACGAAGAGGAGCTTGACTCGATGACGCGCGCCGTCGACGACGTGCTGCACGAGATCGCCGCCGACGAAGCGTCCCGGGTGTTGGTTCTGGCCAAGGCCGACACGCTCTCAGACGCCCGGCGAGCCGAGCTGGCTCACCGCCATCGCGGTGCCGTGCTCGTCTCGGCGGCCAGCAGCGAGGGGATCGAGAAGCTGGTCGAACGGATCGAATCCGAGTTCGAACGCCGGCTGACCGAGGTGGAGCTGCTCGTCCCCTACCGCGACGGTGGACGCCTGGCCGAGCTGCACGAGCTGGCGGGCGATCTCGAGCGCGAGGACACGCCCGAGGGAGTGCGCGTGTCCGTCCGGCTCCCGGCCAACATCGCCGCCCGCTTTGCGCCGTTCGTTCTGAACGGCGAGCACCAGCCGGCATGAGCCTGCGGGTGGCGCGCCTGGATGCGCGCGCCCGGCTGCCCGCCAGAGCGCACCCCGGTGATGCCGGCCTCGATCTCTACGCGGTCGAGCCGGCGGTTCTCGCCCCCGGCGAGCGGGCGTCGATTCCCACCGGGATCGCCGTCGAGATCCCGCCCGGTCATGCCGGTCTCGTGCTGCCGCGGTCGGGACTGGCCGCGCGCCACGGGATCTCGGTGGTCAACGCCCCCGGGCTGATCGACGCCGATTACCGCGGCGAGGTACGCGTGCTGCTGCTCAACACCGATCGCGAGCAGGCCTTCGAGCTGGCCGCAGGCGATCGCATCGCGCAGTTGGTCGTGGTCGCCGTGGCGATCTCGGAGGTCGACGAGGTCACGTCGCTCACCGACACCGTCCGCGGCGCCGGAGGCTTCGGCTCCAGCGGGGCCTAATGCCCCGACCCTAGGGACCCAGGGGCGCGGTGCCCAGCGGCTCGAGCAGGCCGTGCGTCTCCAGGAACTGCTTGGCGACGGCCGCCGGATCCTGCTTGGCGACGTCGACAGCCGCGTTGAGCTGGCGCATCACCGGGGTGGTCAGCGCCCGGTCCACGCGCTCGACGGTGGCCGCGAACGCCGGCCCCTCCTTGGCGAGCGCCGTCGCCGAGACCACCGGCACCACATTGCCCCAGCCGAAGATCCGCTGGTTGTCAGAGAGTGTTCGGTAGTCGCCTGAGGCCAGCTGCCCGTCAGTGGAACTGACATAGGCGGCCTGCACGGAACCGGTGTTGAGCGGCGCGTACTGCGCGCCGACCGGCAGCCCCCGGAACGCCTCCGGGGTGACACCGTAGGCGGCGGAGAGCTGGGGCAGCCCGGGGGCCGATGTCTGAAACTGCGGTGGGCCGGCCATCGTCATCGTGGCAGCGACACGACGCAGGTCGATGATCGAGCGCAGCCGGTTGCGGCGGGCGAAGGCGACGGTCACGGCGATCGCGTCGGTGTCGGAGAACGGGGTCGGTTCCAGCAGCGCCAGCCCGTGGGCGAGACCGTAGCGCTCGGCCGCGTGATCGGCGGCGAGGGGACTACGAAACCCGTGTCGGTAGCCGGCGATGGCGGCGTCGAAGATGTTGAGGTACTCGGGATACATCGTCAGCGCGCCCGTCTTGAGTGCCTGCAATGTGACGTCCGTCGGTCCGATGTTCTGGTTGATCGTGACGGTGAACCCCTGCGCCCGCAGCGCCTGCAGGTACAGCTGGCCGAGCACGAACTGCTCGGTGTAGTTCTTGTCGCCGATCGTCACCGGGGCTTGGCCCGCGCCCGGCAGCGTCGAGTTCGATGTCGAGCTCGCCGCGGTCGTCTGCGTCGCCGGCGTCGAGCTCGTCGTCGTGATGATCGTCTGGGGTGCCGTAGTGGTGTGAGCGGCAGTTGCACAGCCTCCAGCGCCGACTGCCAGCGCTAGCGCGATTGCCAGGCCGGCCGCCGGCCGGGAGGGTGATCGGCTCACAACCCCGCCGCGCGCCGCGCCTCACCATGGGCGAGCGTCTCGAGCGTATCGTCGAGCTCGTCCAGCGGCTCCTCGATGCCGGCCGCCGTGGCGATCAGCCAGTCGGCGAACCAGGCGTTCTTGGGCAGCAGCGGGCCGTGCAGATAGGTGCCGATTACGTTCCCGGCCCGTACGCCCTCGATGCCGTCGTGCCCGTTGTTACCGTGACCCTTGAGTACCCGTCCCAACGGTGTGGCGCTCGGCCCCAGGTTGGTGCGGCCGCCGTGGTTCTCAAAGCCGGCGAGCACCCGTCGCTGACCGGGCTCGAGCTCCACCTCGATCGCGACATTGCCGATCAGCCGCGGGCCGTCGGCGCGGACTGTCTCCAAGTCGACCAGCCCAACCCCCGGCAGCAGTTCGTCGCCGAGCTGGTAGGAGCGGCCGAGCAGCTGATATCCACCGCAGACGGCCACGATCACCGCTCCGCGGGCCGCCGCGGTGTGTACGGCGTCGTGCTTGCGATGCGCGAGGTCCTCGGCGCAGAGCTTCTGGTCGCGATCCTGGCCACCACCGATGTAGTACAGGTCGGCGCCGTCGGGGTCCAGTGGCTCGCCGACCGCGCTGGTGGTCAGCGAGAAGTCGATCCCCCGCCAGCGGCAGCGCCGCTCGAGCAGCAGCAGGTTGCCGCGGTCGGCGTAGATATTCATCAGGTCGGGATACAACGCGCAGACGCGCAGCCGCGCTTCAGCCACGAAACATCACTACCGTCGTGCCGACGTAGTCATCGGTGGCGGCGATCGAAACGCGGTCGATGGGTCGCAGGCCGGCTGCCGTGGCCTCATCCTCCAGGGTCTCGGCGTCCAGGCCGTCCAGGTGGATCAGGTTGCGTTCGATCGACAGACGACCGTCGGCGGTCACCGTCTCGCGCCGGCGCTCGAGGGTAAAGCCGTCGCCTTCAGGGCGCACCGCCACCGGACGGCTCGAGTAGACGATGCCGTCGATCTCGGTCACGTCGGGCAGAGGGCCGGGAGCGCCTTCGACGGTCTCGAAGCAGTCGAGCTCCTCGGCGAGTGCCACCGCCATGACTGCGCCGGGCTCCAGCAGGGAGCGGGCACACTCCAGAAACGACTCGCGGCCGTCCGGTCCCCCCAGCAGCTGGATCGTCTGCATCGGCACGACGCACAGGGCGAAGCCCTCGCCCACCCAGAACGCCCGGGCGTCGCCCACCACCGTGCGCACATCCAGGTCGCCGGCGCGCTCGCGCAGCACCTCGAGCAGCCCGTCGTCGAGGTCGACCGCCATGACGGAGAGACCGGCCCGGGCCAGCTCCAGGGTCACGCGGCCGGTTCCGGCGCCGACGTCGAGCACGGGTCCTCCGGTCTTCGCGGCGAGCTGGCGCCAGAACGAGAGGTCCTCGACGTAGCCTCCACACTCGAGGTCGTGCCAGATGGCCTCGCTCATACCGCGGCCGGCTCCCGCTCGTAGAAGCGGCCGACGTGGCCGCGGCGCGCGAGCTCGGCACGGAGCTCCAGGAGCGCCGTGTAGGTCGGCAGGGCGTACACGCCGGCCCCGGCCGGGGATTGAGCCAGTGCCCGGTCCAGGGCGATGGGCAGGTCGGAGACGACGTCGAGGCGCTCCGCCGGGATCCCCGCGTATTTGAGGCGCAGGGCGAGCTCCGCCGCCCGCGTCCCGGCGCACGTCACCCGGCGTACGCGGCCGGCCAGCAGCTCGAAGTCTGCGTCCCACACCCACGAGACATCGCGGCCGTCAGCGGTGCGGTCGTTGAGGACGCCCAGGAGATCGAGTTCCCCTGACTCGAGCGCCAGCGTTCGCAGGATCTCGTTGGCCCCCGCCGGGTTCTTGATCAGCAGCACCGACAGCTCATGGTCGCCCACGGCGATCCGTTCCGCCCGTCCGAACGCGGCGGCCACGTGCTCGAGCCCGTCGGCCACCTGGGCAAGCGTCGTGCCGAGCGCCAAGCACAGGGTGGCGGCGCCGAGCGCGTTGTAGACGTTGTAGAGACCCGGCAGCGGCAGCGCCACGTCGACGCTCCCGCCGGGGATGACGAGCGTGAAGCTCGCCGATCGCGTGCCGTGCAGCGTCACCCGCTCGGCGTACACCGCCGGGGTTGGGCGCTCGCGGCCGCACTCCGGGCAGCGGTAGAGGCCCAGATGGCCGAGGTAGACGGCGTCATAAACGTAGGCGGCGCCGCAGTGACGGCAGTGCTTGGAGTCCGCGGCGTGCTGCATCTCGCCGCTGGCCATCGAGCGGTCCTCGACACCGAAGTAGGTCACGTGAGCGCACTTGCGCCCCAGGTCGGCGACCAGCGGATCGTCGGCGTTGAGCGCCAGCTGGGTCGCAGCGGGCAACGCGGCAACCATGGCCGCCCAGCGATCGGCGATCGTGTCCAGCTCGCCGTAGCGATCCAGCTGGTCGCGGAACAGGTTGGCGAGGAGCACCGCCTGCGGACGTATCTGCGGCCCGACGCGGTCCAGCCAGAACTCGTCGATCTCGAACAGACCCAGCTCACCGGCGATCGACCCGTGGCGCCGGGCCGCCGAGGCCAGCGTCGAGGCCACGCCGCCCGCCATGTTGGCCCCCGCGCGGTTGTGGACGAGGCTGATGCCAGCGCGCTGGAGCACCGAGGCCGCCATCGCCGCGGTCGTTGTCTTGCCGTTGGTGGCCGAGATGACCGCGCAGCCGCGCGGCAACCGCGCGGCGAGCCGCTCGATCGCGTGGGGATCCAGCCGGGTGAGAACCTTGCCGGGGAGGCTCGTGCCACCACCGCGCCCGGCGCGCCGCGCGACCTGGCCGACCGCGCGAGCGGCGAGGATCTTGGCGTCGAGCGCGCTCATGGCGCTGAGCGGGTAAGGACGGGGGAGGCCGGAGCGAGCGGCTCGACGGGGCTGGCCGGCACGAGCGCCCGTACAGCGCCCGGCAGCGCGCGGACGTGCGCCGGCAGATGGGCGATCGGATCCCCGTCGGCGTAGACCTCGAACGGCCGCGAGGCGGCGATCCCGACATGCCGGCCCTGGAGGATCTCGACGCCGGCGTGGTTGACGTGCCCACCCCAGAACACGGTCGGCAGTAGTCGCAGGAAGCGCAGCTTTGTCATCTGTGCGATCACCACGATCTCCAGCAGTCCGTCGTCAAGCCGGGCGGCCGGCGCCAGGCGCATACCGCCACCATAGGAGCTCGAGTTGGCGACGGCGATCGTGTAGCCCGTGATCGTGTGTGGCCGGCCGCCGTCAATGGTGATCGTGAACGCCGCCGGGCGCCATTGCGCCAGCGCTCGCAGCGCGGCGTAGGAATAGACCAGGTTGCCGCCCACGCGCCGGCTGCGGTTCGCGATCCGGTTGGCGTCGGCATCGATCCCGCAGCTGGCGATGCCGACGAAGGTGCGTCCGTTGACCTCGCCGAGGTCCAACGAACGGGTGGTTCCGGTGGCCAGCACTTCGCAGGCGGCACGGGGATCCAGCGGAATACCGAGCGCCCGCGCGAAGTCGTTGCCGCGACCGCCCGGGAGGATCCCCAGCAGGCCGTCTGACTGGCGGAGCGCGTCCGCGACGGCGCCGATCAGGCCGTCGCCGCCAAACGCGACGGCGATCTCGCCGGCGGCCGCGGCTGACCGCGCCAGATCGCGCGCGTGGTCAAGGTTGCGGGTCGCCTCGATGCGGTGCTCGAGACCGAGTCGCTGCAGCGACTGATGCACCGCGTCAAGGGCGCGGCCGGCTCGCCCGCCGCCGGCCGCGGGATTGACGATCACCGAAAGCGTCACGACGTGACGAGCGCGTGGAGGTTGTCGGCGACCGCCACGGGCGCCGGATCGGTAGCCGCCTCGGCCGCCTCCCGAGTGGTGACGCCGGTGAGCACGATCGCCCCATCCAGGCCCGCCGCGGCAGCCCCTTCAAGATCTGCGTCCAGCCGGTCGCCGATCATCAGCGCCCGACCCGGTCCGAGCCGGTCCACCGCCGTGTGGAAGACCATCGGCTCCGGCTTGCCGACGATCCGCGCGGTCGTCTGCGTGGCGTACTCCAGGGCGGCCACGATCGGACCCGTGCCCGGCCGCGGTCCATCGGCGGCCGGAAACGTCCGGTCACGGTCGGCGGCGATCATCTCCGCGCCGGCCAGCACCGCCTGAGTGGCGATGCGCAGCTCGTCGAAGTCGAAGTTGTCGTGCCCGGCGACGACCACCAACTCGGCCTCGGCGACCTGCGGCGTCCCGTTGACGATCCGCTGGCCGGACTCGGCGACGTGGCGAAAGACCGCGGGAGAGCCGATCACGAACGTCGGCGCGCCGGAGACACGCTCGGCCAGCAGGAACTGGATAGCCGCCCCGACGGTGACGATCTCCTCCAGCGACGCCTGCAGTCCGAGCGACCACAGCTTGCGCACATATTCCTCGGGCGACTGCCGTGAATCGTTGGTGACGAAGGCCAGTCCCTTGCCGGCCCCCCGAAGCTCCGAGAGGGCTTCGCGCGCGTGCGCAGTGAGGGTGTCCTGTACCCACACGCACCCGTCGAGATCGAGCAGAACGTGGTCGTAGGAGTTGAGCAGGGGAGACAGGGGCATGAGGGCATCAGGCGCGGCACGCGGATTATCCAACGTCCGCCGCTGGGCCCATCGGTAGGGGTGCCGAGGCGCTCCGTAGCTTCTACGGAGAGGACATCCGCAGTCGCTGCGGTCGAAGGCACGGCCTGAGGGCCGATACGAAAATCGACCTTCCCCAAGTAGCGACCACGCGGAGTCGAATCTTGATGCAAATCAATCAGGGTGGACGGATGTCTCAGGAGGCGCTAGTCGGCCTCTGGCGCCAATATCACGACAACGGTGACATCAGTGCCCGCGACCGACTCGTGTTCTCGCTCGCACCCATCGTGAAGTGCATCGTCTACCGCAAGATCCGCGAGATCCCGGCGTACCGCGAGGTCGACGACTTCATCTCCTGCGGCCTGGAGGCACTGATTCGCTCGCTGGACCGCTACGACCCCGGCAAGGGGGCGACGCTCGAACAGTTCACGTGGACGCGGATCCACGGTGCGGTGCTTGACGAGCTGCGCCGCTACGACTGGGCCCCTCGGTCACTGCGTCGGATGGAGCGCGAGTACAACCGCGCTCGGGAGCGCTTCAGCGTTCTGCACGGTCGTGCTCCCAGCCGCGGCGAGCTGGCCGAGCTGCTGGCGATCTCCGAACAGGAGCTCTGCACACTGACCGACGACATCGCCCGCTCCGAGATCGGCTCGCTCAACACGCTCGTGATCTCCGAGGACGATCGCCCCAGCGAGCGCATGGACATGCTCCCGTCGGCCGATCGCAGCTGCGATCCCGAGCATGCCGCGATGCGCGAGCGCGCCATCGCTCGGTTCCGGGCCGCGTTTGACGAGCTGCCTGCGCGCGAGCGCAAGGTCGCGCTGCTGCTGCACGTCAACAACCTCACGCTGCGCGAGACCGGGGAGATCCTCGGGGTCTCCGAAAGCCGCGTATGCCAGATCCACGGCAAGCTCAAGCGCGGTCTGCGCGAGCGCTTAGAGGAAGACGAGACGCTGTTTCTCGAGGTCGCCTGACCGGCGTCTCGCAGTCGTGGCGGCAGGATCGGCCGCCGCTTTATCCGATGGGCCGCACACCGTGATGTCGTTTTCACGACACCAGATGTTGCAAATCTGCCGCATTCGGGTATAAAAGCCACCGGAAAGTTGACGCCGAGCTGTCACTCGGCGCCAACGGCTTTTTCCGTAGATCCCATTGCCCATATCACCGTCCTGAGGAGGAGTCCATGCCCTTCCGCGGTAGCTGAGCGCTCTAGTGAGGGGCCCGTTACCGCGGGTCCCTCTCCTTTTGGGTTCGAACCAAGCATCGTCCGCACGTTGCATGAGCTTGAGAAAGTGTCCAGATCAGCTGGCCAACTGTTGAGTCACCGGCTCGGCGGGTCGATTGTCAGCTCAGATGAAGCAGAGGACACCTCCCAACTCAGCACCGTCGCGGCCCCGCCAACCGGGACGCGCGCTTGTCCTGGCGCAGGTTGTTGCCCCGCTGCTGGCCGGAGGCGCGGCCTGGCTGACGGCGGGCACCGCTCACTGGTGGATCCCGGCGCTCGTGCTGATCACCGCGTTTGCAATCGCGGGGGAGCTGAGCGTCGTCGAGAGCAGCGGCCGGCTCGAGGTGTCCTCGAGCTTTCTCGCACTCATTCTCGCGTCGGTGATTCTGGGCGGCGGCCCGGCGGCCTTGGTCGGCGCGGTCGCAATCACGGTCAGCTGGGTGCGGTTCCGCTGGGAGCCGCATGTGTACGTGCACAACCTGACGAACTTCACCTGGTGCCCATTGATCGGCGGCCTGTTCTTTCACGCGGCCTCGCAGCTCGCGAACGCCGGCTCCGGGTCGCCGACCCACTACCTGCTCGTCTTCGCCACCTATCTGGTGACGCTGGCGGTCAACTTCCTGCTCGTCGCCGGATACCGCTGCTACCTCGAGCGCTCATCGCTGCTGGCCAAGACCAAGGAGACGCTTCTCCCCGTCCTGTCGGCCGAGCTGGTGACTGCGCTGCTGACGCTCGTGGGCGCGTTCGGCGCCGATCAGCTGGGATTGACGGGGTTGGCCCTGTTCGGGCTGGTGCTCGGGATCTTCCAGTACCTGGTCTCAGAGCTCATGACCTCCAAGCACCGCAGCGAGACCCTGCAGCGCGTGGCCACTACCGACGAGCTGACCGGCCTGGCCAACCGCGAGCGCTTCCGTGAAGTCGTCGAGGCGCGGATCGCTGCCGCCGGGCCGGGTGATGCGTTCACCGTGATGCTGGTCGACCTCGACCGTTTCAAGGAGGTCAACGACACGCTCGGACACCACTATGGCGACGTCCTGCTGCGCGATCTCGGCCCGCGACTGGCCACCGCGATCGGGGACGACGGTCTGGTGGCGCGCCTGGGGGGCGACGAGTTCGCGATCTTGCCGGCCAGCGGCTCGAGCGGCTCCGCGGCGGTCGAGGTAACCGTCTCGCAGCTGTGCACCACGATCAACCAGCCGTTCACCGTCGACGAGCTGTCGCTCGAGGTGGGGGCCAGCATCGGCGTGGCGCGATTCCCCGATGACGGCCTGGACTCCCATGCGCTGCTGCGCTGCGCCGACATTGCCATGTATGCCGCCAAGGAGGCCCAGACCGACTACAAGGTGTACGCCGCCGAGCAGAACCAGCACTCGGTCCGCCGCCTCAACGTGCTCTCGGACATCCGCCACGCGCTGTCCGGCGACGAGATCGTCGTGCACTACCAGCCGATCGTCGACCTCGACGACCGCACGGTGAAGGGTGCCGAGGGCCTCGTGCGCTGGCAGCATCCCGAGCATGGTCTGATTCCCCCCGCGGCGTTCGTGCAGACGGTGGAGCAGACGGGGCTGATCGGCCCGCTGACGCGCCATGTGCTCGAGCGGTCGATCGCGGAGTGCGCCGCCTGGCGGCGCGACGGACGCGCGCTGTCGGTGGCCGTGAACCTGTCGGTGCGCAACCTGCTCGACCGCGACCTGCCGCGGGAGATCGAGCGGATGCTCGACAGCTTCGGGGTGCCCGCCGACGCGCTGCAGCTGGAGATCACCGAGAGCATGATCATGACCGACCCGGAGCGGGCGCTGGCCACCGTCAGCCGCCTGTCGGACCTCGGGGTACGGCTGTCGGTCGATGACTTCGGAACCGGATACTCCTCACTGGCCAACCTGCGCCGGCTGCCGATCGACGAGTTGAAGATCGACCGCTCGTTTGTCTCGCCGATGCTCCAGGACGAGAGCGACCTGATCATCGTCCGCTCGACGATCAACCTCGGCCACGACCTCGGCCTGCGGATCATCGCCGA
>DATAUL010000079.1:0-17505 GCA_036268255.1 Solirubrobacteraceae bacterium | reverse complement strand
GGCGGGTCCGGCGGACCTGCGCCACCGCCCCGGCGCTCCGGTCACGCCCACGCATGAGCGCCGCCGACATCTCCACCGCGCCGTCGGCACAGAGAACCGAGCCGCGCCCGGCGTTGAAGAACGGGACGGCGTCCTCCATGTGGGCGATCGCCGCCAGGACGGCGTCGCCGGCGTCCCCGCCGGCCTCGAGGACCGCGCGTCCGCGGTTCAGCGTCTCGCCCAGGGCGACGCGATGCTCTTCGGTCCGCTGGCCGCCCGGCGTGGCTCCCGGCCCGGCGCCGGCGTGGATGACGAGCACGGCCGCCAAGGCTCAGTGTCCGCTATGGCCCGAAGCGCAGGATCGTGACGGCGATCGCCCGGGGAACTCGGGCGAGCACTGCTCCCGGGCGGCAGCGTGCACCAGCGCCACGAACGGATCGCCCATCGGCGTCTGCCCCGGTGCGGCCCGCGCGTCGGCGAGGTCGGCGCCGACGGCGACCCCGAGGCGGCCCGCGAACTCCAGCTCGTCGGGCACCTGGCTTGACCAGCGTCCGGCGCTGAGACGGCCGACGAGCAGCGGATACGGGAGCTTGAGCTGCGCCATCAGCGGATCGGCGACCGCCGCATTGACCTCGCGTTAGTGCTCTGCGAGCGCGGCGTGTACCGACAGGTAGCGATCGATCGCCGGGACGCCCTGCACAGCCGCCGCGGCCCGCGGCCCCCGAGCGTGGCCCTCAGTCCGATCCGCTCGTCACGCGCGGCTCCCTCGCCCGGACAGCCGGCCGGCCGGCGCAGCGCCGGGAGATCGTGGACGTCGATCCGGGCGGGCAGACCATGCTCCTCGGCAATCTCCGCAAGCTCTTGCACCGCCGGACGCTCGGCTCCGGTCGGGCTCGGGGCCCGCACCATCCGGGCGACATCAGCGGCCAGAATCGCCGGGGTGATCGCTGCGAGAACCTCGTCCTGCGCCTCCTGAGCCGCCGTTGACATCCGCCCATGCTGCCCGACGGCAGTCGTTTATGAACTCTCGAGCTGCTCGGAGAGCTCGAGCCAGCGCGCCTCGAGCTCCTCCCGCTCGGCGCCGAGCGCCCCCAGCCGGCCGGCGAGCTCGTCCAGCCGCCCAGCGTCGGTGGCCGCCGCGGCCATCGCCGTCTGCAGCTCGGCATCGCGCTGCTGAGCACGGTCGAGCTCGCGCTCGATGCGGGCCAGCTCCCGGCGTCCGGCCTGGCGCTGTGCGCCCGGCGTGCGGTCCCGGCGGCCGGGCTGGGGCAGCGGGCTCGCCGCCGCCGGCTGCTCGGCGATCTGCAGGTACTGCTCGACCCCACCGGGGAGGTGGCGCAGCCCGCCGTCGCCGGGGAGCGCGTAGACGTCGTCGCACACGCGCTCGAGGAAGTACCGGTCGTGGGAGACGACGACGAGGGTGCCCGGCCAGCCGTCGAGCAGGTCCTCGAGCGCGGTCAGGGTGTCGATGTCCAGGTCGTTGGTCGGCTCGTCGAGGAGCAGCACGTTGGGCTCGGCCATGAGCAGGCGCATCAGCTGCAGGCGCCGGCGCTCGCCGCCGGAAAGATCCTCGGTGAGCGTCCACAGCCGCTCGCCGCGAAAGCCGAAGCGCTCGGCGAGTGACCCGGCGGTCAGCTCCTCGCCGGCGCTCGTCGTCGCCCGGCCCCGGACCTGCTCGAGCGCCTCGAGCACCCGCAGACCGCGCGGCAGCTCGGAAGTGTCCTGGGAGAGCTCGGCCAGGCGGACCGTGGCTCCCCGCTCGACGATGCCGGCGTCCGGCCGGCGGGCTCCGGCGAGCAGCCCGATGAGGGTCGACTTGCCCGAGCCGTTGGCGCCGACCAGCCCGACGCGCTGTCCGGGGCCCAGGCGCCAGGTGATGTCGTCAAGCAAGCGGCGTGTGCCGAAGCTGACCGAGACGTCGACGGCATCGAGCACCCGGTCACCGAGCCGCGCGGTCGCGAAGCGCAACAGCTCCACGGCGTCGCGCGCCGGCGGCTCGTCGGCGATCAGCGCATTGGCGGCGTCGATGCGAAACCGGGGTTTGGAGGTCCGCGCCGGAGGCCCGCGCCGCAGCCACGCCAGCTCCTTGCGGACGAGCTGGCGGCGCCGATCCTCGCGCGCGGCCGCCTGGCGGTCGCGCTCGGCCCGTGCCAGGACGTAGGCGGAGTAGCCGCCCTCGTGCTGACGGACGCCGTAGTCGGCGACCTCCCAGGTGCGGGTACAGACCGCGTCGAGAAACCACCGGTCGTGGGTGATCACGAGCAGCGTGCCCTTGCGGGCGGCGCAGAAGCGGGCCAGCCAGGAGATCCCGTCGACGTCGAGGTGGTTGGTCGGCTCGTCGAGCAGGAGCACGTCCGGAGAGTCCAGCAGCGCCTTGGCCAACGCGATCCGCCGCTGTTCGCCGCCGGACAGGCGCGCGATGCCCGTGTCGATGCCCTGGGGAAACCGGACGAGGGTCACCCCGCCGAGGAGGCCATCAAGAACCTCGCGAAACGCCGCGTCACCCGCCCAGGCGTGCTCGGGCCGGTCGCCGACCAACGCCTGCCGGATCGTTTGCGTGGGATCGAGATCGGCCTGCTGGCGAACGAGAGCCGAGGTGACGTTCGCCGTCCGGGTCACCGTCCCGCTGTCGGGATCTTCGAGGCCGGCGATCAGCCGGATCAGCGTCGACTTACCGGCTCCGTTCTCGCCGACGATGCCGATCCGCTCGCCCTCGCTGACGCCCAGGGTGACGTCCTGAAGCACCGACAGGCTGCCGTAGCCCTTGGCGACGGCGTTCAGGTTGACGAGGTTGCGAGCGGGGGCGGCGATCCTTTGAGATGTAGCGGATGGGCGACGCGCGCGTCCGGCGGCGCGCACGGGGTCAGCAGGGATGCCGGGGGTGGCAGGGCGTCGGCGGTGGGAGGGGAGGCTCAGGCGGTGCTCTTCGACCACCCCCTCGCACCTGCGCCGGGCGAGCCAGCGGCGGCAGCCGAGCGTGGGGACGCCACGACCACCGCCTCGGCGTCATCGGAGGCGTCCTCCAGGTTGAGGCCGGTGCTCCGCGGACCCAGCACCGCGACGTCGAGGCTGATCAGCAGCATGATCGCGGCCGAGCCGATGAAGACCGCCGAGGCGCCCAGATGGTCCAGGACCGAGACGCTGATGAACGGAAGGATCGCGCCGCTCAGCCGGCTCAGCGAGTACGCGGCCCCGACCGCCGTCGCGCGGATGCGCGTCGGGAAGATCTCGGCCTGGTAGATGTGAAACGCGTTGGAGAACACGTTGCTCGCGGCCGTCAGCAGGAATCCCGCGGCCAGGATCAGCCAGGTGACCCGCGCGAACCCGAAGACGACCCCGAGCGCTCCCATCGTGACCGCCGAGGCGACGATCAGGTGCTTGCGCTCGAAACGCTCGATGATCGGCAGCGAAGCCGCCGAGCCGAGCGGATAGCCGAGGTAGATCACCGCGGTGAAGCCGAGCGTGTCGACGATCTTGAACCCCTTGGCGGCGAGCACGAGCGGCGCCAGCGTGCCAAAGCCGTAGTAGCCGACCGTCTGGAAGAACTGAAAGAACCACAGCATCGCGCTACGACGGGCGTACGGCGGCCTGAAGATCTCCCGCACGCTCGGCCGCTGTGACGGCGCCACCTCGACGGGCTCGGGCTCGGACAGGCTCTTCAGGCCGAGCTCGTCACAGGCCCGCTGCTCCAGGACGCCCGTGGCGTTGTCGGCCTCGTCGGTGTCGCCGCGGATCTCATGCCAGCGCGGTGACTCGGGCAGGTTCCGTCGCATCGCGTAGACGATCAGCGCTCCGAGCGAACCGATCACGAGCAGCCAGCGCCAGCCGGCGAACAGGATCTGGTGCTTGACAAGGAACTCACCGCCGACGAACGCTGCCAGCGGGACCCCGACGAACCCGAGCGTGTAGGCGCCGGCCATGTACCGCCCGCGCACCGCGCGGGGCAGCAGCTCGCTCAGGTAGGTGTCAGACAGCGACAGCTCGGCACCCAGTCCGATGCCCGCGCAGAAGCGCAGGACGGCCAGCCATGCCAGGTCGGGCGAGAAGGCGGCCGCCAGTGAGAAGGCCGAGTAGATCAGCAGGTTCCAGAGGAACATGCGGCGGCGCCCGAACCGGTCGGCGAGCGCGCTGAGAACGATCGCGCCGACGAACATCCCGCCGAAGCCCGACGCGATCACCAGCGCCTTGCCGTCGGTGCTGAGCCCCCACGCCGAAGCGAGCACCGCGGCCAGGACGCCGCCGAGGAAGATGTCGTAGAGGTCGAAGAAGTTCGCGAAGCCAACAGCGATGCTGAGGCGCCGATGCATCGCAGAGGGCGGAATGCGGTCAAGGCGCGCGGCGACGCTCGGCCGCGCCGAAATGGTTGAGCCACCTGCTCGGATTGAGGTCATTGCCGGCTCTCCTCCTTTGCCCGCTGTGGGCGCTGTTGCTTGACACGATCGGTGCCGTCGCTCGACGCTCGGCCCGTGGCCAGGACGGCGGCCGCGCTGCCCGCGCGGCGCCCGAAGACGACCCCCGCCATCAGCCCGGTGCCACCGGGATAGTTGTGAAAGAACAGCCCTCCGACGAGCTCGCCGGCGGCGTGCAGGCCCGGGATCGGCCGGTGGCTGCGGTCGAGCACCCGCGCGTGACCGTCGATGCGGACCCCACCGAAGGTGAAGGTGATCCCGCACGTCACCGGAAAGCCGAGGAAGGGCGGCTCGGAAAGCGCAACGGCCCAGTTGGACTTCGGCGGCGAGATTCCGTGGGTGCGCTTGCCGTCCTTGACCGAGGGATCGAACGGAGCGTCGGAGACGGCCTCGTTGAACCGGACGATCGTGCGCTCGAGCCGCCGGGGGTCGATCGACAGCGCGTCGGCGAGCTCGGCGATGGTCTCGGCCTCGACGCGTGAAACGCCGGGCGATTCATATTCGAGCGAGCGCAGCAGCGGCGCCGTGCGCGCGTCGAACAGCTGGGCCGCGATCGCGCCCGGCTGGCGCAGGATCTCCGCGCCGTAGCGGGCATAGGTGTAGTTGCGAAAGTCGGCGCCCTCGTCGAGGAAGCGCTCGCCGTCTCGGTTGACGACGAGGCCGAGCGGATATGACTGGCGCGACAGCCGGTTGGTCAGCTCGCGGTCGCCGGTCGCCGGAGCGCCGGCGTCCCAGGCAATGCTGTGACACCCACTCCAGTGCCCGTACGGGAGCGCGCCGCCGGCCAGCATCGCCTCGAGCATCTCCCCCGTGTTGTGCGGTGTGCCGCGGACCTTGGCCACGTCCCAGTTGGGCCCCAGGTAGGCGGCGCGCAGGCGGGGGTCGGCCTCGAAGCCGCCGGCGGCAACGACGATGGCGGGGGCGCCGATCTCGATGTGGCGGTCGCCGACGCGGCAGCGAACGCCGGTGACGGCCCCACCGTCTCGCTGGATCAGTCCGGTGACGGCGTGCCCGGTGCGCAGCTCGATGCCCGCCCGCTGCGCCGCGTGACGGTGGTCGGCGATCAGGCCCTGGCCGCCGTCGAGCGCGCCGATGTGAAGCCCGCCCCAGAACACGTGCCGGCCCTGGACCGTGTAGGACTGACGGTCGTACATCAGGCGCAGCCGGATCCCGAGTTCACGCAGCCATCCGAGGGCCTCGCGGGAATCGGTGACGAGCAGGTCGGTGAGGTCTGGGTCGGCCCGTCCCTCGGTGACGCGGTGCATGTCGTCGCGAAACTCGGATGCGCCGTAGGGATCGAGATCGGTGGCCCGCACGGTGGAGGCATCGATCGGCTCCACCAGCGAGAGCACGTCCTGCAGTCCGTGGTGCACGCTGCGGATCGCGCCCGCGGTGAAGTACGAGTTGCCGCCCAGCCACTCCGGTGGCGCCTTCTCGAGCAGCAGCACGCGCGCACCCCGCTGGGCCGCGGCGTGCGCCGCACAGAATCCGGCGTTACCTGCCCCGACGACGATCACGTCGGCGTCGCGACTCACGTCTCTCCTTCCCTCTCTTACCCAGAGGCGTACCCGGACGGGTGTGACCGGTAAACGGTCCGCTGCGATCGCCGGTTCGGCGGCGTCTCGTGGCCCCCCGCTCGCAGCAAAGACTTTTCGGCGCGCCCTTGATTCCTCCCCGGACTTGCAATTATCGTTACGAGCGTCCGCACGATGTGAGCGCTAACAGACCGGTATTGAGGGGCGCTCGCGGGCCAGGCCGCCGCGCTTTGCGACGGCTTGAACAGACGATCCCAAAGGGAGGGGATTGATGAAGGACATCTCACGCGCGGTCCGCCGACCGCTCGTTCTCGCGGTCGCAGCCGCGCTTCTCGGGCTGCTGGCGTTCGGAGGCTCGGCGCTGGCCGCCGCGCCGAAGGCCCAACACCACTCGGCGAAGGGCAGCAAGCACGCCCGGCATCACAAAGGCAAGCACCGCGGCCACCACGGCCACGGGAGCAATGGCATGAGCATCACCGGTGCGCCCTGGGGCACCGCGGACAGTCAGAACGTCAACCTGTACACGTTGACAAGCAGCCACGGCATGGTCGTCAAGATCTCCAACTACGGTGGAGTCGTCCAGTCGATCTGGGTTCCCGATCGCCATGGCCATCTCACCAACGTCGCCCTCGGCTTCCCCAGGTTGTCGGACTATGTGGCCGACTTCACCCAGGGCGCAACGGGCACACCATTCCCCGCGGCGGGCGGATCCGGAGACACGTACTTCGGCGCGATCATCGGCCGCTACGCCAACCGGATCGGAGGCGCATCGTTCGAACTCAACGGGAAGACGTACACGCTGGACGCCAACAACGGGACGGCCACGTTGCACGGCGGGTTCCTCGGCTGGAACACCGCCGTCTGGACACCGAGCACGTCGGGCGACAGCGATTCGGTGTCGCTGCAGCTGACGGCCAACTTCCCGGCGGGAGAGGGATGTCTTCCCGCGCCGGGCAAGAGCTGCACGGGGTTCCCGGCAATGGTGACGGCGACGGTGACGTACACGCTCACGCGTGACAACGCGTTGAAGATCACCTACCAGGTGGTCAACGACTCCTCCACCGACGCGACCGTGGTGAATGTCACGAACCACACCTACTTCAACCTGGGTGGCGAGGGCAATCGCACGGTCTACAACCAGGATCTCGCGCTCAACAGCGACGCGTACACACCGGTTGACACCAGCCTGATCCCGGAGGCGCCGTACTTCGTGCCGGTCGCCGGCACGGCGTACGACTTCCGGTCGTTGCATCCGATCGGGCAGATGATCCGCAACACCAACCTGCCGGACGGCGAGAGCGGTCCGCTCAAGCAGCTGCAGATCGCCCACGGATACGACAACAACTGGGTCCTCAACGGCTCCGGCTATCGCCTGGCCGCGGTGGCCCAGGATCAGCACAACGGGGTGACGCTCCAGGCGTTCACCGATCAGCCGGGCGTCCAGGTCTACACCGGGAACTTCCTGGTCGGAGACCTGATCGGGACGAGCGGCAACGTCTACCGCCAGGGCGACGCGTTCACCCTGGAGACGCAGCATTACCCCGACGCGCCGAACCACCAGGGCGACCCGGCCTGGCCGTCGGTCGTGCTGGGCGCCGGTGCGACGTTCAACAGCACCACGGCGTTCAAGTTCTCCGTCAACGACGGAGGGGGCCACAGCCGGATCCGGTTCCGCTGACGCTGTCCTAGTGCCGGTAGCAGCCGGGCCGCACACGCGGCCCGGCTGACACCGGTGCGGCCTGAGGCCGTCAGGCGAACCGCGGCCGCGGCAGCCGCCAGCGCAGGCGACGGCGACGGCGACCCCCGGCGAGCTGGACGGCGCGCAGGCGCACGAGTGAGCGAGCCTCGGCCGTGGCGACGAACGGGTCGGCGACGAGGCGTCCGTCGTCGGGCGAGAGCGCTGCGACCGCGAGGCCGTTGACAATCGCCAGCAGCACCCGGCCCTCGAGCGGACGGGCCTCGTCGAGGACGGCCAGCCGCTCAATGACGTCTGCGTCATCGCGGCGAGCGTGGCGCAGCTCGACCCGAGTCGTGTCGGGCGCCTCGGCCGCCGCGGCCAGGCGCGCCCGGTCCGCGGCCCGCCGCAGATCCGCGCGATGTTCGGTGGCGACGATCTCGGCGAGAACGGTGATCATGATGGGTTCCTCTCGTAGGCCATGCACCGATGATCCGCGTAAGGGCAGGGTGCCCACAACGGGCGAAAGGAGCGAGATCGGCGGCCCCCGGCCTTAGCCGGACCGGGCGAGCGCTTACTCGGCGTACGCGCGGGCGTAGCGCAGCAACAGGTTCCCGTCGTGCTCCAGCGCCCAGACGAGCCTCAACGGCTGCGGCGTTTCGAGCCGCGCCCCGCTGGTGATCCCCAGCTCGTCTCCCCCGACGAGCACCGGCGAGACCGTGAGGAAGAGCTCGTCCACGAGATCCTCGGCGAGGAGCGCGTTGAACAGGATGGGCCCGCCCTCGCACAGCAGCGAGCGGACGTCGTGGTCGCGTCGCAGCGATCGGAGTACGTCGCCGAGCTCGAAATGGGCTGAGTCGACCTCGTGCACGGTCACGTCGGCCGGGCAGTCGGGGACGGCCGTGCCGGGCGGCGCGTAGAGCACGATCCGCGAGCGCGCGTTCCCGAACAGCGGGATCTCGAATGGGATGTCCCCGCTGCGACTGATGACGACCGCCAGCGGCTGCGCGGGCCGCCCCTCCGCCAGACGGATCTCGATCAGGCGCTCGTCGCGCACGGGCACCCCGTAGCGCTCGATCGCCAGCGTCCCGGTCCCGGCGAGGACGGCGTCGACCTGCGTGCGCAGCAGGTGAAACGCCGCCTTGTCGCCCGTGCCGGCCAGCGGTGCGGTCCGCCCACTGGCAGTCGCCTTCCCGTCGGCGCTGCTGACAAAATTGCATACGACATACGGACGGTCGCCGTCGGCTCGTGCGCCGAGGCCGAGCCCGGCGTAGCGCTCCTGCGGCGAGACGTCTGGACCGGGAGGGATGGCCTGCCGGAAGCGCATCGACCACGAAAGGATATGTGGGTGACGGAGACCTTCATCGCGATGACGGGCCGTCTCGATTATCCGATGCTGCTCGTCACGACCGTGGCCGACGGCGAGCGCGCCGGCTGCCTCGTGGGCTTCTCGACCCAGTGCAGCATCGATCCCCCGCGGTTCATCGCCTGCCTATCGGACAAGAACCGCACCCAGCAGGTGGCCGCGCGCGCCGACGCCCTGGCGGTGCACTTCCTCCCCGCCGGGGCGACCGGTCTGGCGGAGCTGTTCGGAGCCGAAACCGGCGATGACATCGACAAGTTCTCCAAGTGCCGCTGGCATCCGGGGCCGCTCGGCCTGCCGATCGTCGACGAGTGCGGCCGCTGGTTCGTCGGCCGGATCGTCGAGCGACGGACGCTCGGCGATCACGTGGCCTTCGTCCTGGACCCGGTGGCGGCGAGCGACGACGGAGGCAGCGATCACCTGACGTTCTCCGCGGTCAAGCACCTCGAGCCCGGCCACGACGCCTGACGAGCTCGCCGGGTTGCCATCCCCGACCGCGAGCTGATATTACGGAGACATGGCGGAGCGCCACGCAGTGGCGATGCTGATGGAGCATCACGGGACGCCGCGCGACCGTGAGGCTCGCGAGCAGCTCGCGGCCGTCCTGCCGGGCGCCGAGATCTCCGAGCCTGACGATCTCGGCGTCTTCGAGATCGCGCTCCAGGCCGATGATCAGGAGCAGGCGTTCGAACGCGTCTGGGACGCCGTCGCCGCGTCGGGCACCGATGACCACATCGTCTTCCTCGAGCATCCCGAGCTGCCGGAGTACTGGCGGACGCGCAGCGGGCGACCGTCCAGCTGACCACCGGCCGTCCGCCTTGAGTGGAGGCGATCAGGGCGTGAGGATGATCTTCACGTGCTCGCCGCCTGGTGTGGTCAGCGCCTGGAAGGCGCCCTCGGCCTGGTCAAGCGGCCGGACGTCGGTGATCAGCTCATCGGTCGGGATCCTGCCGGTGGCCAGCAGGTCGATCGCCTCCTGAAACTCGCCGCGGCGGTAGGCGATCACGCCACGAAGGTTGAGTTCCTTGAGGACCACGGGCGGCACCGGCAGGTCAAGCGGGACGAGCGACAGACCGACGAGCATCAGCTGACCGAGGGGACGCAGCAGCTCGACGCCCAGCTGCGCCGAGGAGGGCGTGCCCGCGCAGTCGAACACGCATGCCGGCGGCTCGGCGTCGCGCAGCTCGTCGAGGGTGATCGTGGCGAGCCCCAGCCGGGCGGCCATGGCTGCCCGCCCCGGGTTGCGCGAGAGGATGACCGCGTGCTCGTGGCCGCCTTCGCGCAGTACGAGGCTGGTGAGGAGCCCGACGGGGCCGGCTCCGACGACCACCACCGGCTCGGTGGTGGGCACGGCCGCCTTGGCCACCGCCCGGACGGCGACGGCGAGCGGCTCGACGAGCGTTCCGGCCCGGTCGTCGACCGTGTCGGGCAGCGCGAACAGCATGCGCTCGTCGACGATGACCTTCTCGGCGTAGCCACCGGGCCGGCCGGTCCCCAGCCCGACCCCGTTCGATACGGCGTGGGGGCAGACCTGCTCGTTGCCGCCGCGACAGACGGCGCATTCCCCGCATTGGCCGAACGGCAGCGCGCAGACGCGCGCGCCCACGGCCCACCCGTCGACGGCCTCGCCCACGGCGACGATCCGCCCTGACAGCTCGTGGCCGGGCACCGTCCCGGCGGGGAACAGCTCCGGGACGTCACGGAAGTGCAGGTCAGAGCCACAGATCCCGCAGTGCGCCACCTCGATCAGCGCCTGGCCGGGCCCGGGCCGTGGTTCGTCGACGGTGACGGCGTGGAGTCGGCGATCGGGGCCGACCTCGACGGATTGCACGCCTCAGTCCTCCGAGGGCCGGTCAGGGCGCATCGCCGCCGGCCAGATCCCCTGCTTGCCGGGCGACAGAATGCCCTGGGGATCGACGGCGTCCTTGATCGTCTCGCAGAAGCGCCGGTAGGCATGGTGGTTGAACGAGTACTGCTCGGAGGCCAGGTCCATGAAGTCCAGGTGCGCGCGGTACTCGCCGTAGCCGACCTTCGCCGCCTCGGTGACCAGACGCCGGCACACGTCATAGGCGCTCCGGGTCTGAACCTCGTCGTCGGTGTCGAAGATGACCATCGTGATGTGGGTGAAGCTGCGCGCGGAGATCGGCAGGATCCCGACGATGTAATCCAGCCCGGCATCCTCGATGTAGCCGCGCAGGAGATCGCGCAGTGCCATCGCATCGGCTCCTGTACTGGGCGCGATCGGCGAGAACCCGATGTGGCCGCCGTGCTCACCGCCGTACCAGCCGGTCATGTTGTTCCAGTCGAGGTTGGGCACGCCACCCTGGATGCGCTCGGCCGGGTGCTCCAGCTTGGGGATGTCCTCGGGGGCGTGCTTGGCCCCGGTCACCTCGGCGCCTTCGATCCGTTCGAAGGCGGTCTTGATCTTCTCGAAGCGGTGGTCGACGACCGCCTCGTCGCCGTAGAGGGCGAAGCGCATGCACCATCGGCCGATGTCGAGTTCGCGGGCCATCCGGTCGATCGCCTCGTCGGGGATCGCGCCCTCGCCCTGGTACCACTGCTTGCGGCTCGAGAGGACGCTGCCGAGCAGCAGCGTGTTCATGACCTGGGGGACCATCCGGATCGTGCCGTCGAGCATCAGGGTGCGCAGCGCGTCCATCAGCGGCCCCAGGTCGTCGTCGTTCCACACCTTCAGCCACAACGGCATGTAGACCTCGGGGTACGGCATCAGCCACACCCCCATCTTGGTGACGATGCCGTAGTTGGACTGCATGAACAGTTGATCGACGGTCGGGCCGAGGCCGCGCTTGTAGACATGCCAGGCGCGGTTGCCGGGCATCGCGCCCATCCCGGTGCGCATCACCTCGCCATCGGCCAGCACCACCTCCATCCCGCACTGCATCCCCATGTCCATCCCGTAGGGCATGTAGGTGACCCCGTTGTCGAGCGTGTTGCCGATCACGCTGCCCCATCCGAGGTCGGCGACCGACAGCATCAGCCGGTGGCCGCCCGCCTGGATCGCCTCGTAGAGATCGAACCACCGCACGCCCGGCTCGACGACGGCGTAGGCGAGCTCGTCGTTGATCTCCAGCACCCGGTTCATGTTGCGCAGGCTGACGATCACCGACCCCTTCACCCGCGGCGCCGGGCCGCCGTAGCCGTTGTTGCGCCCGGTCGAGTGCGTCCACAGCGGCACCCCCTGCCGGCCCGCGATCCGAACCACCTCCTGAACCTCCTCCACGGTCTCGGGCATGACGATCGCCGATGCGGTGAACTCGTCCCAGCTGGCGAACTGGAACGGATCCCGGAACTTGTTGAGCTGGTCTTCGCCGGTGAGTACCCGGTCGGCTCCAAGCGCGGACCTGAAGTCCCGCACGGCGTCTGTGACCGCGCTCTGAAACGTCGACGTGACCACGCTCATCGCTCAACCTCCCGTTGGGCCGTGTGGTGGCCGCTCGGCCGCCGGTCGGCCAGTTCGCCGTGTGCGGCGCAACGTAGCGGGCTGCCGGCGGCCCTGCCAGCCAATCGACGCAGCGATCCTTGCCGAAGGGAGAGAGCTACGGGACGTTTTCGGCGGCGATCTCGCTCATCCGATGGCGGTCGTAGCCCACGACCCGGCGGGGACCGGCCAGGCCGAGCCGCAGGACGCCTCGGATGTCGGCGCTGGAGGCGCCCACCTGCAGTGAGACCTCACCCGGCTCGACGATACGCTCGCCGCGCCGACCGGTGAACGAACTGAGATCGGCGTGCAGCCGCATCCGCACCCGCCGGCGCGCGCCCGGGGGGAGCTCGACGCGGGCGAAGCCGACGAGTTGCCGCACGGGGCGCACCACCTCGGCCACCGGGTCGTGAAGGTAGACCTGCACGACCTCGCTGGTGGCCCGGTCCCCCGGATTGGTAAGCGTCACCGCCACCTCGCAGATCCCGTCCGTCGGCCACGACTCAGGCGAGAGCAATCCGATCTCCTCCCAGACGGCGCGAGCGTAGGAGAGCCCGTGCCCGAATCCGAACGCCGGCTCCGGACGGAGGCTGCTCACGTCGTTGGAAGCGGCCAGCATCGACGCCAGGTAGGTGCCCGGCTGGGCGCTGCCGGCCCCCGGAAAGCTCACGGGGAGACGACCGGATGGATTGACGCGCCCGCTGAGGATGTCGGCCAGCGCCCCGCCCCCGTCCTCGCCCGGAAAGAACGCGCAGATGGCAGCCGCCAGCCGGTCCACCTGGCGTGACACGTCGTATGGACGGCCGACGACCAGAACGAGGACGATCGGCGTGCCGGTCGCGAGCACCGCCTCGAGCAACTGCTCCTGACGCCCGGGCAGACGCAGGTCGGCGGCGTCGCACCCCTCCCCCGACGTTCCCGCTCCGAACAGGCCGGCCTCGTCTCCGAGCACGAGCACGCCGACCTCGGCGCCCGCCGCCAGCGCCGCCGCGGCGGCGATCCCCTCCTCGCCGTCGCCGCCGACGACCGGGCAGCCCGCCGCGTGGTCGACGTCATAGCCGGCCGGGTCGGCACGCAGAGCGTCGAGCACCGACGTGGACTGAACTCCGAGCGCGATGTCGGGGTACTTCACGCCCACGTGCACCGGAAACGAGTAACAGCCGAAGAAGGCGGTTGGGGAGTCGGCGAGCGGCCCGACGACCGCCAGCCGAGTCGACGGCCGAAGCGGCAGCACTCCCTCGTTGCGCAACAGGACGATCGATCGCCGTGCCAGCTCACCGGCCAGCCGGCGCGACTCGGGATCGTCGAGCCGGAGCGGGCGCCCCTCGCTCACCGCCGGCTCCGGCTCCCAAGCGGGGTCGAGCAGCCCGAGCTCGCACTTCTGTCGCAGGACCCGCGTGGCGGCGCGATCGACGAGCCGCTCGTCGACGTCGCCGCGCTCCACCGCCTCGACCAGCGGGTCGCCGTAGCAGTTGACCGTCGGCAGCTCGACGTCCACGCCCGCCCGCAGCGCCTGTGCCGCCGCATGCCCGGGCCCGGTGGCGACACCGTGCAGGCTCTCCAGGAACGCGATCGCGAAGTAATCGGAGACCACCGTTCCGGCAAAGCCGTAGACCTCGCGCAGCCGCGTGGTGAGAAGCTCCTCGTCGGAAACGGCCGGGAGCCCGTCGAGGTCGCAGTAGGACGGCATCGCCGCCCGCGCGCCCGCCTGCAAAGCCATCTCGAACGGAGGCAGAAGAACGTCGGCCAGCTCGCGAGGCCCGATCGACACCGGGGCGAGGTTGCGCCCGGCGCGCGAGGCGGAATACCCGACGAAATGCTTGAGGGTGGCGACGATCCCCTCCTGCTCGAGGCCACGCACATAGGCGCTTCCGGTCACGCCCACGAGGTGGGGATCCTCGCCCATCGTCTCCTCCACCCGCCCCCAGCGCAGGTCGCGCACGACGTCCATGACGGGGGCCAATCCCTGGTGGATGCCCAGGCGGCGCATGCTCTGGCCGATGTGACGCGCCATCTCCTCGACTTGCGGCGGATCGAAGCTCGCCGCCCAGCACAGCGGCGACGGCCACACGGTCGCTTGCCACGCCGCCAATCCGGTCAGGCACTCTTCGTGCACGACGGCGGGGATGCCGAACCGGCCCGCCGCCATGATCTGGCGCTGGCTGCGGGCCAGCGCCTGGGCCCCGAGGCCCGGTTCCACCGGCACGGTGCCAAACGGACGCGTCAGCTGCCCGAGACCGTTGATGATCAGCTCGTCGAAATCCGGCGGCGACCCCGTCTGTTCGTGCTGGTGGGGGGCGACCGCCCCGGTGTCACCGTCGACTCCCACCCAGACCCCGTACAGCTGCGCCACCTTCTCACGCAGGGTCATGCGGCCGAGCAGATCGGCTACGCGCTCGTCGGCACTGACGTCGGTGTCTAGCCACGGCTCGGCCTCCGAGGATGCGGCCGACGGGTCTGCGGAATGATCGCTCATCCGAGCACCCCGTCGTGTCGGTGTTGACGGCGCGCGTCAGGCCGCATTGAGGTCAGTCGGGCGCGAGCTTGCCCTTCCCCTCGCGGGCGAGCGGGAGCAGCAGCAGGCCGGCGACGAAGAAGATCGCCGTCAACGAGAGCGAGGTGCCGAGCCCCACCGCGGTGTTCAAAGCGCCGATCGCAAAGGTGAGCCCGGCGCCGGCGAACCGTCCGATCGTCGTCACGAACGCGAACCCTCCCGCCCGGGCATGGGTCGGATAGATCTCCGGCAGCCAGATCGAGAAGATCGCGAAATCGGCACCGCCGATGCCCAGGAACACCAGCATGATCAGGAACAGCGACAGGTTGTTCGCCTTGAACGCGAGCAGGAACACCAGCGGCAGTCCGATCGCCATCAACCCGAGGAGCGCTCCCAACGTCCGCTTGCGCCCGAAGCGTTCGGCGAGGGTGGGGACGACCAGACACGTCACGAGCGTAAACGCGGCGATGATCGAGCCGCCGATGGCGATCAGATATGCCGGCTTGATCCCCGCGTGGGTGCTGTCATGGAGGGCCGTGAGCGCCGTCGGGACGAATAGCGTGCCGCCGTACAGCCCGGTGATCACCGGCACCATGATCACCGCCAGGATCAGCGTGTCCCGGCGATGGTCACGATCGAGGATCGTCTGCAGCGACCGGCGCATGTTCAGCTCCGAGCCGAGCTTCTCCTTCGCCGTGACCCAGCGCGCGGGTTCCTCGGCCTTCAGGCGGATGTAGAACAGCAGCGCCGCCGGGATGATCCCGATGAAGAAGACACCGCGCCATCCGAGCGGGCCGACGATGAACGGAACGATCGCCGCAGCGAGGATGAAGCCGGCATACCACGCGCTGTGGAAGCGCCCGGTCCACTTCGGCCGCTCGTTCTCCGGGAACGCTTCGGCGACGCCGGTTCCCCCGATGAACCATTCGGCCCCGAGACCGAAGCCGGCGACGAAGCGGGCGGCCGCGAACTCGGGGATGTTGTGAGCCAACCCCGAGGCGAGCGTGCCGACGGCATACAGCGCAATCGACAGGCCCAGCGCACGCAGCCGCCCGATCCGGTCGGCCAGGAGCCCGATCAGGAATGAGCTCCCCCACCCGGCGAGGAAGATGGCAAAGAAGGTCAGTCCCCAGTGCGGCGTCTGGCTCGCCGACACGCCGCTGGCGGGCAGGATCACCTTGAGCGCGGGCACGAGCACGAACGCATAGATCGTCGTGTCGAATCCGTCGAGCAGCCAGCCGAAGTAGCTCGCCCAGAAGATGTGCTTTCTCGCGGTGTGCGTCTGCTCACCGGCAGCCTCAGTTTGCGGCGTGCGCAGCGCGCCGGGCTCTGCAACGGCAGTGTCAGGCATGACCTCTCCTTCACTCGGGACGCCCTCACGTCGCCAGTAGGTGAAGCTTGCCCGGATCGCGGCGCGGTCAACCGGGAATCTTGCAACGGGCCCGCGAGTGGCCGTCGCCCGAAGGCGTGACTGACGGAGACCCGCAGGCGCCTACGATCCGCAAGGACGGGCGTTTCGGTGCCGTATTGCGCGTGAATCTGTGTTCAGGCGGATACCGGAAACCTGTGCTCTGCGCTGACGGATACGTCAGCTTGCTTACCGTGCAACGTTGCGTTAGCGTCGCCGCGCCACTCACATGTGAGTGAGCGCTGACGCCAGTCACAGGTGACCGACCAAACCGTGGGAGTGACCATGACGGTAACCGCAGAGACTGATCCTGACTTCTCGGCACCTGGAAGGGCAATGGCTTCAACACGATCTGGCGACCCCATCCTCTCGCGGGTGGGGGCCAGGATCGATTCCTCGAGCTGAATCTCACCACCGAGAACTCCCCTTCACCAAGATCAACGGCGCGTCGGTCGCGGCGACGTTCACCGAGCTGAACCTCTCCACCCCCACCAGCTTCCGCTTCGCATCCCCGGGCGTGACCCAGAACATGGTCAAGAACCCGAACGGCGTCCTCCAGGCAGCGCTGCAGGCCTCCCTGGCGGGAACGACGATGAAGAGCAGGACCTTCCTCCACGTCTCGACGACGAACACCCCCGATCAACGGCGGCGGTGGAACCGCGAACACCGCGTTCCTGGCGGCCGGGTCCAATCCGCCCGGCGGGAATGCGAAGGCCGTGGAGGTCGACGCCACGTTCTGGATCGAGACGATCGCGGGAACGGGCGGCCATCCCGACACGCATCAGCTGCAGTACACGCAGCTGGTGCAGCTGGACTTCAACGGCATCCGCTGGCCGCACGTCACCGTCGGCACGCTGCGCAAGCAGTGACCGAACCCACCGCCGCTCACACCGACTGCGGCTGAGGGATCACGGCAGCCGGCCAGACCAGCGCACCGACGTCGCCGCGCTGCCCAGCAGCAGCACCAGTCCGGCGACCGCGAACACAACCGTGATCTCCCGTTTGCGGCTCACCGTGCTCAGCTGGCTGCCGAGATGCTTGTAGATGGAGCTCAGCTGGTCAGCGCTCTGCGCGTTGAAGGCACGAGCGCCTGAGACCTGCGCGATCTGCGCCATCAGCTGCGGATCAGGCGGGACCGACACCGACGGTTCGTATGGGTTGGGGCTCTGGATCACGCCGTTGGGCGTGCCGAGCGCGACGGTG
>DATAUL010000078.1:0-8875 GCA_036268255.1 Solirubrobacteraceae bacterium | reverse complement strand
GCCGAGAACGCCAGGCGCGGGGACATCCCGCGAGGGGACCAGCGGCTGGGGGTGCTCGGCAGCTTGTCGGCGATGAGCTCGACGGCGGCGGCACCGAAGGCGATGAAACGCGCGCGCCCGGCGAGTGGCCCGCGACCGTGGATCGAGAGCGCCACGGCTGGCGCGAACGCGCGCAGCCCGCCCCCCAGGCCCAACGCCAACGCGGCGCCAAGATCGGGTGGATCGTTCACAACGCGCCGGATCCTATAAGGATCGAAGTCCCTTCCCTTTGCGGATGCCGGTCGGCATCGTCCGCCCCGAGCTTCGGAGCTCAGTGCTCCAGTACCTCGGGGGGAAGCCGGGTTAGTGCGGGGGTCGCGGCAGCGTTGGCGGTGATCCACCGTGATCGCCGGCCGAAGATGGGATGGTCGAGGGTGCGGGGTTGCTCGGTGACCAGGAGCGCGCAGGCGAGGGCGCCGACAAGGGCGATCCCCGCGGATGCGTAGAACGCCACCTGGAACGAATGGGCGTGGCTCGACACAAGGTCGTGAAAGACCGTGTGGACGACCCGGTTCTGCGGGATGTTGTTCAGGCCCTTCTGCTCAGCCTGAGCGATGAAGTCGTGGACCGTCTTGGATTGGGCGGCGGTTGGGTGAATGCCCCGGCTCGCCAAGCGGGCGTAGAGGAGATGGAAGTAGTAGCCGAGCTGCAACGCGCTGAGCCCGGCGATGCCGATCGCGCCACCCAGTTGCTCTGCCGTGTTGATGATCCCCGCGGCCTGACCACGGTCTGGGTCGGCGACGGCGTTCATGCCCACTGGGTCGTTGACGGTGAGTACGACGCCTAATCCGAGACCTTGGAGTAGGAGGCCGGGGATGAGCGCCACGGCGCTATCACCGGTCGCGCCCAGGCCAAGGGCGAGGCCCGAGAGGGCCAGCACCCCGAATCCCGCCACCAGCGGCAGGCGTCCTCCGCGCTGGTCAAAGATGCGCCCCGCCATCGGGCCGGCGAGGATGATCGGGATCGTCCCGGGGATCAGCGCGAAGCCCGCCAAGACGGGACCGACTCCGACCACGAGCAGCAGATAGAACGGCAGCAGATACCCGAGGCCGAGCTCGAGTGCCCCCGCGAGGGCCTGGCTGATCGTGGACGCCAGGAAGTTCAGATGCCGGAACAACCGAAAATTGACCAGCGGGTCGGTGGCGCGCCGCTCCACCCACCCGAAGAGCGCGAAGGCGATGACGCAGATCACCAGCGGCACCACGGTGCTGGCGCTCGTCCAACCGTCCGGCTGTCCGCGAGACAGGCCGTAGATGAGGGCGACGATCGCTATCGCGAATGCACCAGTCCCGGCCCAGTCGATATGGCGGTGCTGCTCGGGGTCGGCGGGTAGCTCCGGTGTGCTGGTCACGGTGATGGCAATGACAGCGAGAGCGAGCGGCACGTTGATCAGGAACACCAGCCGCCAGCTGATGGCCGTGAGAACGCCGCCCAGCACCGGTCCGAGCGCGGCAAAGAAGGCCGACCCCCCGGCCAGGATTCCGAGTGCGTACCCTCGCCGCTCTTTGGGCCAGACCGCGCTCGTGATCGCGACCGCCGTCGGCATCATCAACGCCGCCGCGGTGCCCTGGACGGCTCGCATGCTGACGATCCACACCATGCTCTGAGCGCTCGCTGCCAACGCGGTCGCCGCGGCGAACAGCACGGCGCCGGTGAGGAACACGCGCCGTAGCCCGAACAGATCCCCCAGACGGCCTCCCAGCACCATCAACGCCGCCAGCGGGAGGATGTTCGCGGTGAGAATCCACTGCCCGTCAGCGATATTGCCGCCGAGGCCCTGGACGACGTCCGGGCTGGCCAGCGGCACCGCAGTCTGGTCGACGAGGATCATGCTGCTGGCGAGCGTCATCGCCACCAGCGTCAGCCACATACCCCGAGTCGTCGCCACCAACTACGAGTCTTACACTCCGGACCGGCGAACGTGAATCATCACCTTGATCGCCCGGAAAACGGCTCGGCGATCAGGAGCCTCATCAAAGAGGTCTCCTCCCGTTTCAGTGGTGGTGGGTGATCTTCGCCAGGGCATTGGCGAAGGATCCGGTGTTCAGACCCCAGGAGGGATCGCCCCACAAGAACGGCACGATCTCGAAGAGCCGCAGCTTGGCCAGACCGATCAGCGCCTGGTAGGCGTAGGTCTTGACGTGCCTGGGGTTCGTCGAGCCCCAGGTGCGGCGATCCGAGGTCCAGCCGTACTCGTTGGCCGAGACCGGCGTCCCCCCGCGACCGTACTGGCGCATGTCGGCGAGCGCATCAGTGGCCACCCTCATCGTCTGGCTCGGCGTCGCCCCGTACGGATGGATCGCGACCGCGTCCAGGATCTTGCCCCGGAATGCCTTGAGCAGACGGGGCAGCGAGGACTCGGTCCACGCCAGTCCGCCCGTCATGACCCGCGCGTGGGGGTAGGCATGGTGCACGACGGAACGGATCACCTCGTACATGCGCGCGTAGTTTGAGAGGTTGACGTCGGTGCCCCAGTCGTGGATGTTGTCGGGCTCGTTCCAGACCTCCACGGTGGTCACGGGCACGTAGGGGATCTTGGGGTTGGCCTTCCAAAAGGCGCCGTGCGGGCCGTAGCGCTTCATGAAGGCGCTGGCGTAATAGGCGAAATTCCCGTTGTGGGCCGGCGGCAGGTAGGCGATCGTCCGCCCTGAGGAGAGATGCAGGACGTTGGACCGATGTCCCTCGGCCCACCGCGGCGCGAACGCCAGCGTCGGCTCCCAGCGCAGGTGGGCGGACGCCATCTCGGAGACGACCAAGTCGCCGTAGGCCCAGTCAAAGCGATGACGGCCTCCGACCGGCGCCTTGGGCTCAGTGATCCCCCAGTCCGAATCAGCGCGCCCCACCCGGCCCCCGGCCTTGTACAGCGAGTTGAGGCTGCTCATGACCTTGGTCTGCGACCACTCGCCGCGCATCTGATTCGTGAAGACGCTGCCGACCTCGGCGCCGAAGGTGGTGGCGCCGGCGGTTGCCGGAACGGCGAGAGCGAACACGGACAGAAGAAGTGGCAGACAACGCTTCATGGGCCTCACGGAGGTCGCGGAACAGAGCACGACGACTAGAACACACTCGCCACTCGATTGTTGTGGTGAGCGTCGCGCCTGGCGGCCCCGCAACGACCGGCGCACTTCCGCGCCGGGGGGATGCGCCCGCTGACCGACGCGAGGTCGCGCGGCCACCGCGGGCTTGCATCAGCAGCGCGATCCGGTTAGACCTGGGTCTTGTCGATGAGCGAGCGAAGCGAGACCTCGGTCGGGGTGATCGGCGGCGGCATCGGCGGCCTTGCCTCCGCGCTGTATTTGCTGCAGTCGGATTTTGATGTGCATGTGTACGAGCGGGCAGGAGCCGTGAGCGACGTTGGAGCCGGGGTTCAGGTCAGCCCAAACGCATCGCGCGTGTTGCACCGGCTCGGTCTGGCGGGCGAGCTTGCGCGTGTGGGCGTTCGTCCTGTCGCGATGCATCAACGCCGTTGGGATGACGGCCGAACCTTGGTGCGAACACCGCTTGGGGATGTGGTGGTTGAGGCGTTCGGCTCTCCGCACTACCAGATCCATCGGGCCGATCTGCTCGCGATCCTTGCTCGCGCGTTGCCGAAGGACCGAGTGCATCTCGCGCATCGATTGGTTGCGCTCGCCGATCGGGGCGATCGGGTCGAGGTGATGTTCGAGAACGGCGCGACAGCGGCGGTCGACGTCCTCGTTGGCGCTGATGGAATCCATTCCACCGTGCGTGGCCTACTGTTCGGTGAAAAGCGCCCGCGATTCACCGGTTGCGCCGCGTATCGCGGCCTGGTGCCTGCTGAACGTTTGGAGCACCTCGACCTCGAGCTCACAACGCAGCTGTGGATGGGGCCAGGCCGTCATTTCGTTCACTACTTCGTCCGCAACCAGCAGCTGGTGAACTTCGTTGCCGTGGTCGAGCAAGACAGCTGGACGCGCGAGTCGTGGACCGACCGCGGTAACGTCGCCGACGCCGTATCCGCGTTCACGGGCTGGCACCCCCAGGTCCGCGAAATCCTGCACTCGGTGGACGAGACCTTCATTTGGGCGCTGTTCGACCGCGCTCCGTTGCCTCAATGGTCTTCGGGTCGAATCACGTTGCTCGGCGACGCGTGCCATCCCATGCTCCCTTTCATGGCCCAAGGAGCAGCACAGGCGCTCGAGGACGCCGCGGCGTTGACCAGCTGTCTCCGACGACGCAGAGCGAGGCCGATCGAAGAATCGCTTCGGCTCTACGAGACCGCACGCAGGCCACGAGCGTCTCGAGTACAGAGCCTGTCCGAGACCAACAAGACACGCTTCCACCTACCGGACGGCCCTGCGCAGCGCGAGCGAGACGAGCAGATGGCCAGCGGCGGGACCGCCTTCTCGATCAAAGCGGTGGACTGGATCTACGCGCACGACGCAAGCGTGCTCGTTGCGCCCACCGCCCGCCCGTGACCCGTTCGCGGTCCTTTTCGGGCTATCAAGCGCTGACGGCGGACTGCTGCCAAGCCGGGCGGCGCGGCGGGAGTGGCGCCCCGATCGGGATCTGGTGACGGCGCTCGAGGGGGCGGTTGAGTGTCGAGAGTCGGGCTCGGGGTGGAGCGGTCCTCGCGGCGCGCCGGGGCCGCATACCGTGATCGTGGCCGTGTGCGCGTTCGCCGGCGGGGTGCTGGCCGCGACGCGGATCGTGAGCCCGGCACCGCGCGCTGACCCATGGCCGCGGCGGGTCACCCAAACGCTCTCGGTCACGGTCCTCGCGCAGGCGGCGTTTGCGGCGTTGTGGCTGAGCGTCGGCGGAGACGCGTCGCTGACGGCCACCTCTTTTCTGCTCGGCAGCTCCGCGCTGGGAATGGGCTTTCAGACCGCCGCGGTGTTCTCGCTGGGCATCCAGGGCGTGTTCACCACCGCGGTCAGTAATCGTTTTTGACAGTGAAGTAGGAACCGCGAATGGTTCCGGCCAGCTTTGACTTTTGCCTCGCGAATTTGAACCGCGAGGCGAGCTCCGCGGGGACTTCCATCCCTTCGGAGAGCTTGAACCCCACCGCCCGTTTCTTGCGGTCGTCGATGGCGTACATCACGTTGATCGATAGACCGCTGTCGTAGAAGACGTAGGCAATTCGAATGTTCTCGACTTGGAAGGCCGTAGCCTCGAGCGGCCGAGAGGAGATGACGAGGTCGCGTTCTTCCTCGAGGATCCGGTGCACCCAGTCGATGGTCGTCTTGGCGTTGCTCGCAGGCTCCACCGTCAAGACGTGGTCGTACTTGTTTTTGAAGTAGCGGGCCTCGTGCGCCCGCAGGCCAGCGAGCGCGGACGCGACCGGCGAGGACTCCACGCCGACCGTCGAGACATCGTTGAAATCTACGGCGTACTGCATGACGCATTCTCCTGTCATTTTGCTTCGACCTTGCCGGTCCACGAACCCTTGATCCTGGGAGCGAGCTACAAGCGCGAGACGAGTTCGGCCACGATTTCGGCAGCGGGCTGTCGCTGTTTGGCGAGCGCGACGCTCTGTCCGGCCCAGAGTGATAGCGCCTCGATCTCACCGGTCGTTCCAACCATTGGGGGCGCGGGGGAATATCGAAGGATCGGTTCGCCAGAAGCGAAGTGCGCGATCACGTCGCCCTCTCCCGGTCGACTACCCGGTGCCGGCCGGCCAGCGGCCTCCCATCTCTCCGCCGTTGAGTTGTGGATCGCGCGATGCGGAGCGTCCGGCCATCCCACCTCATAAAGGTTGGGATACCACTCTGTATCACTCTCGGTGGCGGCCATCAGGCGACGCCGGTACTCGTCGTGGATCGGCATTTCATCGGCTAGCAGGAACCGCGTGCCCAGCAAGGCGGCCTGCGCGCCGAGGGCGAGGACGGCCGCGACTCCTCGAGCGTCGCCAATCCCGCCCGCCGCAATGACCGGCACCGGCGCCACCGCGTCCACTACCGCTGGGACCAACGGGAGCGTTGCCACGCCACTCCACACGTGCCCGCCGGCCTCCCAGCCCTGCGCAACGACGATGTCCACTCCAGATCCGGCCGCGCGCCGGGCTTCCTCCGCGGAACCGACCGTGTGCATAACGAGCCCTCCGGCCTTATGCACCAAGTCGATATAGCTGCGGGGATCGCCCCAGATGAAGGACACGACCCGCAGACCCGCCGAGAGGGCCTGATCGACTCGACGGCGCTGATCGGAGAAGAGAACGAAATTGCCGGAAAACGGCCGGTCGGTGTGGACTGCCGTTTCACGAACCACGTCGCCGGCGTCATCAGACCACGACAGACCCAGGCTGCCGAGGCCGCCGGCATTTGAGACCGCGGCGGGGAGGCGGGGATCCGCCGACAGCGGCGCCAGGACGATCGGGTGTTCAATTCCAAGCAACTCGCACACCGGCGTGTGGGCGCTCATTGGGGTGGCCCTCCTTTGTGGCGCCCGCGGCGCCGGTTGACTAGGCTCATTGTGGACCTGAAAGGCGCCGACGGCGCCCGGGGTTACGCCTGGTCCACACCCGTCCGGGGGTCCGGACCCGTGGACCACCGGGCGCGAGTGGGCGGGACGGCGGCCATCGTTCTCGTCACCCCAACCATGGACAGGAGCAGATCATGCGCAGCGACATCGTCCCCGGCGGCACCTTCCCCGACTACGAGTTGCCCGATCACGAGAACGTTCCTCGGAAGCTCAGCGAGATCCAAGGCGAGGACGCGCTGATCCTCACGCTCGCGCGCGGAAACTATTGCCCCAAGGAGCACCAGCAGCACCTCGAGCTCGCCGCCAACTACCCCAAGATCGCAGTGGCCTACACGAAGATTGCCACCGTCTCGACCGACACCCATCACTCGAGCCAGGAGTTCCGCGCGTCGACCGGCGCCCAGTGGCCCTTCCTCTCTGACCCGGAGCGGACTGTCCAGAAGGACCTCGACATCCAGGAGTACACCGACCCCGAGCACGACCCGATGATCCCCCACACCCTCGTGCTCAAGCCCGGGCGGGTCATCCACAGCATCTACAACGGCTACTGGTTCTGGGGACGTCCCTCCTTCGCCGATCTCTGGCACGACCTACGGACCGTGACCCGAGAGATGCGCCCCGACTGGGATCTAAGCAAGCCCGGGCTCCGCGAAGCGTGGGATACGGGCGACTATTCGCCATTTCACGGATGGGACAGGCGCTCCCCTGAGTCGACGCCGACGTCTTACAATTTCTGATCCGCGGTTGCTGCCGTAGCCGGCAGACGTCGCGCGATCGCGCGCGCCTTCGAGCAGGTATTGGCCGTAGCGGCTGTGTCGGACGCGGCAGCGCCTGAGTTAAGGATGGATGATGTGGCGTCGGGCCCCTGCGACGAGTAGTTGGGCCCCGAGGTCGGCCTCATCGAGGCTCAACAGCTGCGCGTTGCGCTCGTGCCAAGTGCCGGAATCCAAATCGTTGCCGAGCGCGGCGACCGCGCGCTGTTCGGCCGTCGGTCCCACCTGCGACCACACCGACGTCGCGCGTCGGACAGAGTCTCGTAGATATGCGTGCGGCCGACGCCAATAGCAATGAAAGAAGCCGTCGTGGCAATCCCACGGGATCGGGACCGGCATCATTTGAGCGTCGATCGCACGGGCGCGCTCGACCAGCGAGGGCCGGGCGCTCGCGACGGTAACGAACTCCGGGAGGTAATCGCGAACCAGCCAGAAGTCGCCGGTTCGGGTGTTGTCCCACTGAAAGACGACGACCCGCCGTCCGACCCGGAGCAGTTCGCGCAGCCCTTTGATCGGGTCGGTCCAGTGATGATCTGAGAGCACCGCCATCGCTACGTCAAAGCTGTCGTCGGCAAACGGCAGCGCCTCGGCGCGGGCGTCGATGCAACGTGCCGCGCTCGGCGGGCGCTGAGCGCGCATCACCGCCGACGGTTCGACCGCGGTGACGTTGCGACCCGGGGGCTCATAGGACCCGGTGCCGGCACCCACGTTCAAGACCGTTTCGGCGTCTCCGAGAGCATCCCAGATCCGCGCTGCGATCTTCGGGTCCGTCCGCCGCTGGCCGCTGTAGCTTTGGCCGATCACGTCATAGAGCGCGCCGGCTCGCATTCTCTCGTCCGGCATGTCGTCATGATGCCGCAGCCCGACGCTGCCCTCTCAAACCGGCCCACCGGCTTCCGACGGCGTCGCAGTCAGCGTTCCCTTGCGAACGTTCTGCGGAAACGCCTTGGTCGCACAAATGTCCGCTCGTCGATCGGCAAAACGCGGTCCTTGACTGCCGGGACCGCAGTGGCTGCTCGTGGGAAGCGACGCTCATCAGAGAGATGTCTTTCTGTCTGGTGCGAGAATCCACCGGTGCTGATCGACGGCCGGGCATACGCCAGGGATCTCGCAGAAACCCTGCGAGCCGAGCTACAGAGATTGCCGACCACGGCCGGCATCGCGACGATCCTCGTTGGCGACGATCTCGCCGCCGGCGTTTATCAGCGGCGCATCGACCTCCACGCGCGCGAGGCGGGCATGGTCTCGCACATGGAGCACATGTCCGCCGACGCGACCCTGGGGCAGGTGATCGGCAAGATCGCCGAACTCGACGCGGATCCGCAGATAACCGGGATCCTCGTCCTACGGCCACTGCCGGCGCATCTGCCCGAGTCACGGATATTCGCCGCGCTGCCGCCCCTGAAGGACGTCGAAGCGCTCAATCCCGTCAACGCCGGCCTGCTGTCACTCGGCACGCCGCGCTTCGTCCCGTCAACACCGGGGTCGGCCTTTCACATGCTCGACCGCTACACCGCCGAGCAGGGACGCGATCCCGCCACCGCGTATGACGGCGTCGATCTGGTGCTGGTAGGCCGTTCCAACAACGTCGGCAAGCCCGCAGCGATCCTGGGCCTGCAGCGCAA
>DATAUL010000077.1:0-3444 GCA_036268255.1 Solirubrobacteraceae bacterium | reverse complement strand
TCACGGCCGCTTCACCACCACCGACTTGGTGTCGGTGTAGGAGTCGAGCGCCTCGGAGCCGTGCTCCTTGCCGACGCCGCTGGTCTTGAGCCCGCCGAACGGCAGCTCGTCATAGACCTTCGTCGGCGAGTTGATCCACGTATAGCCGCAGTCAAGCTCGACGGCGGCGCGCTCCGCCCGCCCCAGGTCGGCCGTCCACACCGAGGAGCCCAGGCCGAACGGCGAGTCGTTGGCCATCGCCAGCGCCTCGTCGAAGTCGCGCACGCGCCAGATCGGCAGTGCCGGCCCGAACACCTCCTCCTGGGCCATGGGCGAGTTCCGCGGTGGCTCGAGCACGACCGTCGGCGCGTAGAAGTGCCCGCCCGCCAGCGCGGGGTCCGGTGGCCGGCCGCCGCCGACGAGCAGCTCTCCGCCGACGGACACGCTGTCGGCCACCTGGCGCGTAAGGATCTCCAGCTGGCGAGCCGAATGCACGGGCCCGATCTGGCTGGTCTGCTCGGAGCCCAGCCCCACCCGCAGCTTGCGCGCCTTGGCGACGATCGCCGCGATCACCTCGTCGGCGACCGACTCGAACACGAACACCCGCTTGATTGCCAGGCATGCCTGACCGCAGTTGTAGAAGCGGCCCATGCTCGCCGCGCTGGCCGCCTTGGCGAGATCGGCGTCATCGCAGATGATCATCGGATCAGAGCCGCCCAGCTCGAGCGTGACCCGCTTGCTGCCCGGCGCCGCCAGCGCGGCGACCCGCTCCCCGGTCGGCGTCGACCCGGTGAAGGCGACCTTGCGAACGAGTGGATGGGTGACGAGCGCCTCGCCGGCCTCGGGGCCGGTGCCGGTGACGACGTTGACGACGCCCGGTGGGAGCCCCGCCTCCCCGAGGATCTCGGCGAGGCGCAGCGTCGTGAACGGTGTCGTGTCGGCCGGCTTGGCGACGAATGTGTTGCCGCACAGAAGACCTGGCCCGAGCTTGTTGCACAGCAGCGTCGTCGGGAAGTTCCACGGCACGATCGCGGCCACGACGCCCAGCGGGCGGCGCAGCACGCGTCCGTCGACGCCGGGGTCGAGTCCCTGGACGGACACGCTGCGGACCTCGCGGCGCATGCCGGCGTAGTGCTCGAGGGTCTCGGCGGCCTTGCGCAGCTCGATGCCCGCCTCGCGGATCGTCTTACCCTGCTCGGCGACGAGGATCGCCACGAGCTCGTCGACGTGCGCGGCGAACGCCTCGGCGCACGCGTGCAGGACCTCGCCGCGCTCGGTGTAGCTGAGCGCCGCCCAGGCGCCGAACGCCGCGTGGGCCGCCCGCACCGCCTCGTCGACCGCCGTCGCGTTCGCCCGGGTGGCGTGGCCGACGACCTCGCCGGTGCCCGGGTTGGTGATCTGAAGCGTCGTCTCAGACAGCGGCAGGCTCTCGCCGGCGATGAACAGCCCGCGCTGTAGCGGAGGTGCGGTCGTCATGCTCATCTCAGGCCCCCGCGAACCGCGGAGCGCGCTTCTCGCTGAACGCGGTCAGTCCCTCGCGGGCATCCGCGGAGCCGAACAGGCCCTCGATCAGCTCCCGCTCCAGTTCCAATCCCTCGGCGAGCGGCTGCTGCACGCCCAGGTAGACGGCGCGCTTGATCTCGCTGATCGCCAGTGGCGGCAGCGCGGTCAGCGACTGCACGTGGGCGGTGAGCGCGGCCTCGTCGTCGAAGACCTGGGAGACGAGACCGAGGCTGAGCGCCTCGTCGGGACCGACCTGGCGACCGGTCGTCAGGAGCTCCAGCGCCGGCCCGACGCCGATCAGCCGCGGCAGGCGCTGGGTGCCCCCGTTGCCGGGCAGGAGCCCGAGGGTCACCTCGGGGGTACCCAGGCGGTAGCGCCCGGCGACCGCATAGCGGACGTCGCAGGCAAGTGCGATCTCCAGCCCACCCCCGAGTGCGTGGCCGGCGATGCAGGCCATGAACAGCTTGTGAGACCGCGCGATCGCCGACAGACCCTCGTGGGCAAGGCGGATCATCTCCATGTTGGCGTCGACGTCGTTGGCGAGAAAGCGCTTGATGTCGGCACCGGCGGAGAAGAACTTCTCGCTGGCGCTGCGCACGACGATGATCCGCGCATCCGGATCCTCGTCGGCTGCCCGGATCGCGTGGCCAAGCTCGGCGATGAACTCGACCGCGTACGAGTTGGCCGGCGGATTGTCGAGCGTGATCGTGCCCAGCCGGCCGTCGCCGGAGTAGGAGACCCCACCGGCCATCAGGCCAGCCCTCCGACGACGACGCTCTTGACCTCGACGTAACTGTCGAGCGCCTCCAGCCCGTGCTCCTTGCCATACCCGCTGGCCTTGACCCCACCGAAGGGGAGCTCGTCGTAGCCGTAGTGGATCTGGTTGACCCACGTCATCCCCGAGTCGATCTGGAGAGCCGCGCGATGGATCCGGCGCACGTCGTGGGTCCACAGCGACGAGCCCAGACCGTACGGCGTGTCGTTGGCCCGGGCGACGGCGTCGTCGAAGTCCGCGTAGCGCAGCACCGGGAGCACCGGCCCGAACACCTCCTCGGTCATCACCCGCGACCCGGCACCCGGCTCGGCGACGACCGCGGGCTCGAGGAACCAGCCCGTGTGGTGGCCACCGTCGCCCCCGCCGCACAAGAGCTCGCCGCCGGTGTCGACCCCGTCCTGCAACTGGCCGAGCAGCTCGTCGCGGCCGGCGCGGGTGTGGATCGGTCCCATCCGCAGCCGCGGCTTGTCGGCCTTGACGGTTCCGTCGCCGGGCTCGTAACGCTCGACGCGTTCGACGAGCTGGGAGACGAAGTCGTCGAACACGTCGTCGTGGACGAACACCCGCTTGCAGCCCAGGCAGGCCTGGCCGGCGTTCCAGTAGCGGCCGATGATCACCGCCTTGACGGCCGCGCCGACGTCGGCGTCCTCGCACACGATCACCGGATCCGAGCCGCCGAGCTCCAGCGAGAGGCGCTTGAGCTGCGGGGCCGCGACCGCTGCGACGTGGCGCCCCACCTCGGTGGAGCCGGTGAAGGCGATCCGCCGTACGTCCGGATGGCCGACGAGCGCGTCGCCGATCTCAGAACCACGCCCGGTGACGACGTTGAGCACGCCATCGGGAACGCCCGCTTCGGCGAACAGCCGCGCCACCTTAAGCGTGGCCAGCGGTGTCGTGGCGGCCGGCTTGGCGACGATCGTGTTGCCCATCGCCAGCGCCGGTGCGACCTTGGTCCCGAGCAGGGTCAGCGGGAAGTTGTACGGCGTGATCGCCGCGCAGACGCCCATCGGGCGGCGGATCACCTGTCCGTAGGCGGGCCCGAAGGCGGAGGGCAGGTCCTGGTAGGAGCCCCGGACCTTGGTCGCCGCCTCCGCGTAGTAGCGCACGCCGTGAGCCAGGTGGGTCACCTCGCCGAGTGCCTCGGCGATCGGCTTGCCCTGCTCGGCGGTGAGCACCGCGGCCAGCGA
>DATAUL010000076.1:0-6687 GCA_036268255.1 Solirubrobacteraceae bacterium | reverse complement strand
GTCGAGCGAGGCCTCCCAGAGGGGCGTCTCCACCTTGGCGATCGTCTTTCCGACCGTCGTCCCCAGGCCCTTCCAGCCGATGCCCAGGGCAGTCAGGATCACGCCGGCGCCGCTGACGATGCCGGCGGGATCATCCGTCGTGAGCATGACCACGATCCCGGCCACGAACAGCACGACGGCAGCGATGAGCTCGGGCGCGTGGTGCTTGAGCACGGGCTTGGCCAGCTGCGCGGTGCTCTGCAGGAGCTTCTCCCCGGCGGCCACGTAGTCGGAGATCTCGAGCATCTGGGTGGCGCGCTTCTCGCCGGAGATGAGGCTGCGCCACAAGCGGCCCTGGGCCTGCAGCTGCGCCACGTCGACGCTCTCCTGGGCGGCATCGCCGGCGGGCTGCTCGGCCCACCGCCCCCATTCCTCCAGCGAGCTGGCCACGACGTGCCCGGCGTGCGGCGGCAGCACCGTGGAGAGGTCGCGCAGCCAGGCGGCGAGCGTCGCCACCCGGGGCGGGGACAGCTCGCTGCGCCAGTCGGCGGGGTTGCGCGTCAGGTCGGCAAGCGCCCGGCCGAGCCCGTAGCCCTTGCCCAGCCGGAAGTCGGCGCCGGTCAGCGTCGCCAGCACCTCGATATGGAAGGCCTCCACCGCGGCGTCGCGGTCGGCGCCGGTCACCCCCTGCAGGTAGTCGGCGAACGCCTCGGCGTTCGGTACATCGAGACCGGCGGCGGCGATCGTCCACCAGAGCTTGGTGATGCCCGCCTGGACCTGGTAGAGCCCGACGCGGGCGTATTCGTCCGCAGACAGGTCCGACAGGCCAGGGAGGTGGTCGTCGTCACCGGGCGGCGCGGGTGGGGGCGGAACCGGGCGGTAGATCTCGGCGATCTGCCACCCGAGCGCGAAGGCGATCCCCACCCGGGGGTCCGATGCGCCGCCGGCGATGCGCTCGGCCTGCTCGAGCGCCGCGTCCGCGACCGCCTTGACGGCCCCCTGGGGATCGTCGGTCATACACGTTCCTCCTGTCCCCGTGATCCGCCGCTGCCCACGACTTTCTCCGATGAGCGCCGCCCCGTCAAGGGCTGGGCGCAGACGCTCAGCCGGCGTCAGGGCGCCCGTGCAGCCGCGCCAGCTTGATCGCCAGCTCCAGTGACAGGAGGTCGTCGGAGGCGAGCTCGAGGCCGGTGAGCTCCTCGATGCGACCCAGCCGCTGGCGCAGGGTGTTGGGGTGGATGTACAGGGCGCGGGCGGACTCGATCACGCTACGCCGCTCTGATAGATAGCGCTCCAGCGTGTCGAGCAGGGCGGTGCGCCGCCGGCGGTCATAGGCGATCAGGCGATCCACGGCGGCCCGCATCCGGTCGCGCGGGGCGTCGTCGGCCGCGATCTGCACCAGGTAGCGGTAGGCCCCGACCTGGGAATAGCCGATCGCGCCGCCGTCGTGCACGAGCGCGCGGGCGATCGTCGCCGCGTCGCGCGCCTCGCGATAGGCATCGGCCGCGTCGGCCGTTGCCGAGCGGGTCTCCGAGACGCCGATCGCCGCACCGTTGGCGTCGCCGAGCTCGCGGCACTCGCGCACGAGCACCTCGCTGGCGCGCCCGCGGCCGGTCCCGAAGGACAACAGCGCACGCACCGGCCCCGGACCGGCCTCGATCGCCGACCGCGGCGCCAGCTCGGCGAGAGCGTGGCCGAGCGTCTCGGCGGCCGAGCGCCACTGCACCGAAGACTGATCGAGCGAGCCGGCGGGCTCGGCGCACACCATCAGGTAGGGCGCGGTCAGGTCGCAGCGAACCTCGGCGGCCTTGACGGCGGCAAACGTCGTTGCCCCGGCCGCCAGCGCCTCGAACAGATCCTTGATCGTGTTGGCCTTCGTCAGCCCCTCGATCAGCTCAGCGCGCTTGATCGCGACCGCCGCCAGGTGCGCGATCGCCCGCGCGATCTCCGCGTCCTCGTCGCTGAACACGCCGTCGCTCGTCGAGGCCGCGCACATCAGCCCGACGCGCTCCCCGGCGGCCACCGGGGCGACGAGCAGGTCGCCGACCTTGAGCGACGGCCACAACGCGCGGGCGGCCGGGCGGATCCCCCGATCCTCGATCGCCGCCAGCGTCAGCTCGGCCGCCGAGAGCGTCGCCGGCGCCGCCAACGTCTCGGGGACCGAGGCGAGCAGCGACAGCGTCTCGCCGTCGGCCTGGAGGCGCAGCAGCTGACAGACGTCGGCACCGAGCAGCCGCGCCATGCCCTGCACCAGCACCGGCCCCAGCTCGGCCGTCCCCGGGGCGCCGGCCACCTGCTGGGTCAGCTCGGAGAGCCCGGTCAGCAGGTCGACCCGGCGGCGCTCCTCGTCGTAGAGCTGGGCGTTCTCGATCGCGCCCGACACGAGCGAGGCGATGTGGGCGAGCAGCTTGAGCGTGTCCTCGCCGAACTCGTGCGGCGCCTTGGTGTGCAGCACGATCACGCCGATCGTCTCGCCCGCCCGCGACAGGATGGGAACGGCCGCCATCGACTGGAAGCGCTCCTCCTGAAGCAGCGGCACGTACTTCATCCGCGGGTCGTCCATCGCCTGGTCGCGGATGAACTCAGGCGTACGATGGCGGGCCACCCAGCCGGTGAGCCCTTCCTGAACAGAGAAGCGCACGTTGCCGACGGCCTCGCCGAACACCGGGGAAGCGGCCCTGATCGTGAGCTGGCCGTCCTCGACCAGATAGATGAAGCACGCGTGGCAGCCGGTGGCATCGGTGGCGAGGTCGACGACGCCCTGCAGCATCGGCTCCAGCGCGGCCGAGGAGGAGACGAGCTTTATCACCCCGTAGAGGGTGCGGTTCTCCTCGCGCAGGCCACGCAGCTCGGTGGCGTCAGGCATGGTCGATTCAGCGGTGATCTGAAACCTCCTATGTGCGGGATGCACATGCTCACAGGTCCTAACGGGGGCCTTGCGACCATTGTGCAGCACCGCGGGCGGCGGATATACCTCGCATATATGAATGACGCCCCCCACAACGCCGATGACGTCCGCAAGATTGTCTCCGACAACGGAATCGAGTTTCTGTTCGCCCAGTTCGTGGACATGCACGGCAAGCCCTCGGCCAAGCTCGTGCCCGCCCACCACCTCGACGACCTGCTCACCGAGGGCGCCGGGTTCGCCGGGTTCGCCGCCGGCGACATCGGCCAGGGTCCCGACGACCCCGACATGCTCGCGATGCCCGACCCGTCGACGCTGACGATCCTGCCGTGGCGTCCGAGCGTCGCGCGGTTCGCCTGCGACGTCACCGTCGAGGGGCAGGCGTGGCCGTACTGCCCGCGCACGATCCTGCGCCGCGCGCTCGCCCGGTCGGCGGACATGGGCTACGAGATGAAGATCGGGGCCGAGCTCGAGTACTTCCTGCTACGCCGCGCCGACGACGGCTCGCTGGAGCTCGCCGATCCACTCGACACACTCGATCAGCCGTGTTACGACATGCGCGCCCTGACGCGCAACCTCGACTTCATGTCCGAGGTGTCGCGCTCGGTCACCGGCCTGGGCTGGGACAACTACGCCAACGACCACGAGGACGCCAACGGCCAGTTCGAGCAGAACTTCGCCTATGCGGACGCCCTGACGACCTGCGACCGGGCGATCTTCTTCCGGTACATGGTCGAGTCACTCGCCCAGCAGCGGGGGCTGATCGCCACCTTCATGCCCAAGCCGTTCGCGCACCTCACGGGCAACGGCTGTCACTTCCACATCTCGCTGTGGAAGGACGGGGAGAACGTGTTCGAGCGCGACCCGTCCGACGACCCGCGCGGGCTGGGTCTCTCCGAGCTCGGCTACAACTTCATCGGCGGGCTCAAGGCCAACGCCAAGGCCTACATCGCGGTGACCGCGCCGACCGTCAACTCCTACAAGCGGCTGATCGTGGGGGCGCCGTCGAGCGGTGCCACGTGGGCTCCCGCCTACGTCAGCTACGGCTACAACAACCGCACGCAGATGCTGCGCGTGCCGGCGCCGGGCCGGATCGAGGACCGTACCGTCGACGGCTCCTGCAATCCGTATCTGGCGGCGACGGCGATGCTGACCGCCGGCCTGGACGGGATCGAGCGCGGGCTGGATCCCGGCGATCCCAACTCGGCCAACCTCTACGAGATGAGCGCCGAGGACCGCGCGGCCGCCGGGATCGAGCTCCTGCCGACCAACCTGCTGGACGCCACCCGCGAGCTGGCCGGCAACGAGGCTCTGCGGGCCGGCTTCGGCAAGACCCGCGGCGGCGACTACCTGGACTACTTCATTGAGTGCAAGCAGCGCGAGGTGACGGCCGCCCACGAGCAGATCACCGACTGGGAGCTCAAGCGCTATCTGCAGCTGTTCTGAGTTGAGCGCGCGCGCTTGGGCGTCTGGCGCCGAACATCGCGACGTCCCGCTCGCTCAGACCGGCCGGGCGCCGCGCAGCACGTCGCCCGCGTTTCGCAGCGAGCCGACCGTCTGCGGCGTCTGAGCGTCGAGGTGGCCGGCCAGCGCGATGAACGCCTTGGCGGTCGTCAGCGCGTCGCCCAGGGCGTGGTGGGGCGTCTCCCCGGGGATCCCCAGCAGCGAGCAGAGCCGCGCCAGCGACAATCCGGCCGGAGCCATGCCGTCACGCTCGCGCAGCCATAGCCGCCCCAGCGCCTCCGTGTCGGCCTCGGCGGGCAGGCGCAGCCCCCGGCGGCGCAGCTCGCGTCCCAGGAAGGTGCGCTCCACGACGGCGGTGTGAAACACCGGAACGCGACCGGCCAGCATCCTCAGCAGTTGATCGACGGCTTCGGACAGCGGTGGCGCGTCGGCCAGGTCGGCGGAGCGCAGCTTGTGGACGAGCACCGCGCCGTGGGCGGGCGCACGGTCAGGGCTGGCCAGGGTGTACATCGCCTCGCCCAGGGCCACCGCGCCCTCGAGCACGGGGATCGCGCCGATGGCGATGATCTCGTCCGAGCGCTCCAGGCCCGTGAGCTCCAGGTCGACGACGCACCAGCCGGCCGAGCGCCACGGGGTGTCTGCGGCGGGGAGCCCCGGGAGCGGGCGCGAGCGCAGTCTCACGGCCGCAGCTCACCGGCGACCGCGCTGACCGCGCGAAACACGTCGCGCAAGTAGCTGCGCGTCAGCGGCGTCATCGCCGCCGGGTCGAGCAGATCGTCGACCTGCTCACCGGCCGCCAGGCGCTCGAGGTGGTGCACGATGCGCAGCTCGAGCGCCAGCTCGAACGCCTCGGAGAGCGTCGCCGCCTGATCGGTGCTGAGCACGCCTTCGGCCGCCGCGCCGGCCAGCCGCTCCGGGGTCGATCCCCCGACGACGTCCGCCGCCGCCGCCGCCCAGGCGCCGATCGCGGCGATCGGGACGATCGCCGCCGAACGGATGTTCAGCAGCGGTTGGCGCCCCGCCGGCGACAACACGCTGTCGGCGTCGAAACCGGTCGGCGGCACGTGCGCGAACGCCTCCTGCGACAGGATCTCGACGACGCGACCGCGGGCGTCGGCCGCCGTCGGCAGGGGCTCCGCCGGCGTACCCCAGAGCACCCGCCGGTCGGCGAGCACCGACATCGCCAGCTCGCTGCCGGGCACCTCGGCAAGCCAGTCGTCCGCCGAGCGGATGACGATCGGACCCTGAACGCCACAGCGCGACAGAGCATCCGTGATCGCGGCGTGCAGCCCACCGTCAACGGCATCGCCGACGAGCGCGCCGCGCCACGTCGAGCCCGGGGTCAGCTCCCGCCGCGCCTGGCTGCCCACGGCGACGTACACGGGCCCCTGCGCCGGGTCGGCGCCGGCAAGCTGAAGTGCGCGCACGGTCAACGCATCGGCGAGGGCCGACAGGACCCGTGCGAGCTCGAGCGCCGGGACGCTCGAGGCGTGCAGCTCGAGCATCAGCGCCGGTAGCCGTCCCGCCGCCTCGGCCAGGGCTTCGAGGTTGCGCGCCCGCGCGATCGCCCGCCGGGCCCCGAACCACGAGCGCGGCTGGGTGGCGAACAGATCGGCATCCTCGAGCACCCCCACGAGCTGACCGCGCTCGGAGATCACCGGAACGTGGCGGATCCCGCGCTCGAGCATCTCGTAGAGCACGTCGGCGCCCAGCCGGTCGGGCGCGACGACGTAGGCGGGCGCCGTCATCGCCGAGTCCACCCGCACCCCGCCGTTGCGCCCCACGGCCAGCACCCGGCTGCGCAGGTCGCGGTCGGTGAGGATGCCCACCGCGCCGCCGTCGAGCATGACGACGGCGGCGGTGGCTCCCGCGCGCGTCATCCGCTCGGCCACCGTGCCGATGCTCTCCGACGGCTTGGCGGTCACCGTCGCCGACCGGATCAGCCTGGCGACCGGCTGCAGGCCCTCCGGGGCGGCCCCTTGACGCAGCTCACGCCGGCGCGCGCGGTCGAGCAGCGGGCGGGCGACGGCGACCGGGATCCGGTAGCAGAGGGTGTCCTCGGCGGCGCGGGCCTCGAAGCCCGGCGGCAGCCCAGAGAGCATCGCGACATCGCCGAACGTGTCGCCGGGACCGAGCAGGTCGAGCAGCCGCCCTTCGTGGGTGATGTCGACGCCTCCGGAATGGATGACCCTCAGGAACGTGACCGGGCCGCCGTCCTCGGACAGGATCACAGCCCCATGCAGATGAAATTCGATCGCGGCCTGAGCGGCGACCTCGGCCAGCTCCTCGACGGCGAGCGCGTTGAACGGCGCTCGCTGAGCGAGGAAGCGGACGATCTC
>DATAUL010000075.1:0-7736 GCA_036268255.1 Solirubrobacteraceae bacterium | reverse complement strand
CTCGGCGCCGATCCGCTCGCCGAGCATCGCCATCTCCATCGCCCGGGCATGGCCGATGCGCGCCGTCAGGCTCTGCGAGGCGCCGCCGTCGAGGCCCAGGCCGATGTTGACGAAGGCCAGCAGGAAGTAGGACGAGCGCGCGGCGATCACGAGATCGGCGGCCAGCGCCAGCGAGCAGCCGATGCCGACGGCGGGTCCGTTGACAGCCGCGATCACCGGCTTGGGGACCGTGCGCACACGGAGGATCGCCGGGTTGTAGACCTCACGCAGGGGCGTCAGCACGTCGAAGCCGCCGCCCTCCTTCTGCAGCTCGCCGCCGGCCTTGAGGTCGGCGCCCGAGGAGAATGCCCGGCCCGCCCCGGTGACGACGATCGCTCGGACCTCCGGGTCATCGGCGGCCGTATCGATCGCGGCGTGCAGGTCGACGCCGAGCTGGCGGATCCAGGCGTTCAGTGCTTCGGGCCGGTTGAGCGTCACCCACGCCACTCCGTCGACGCGCTCGCAATCCACCGTCTCCAGGTTCAATACGGTCATTCCCCTCGACAATACCTATACCGGGGTGCGCTGACGAGGTCCTGTGAGCGAAGATAGGCGGCGTGCCACTGCTGCCCAAGCGGATCACAGCTCCCGTCGGCCGGATCGGCGCGGCGGCCCAGAACGCGCTCGAGGTGGCTCGCTTCGGCGGGCTCGATACCGAGGAGGAGCCGTCGCCCTACGAGGTGGCGGCCGAGCACCGCGTCTACCGCCTGCGCCACTACTACCCGCCGGCCGATGAGAACGGCGACCGCCCGAGCAACGCCGGTCCGGCCGTCCTGCTCGTGCCGCCGATGATGCTGGCCGCCGAGATCTACGACGTCTCGCCGGCCACCAGTGCGGTCACGACGCTACACGAGCACGGCGCCGATCCATGGGTGGTCGACTTCGGCTCCCCCGAGCACGTCGAGGGCGGTCTCGAGCGCACGCTCGCCGATCACGTGGTCGCCGTCTCGGACGCCGTCGACAAGGTGCGTGAGCTGACCGGCCGCGATGTGCACCTCGGTGGCTACTCCCAGGGCGGGATGTTCTGCTACCAGGTGGCCGCCTACCGCCGCAACGACGGCCTGGCGTCGCTGGTGACCTTCGGTAGCCCCGTCGACACCCGCCAGGGCATGCCGCTCGGGATCCCCGAGAACCTGGCCTCGGGCCTGGCGAACCTGATCGCCCAAGGGATCTTCCGCGGTGGTGGATTCCCCGCGTGGGCGAGCCGCAACGGCTTTGCCCTGCTCGATCCGGTCAAGTCGGTGCGCAACCGCATCGACTTCATCCTCCAGCTCCACGATCGTGAGGCGCTGCTACCGCGCGAGGGGCAGCGACGCTTCCTGGAGGCCGACGGCTGGGTGGCCTGGCCGGGCCCCGCGCTGGCCGAGTTCCTCAGCCAGTTCATCGACCACAACCGGCTGCTCGAGGGTGGGTTCACCGTCGACGACCGTCTGCTCACGCTGGCCGACATCGCGACCCCGGTGCTATCGGTGGTCGGCACCGTTGACGAGATCGCGCCTGCCCCGGGGGTGCGGGCGATCCGCGTCGCCGCCCCGCGCGCCGACGTCTACGAGCTGGCCCTCCACGCCGGCCACTTCGGCCTCGTCGTCGGCTCGACGGCGAACGAGGTCACATGGCCGACCGCGGCCGGCTGGGTCCGCTGGCGCGACGGCGACGACGACGCCGCGCCGGAGGGCATCACCGAGGTGCCCGACGATCCCAATGTCGAGCTCCTCCCGGACGTCCGCAACCGCGTGGGCTACGGGATCGAGCTGGCCGCCGCGGTCGGCGAGGGCATGGCCCGCTCGGTGGTCGGCGCCGCGCGCCGGACGACGCGCGGGGTGCGCGAGCTGGGCCGCGAGGCGGCGGGCGTGCTGCCGCGGCTCGCCCGGCTGGAACAGGTGCAGCCGGGCACGCGGGTCTCGCTCGGGCTGCTGGTGGAGGAGCGCATGCGCCGGGCCCCGGACGAGATCCTGTTCCTGTTCGAGGACCGCGCCCACAGCGCACGCGACGTAAACGAGCGGATCGACAACGTCGTGCGCGGGTTGATCCACATCGGCGTACGCCAGGGCGAGCACGTCGGGGTTCTCATGGGCTCGCGCCCGAGCGCCGTAGCGGTGGTGACGGCGCTCAGCCGGCTGGGGGCGGTGGCGGTGCTGCTGCGCCCTGACGGCAACACCGAGCGCGAGGCCGAGCTGGGGATGGTGCGGCGGATCATCGCCGACCCCGAGCGCGCCGAGCAGGCAGAAAATCGGTCCCACCCACCCAGCGTCCACACGTTCGTGCTCGGCGGCGGCGGGAGCCCGCGTGAGCTGGGTGTGCCGCTGGTCGCCGACATGGAGCAGATCGACCCGCGCAAGGTCCGGATGCCCAAGTGGTATAGCCCGAACCCGGGCAAGGCGGGCGACCTGGCGTTCATCCTGTTCACCGGCGACGGCGACAACGTGCGGATGAGCCGCATTACCAACGCGCGCTGGGTGACCTCAGCGCTCGGCACCGCCTCCTCGGCCGCGCTGTCGGCGGCCGACACCGTCTACAGCGTCACCCCGCTGTATCACCCGTCGGGGCTGATGGTGAGCGTCGGCTCGGCGATCGCCGGCGGCGCGCGCCTGGCGATGGCGTCGCGCTTTGAGCCGGCGACCTTCTGGGAAGAGGTCCGCCGCTACGGGGTGACCGTGACCTCGTATACGTGGACATTGCTGCGCGACCTCGTCGAGGCACCCCCGCAGCCAGGCGAGCGCCATCACCCGGTGCGCCTGTTCATCGGCTCGGGAATGCCGCCCAACCTGTGGCGGCGGGTCCAGCGGCGCTTTGCCCCCGCCCGCGTGGTCGAGTTCTACGCCTCGACCGAGACCGGCGCAGTACTCGTCAACCTGCGTGACGCCAAGCCGGGCGCGATGGGCCGCCGGCTGCCCGGCAGCCCGGAGGTCCGCCTCGGTGCCTACGACGCCGAGCACGGACAGCTGGCGCTCGGCGACGACGGCTTCGTCCGCGAGTGCGGGCCCGACGAGGTGGGGATCCTCCTCGCCCGGGCGCGGACGGTTGACACGGTCGCCACCATCCCACTGCGCGGCGTGTTCGCGCGCGATGATGCGTGGCTGTCGACGGGCGATCTGTTCCGCCGCGACACCGACGGCGACTACTGGCGCCTGGACAGCGCCCGCGACGTAATCCACGGCGCCGCGGGCCCCGTCTACAGCGCCCCGGTCCGCGATGCCCTCGGCGAACTGCCCGCCGTCGACCTGGCCGTCGCCTACGGGCTCGGCCTTCCCGGCCGTGAGCACGAGCTGGTCGTGGCCGCGGTGACGCTACGCCCCGGCCACTCGCTTGATGCCCGCTCCGTCGGCGACGCGCTCGAGCGCCTGCCCGCCCCGGCGCGTCCGGACCTCGTGCACGTGGTTGACGCGATCCCGGTGACGACGTGGTATCGCCCTGTGACCGGGCCCCTGCGCGACGCCGGCATTCCGCGGGCCAACCCGGATCGCGCGTGGTATCGCGATCGGAGCGGCCGGCGCTACCGGCCGCTCACCGCGGCGGCGCGCCGTCGGCTCTCGGGACCCGAAGACCGCGGGGCCTAAGCGTCGGCCGTCGCCAGCACCCGCCGGGCGTTGGCGACGTGAAGGTTCTCGATCAGCTTGCCGTCGACGGTGGCGACCCCGCGGCCCGCGTTCTCGGCCTCCTGGAAGGCGTCGATCACCCGGTGGGCATGAGTCACCTCCTCGGCTGAGGGGGTGAAGGTGCGGTTGCACGGCTCCACCTGGCTGGGATGGATCAGGGTCTTTCCGTCGAAGCCGAGCTGGCGGCCCTGACGGCACTCCGCCTCGAAGCCATCCGGGTCGCGCACGTCGTTGTAGACCCCGTCGACGATCGCCTTGCCGGTCGCGCGGGCGGCCAGCAGGCAGATCGCCAGGCTCGTCTGCAGGGTGGGCCGGCCGGGAGCCAGCTCCGCGTAGAGCTCTGACGCGAGATCGTTGGTGCCCATCACCAGGGTCGAGAGGCGCTCGCTGGCGCCGGCGATCTCCGCCGCCCGCAGCACCGCCGCCGGTGTCTCGAGCATCGCCCAGATGCGCGTGTTCTGCGGCGCGTCGGCCGACCGCAGCGCCTGCTCGATGCCGAGCACATCCGCGTCAGATCCGACCTTGGGGACGACGATCGCCGCCGGACCGGCGACGCCGGCCGCGAGCAGGTCTTCGGCGTGCCACTCGGTGCCGATGCTGTTGACGCGGATCGCCACGGTCCGCTCTCCGTAGGCGCCGGACGCCACCATGGCGCAGACCCGCTCGCGGGCCTCTGCCTTGGCGCCGGCCGCGACGGCGTCCTCGAGGTCGAGGATCAGGGCGTCGGCGGGCAGATCTCGGGCCTTCACGAGCGCGCGCTCGTTGGCGCCGGGGATGTACAGCACCGAGCGCAGCCGCGGCGGGCGAGGGTCGTCGGCTTGGTCGGCGTGAGTGTCCGGTTCGGACATCGGCGGCGCGGACCCTAGCGAAACAGGGTTCAAAACACGATCCAAACCAAACCTGTCTAGTTAGTCGTCTACCTTGTAATATCGCTAAACCCAATCGACTAACTAGGTATTAAGGAATCAATGTTCAAACGACGTGATGTGGGGCGCGCGCGGTGGCTCGCGGTCCCGGCAACCCTGGCGCTCGCCTCTCTGGCGATGGCCGGATGCGGCGGGTCCTCCGACGCTTCGACAGCTACCGGCGCCAGTGGCGGCAGCGGTTCGTCGGGCGCGAGCTCGGCAAAGACCCAGCTGGCGCTGGTCGGCGACTCGACCCCGAAGAAGGCCTACGGGGCGCTGACGGACGCCTTCGCTCAGACGCCCGCCGGCAAGGGTGTCGGCTTCAACTCGTCGTTCGCCGCCTCGGGCTCGCAGAGCCGCGCGGTCGACTCCGGCCAGCCGGCCGACATCGTCGCCTTCTCGACCACGCCGGACATGACCCGGCTGGTCAAGGACAAGATCGTGGCCTCGAATTGGGACGCGAACCCTCAGAAGGGGATGTCATCCGACTCGCTCGTGGTCTTCGTCGTGCGCAAGGGCAACCCCAAGCACATCACGAGCTGGGATCAGCTGATCAAACCGGGGGTCGACGTGATTACGCCCAACCCGGCGACCTCGGGCAGCGCCCGCTGGAACATCATGGCCGGCTACGGAGCCCAGCTCAAGCTCGGCAAGTCCCCCGCTCAGGCACTCGCCTACGTGCGCACGCTGCTGACCAAGAACGTCTCCGTGCAGCCCTCCGCCGCCAGCTCGGCCCTGCAGACGTTCACCAGCGGCAAGGGCGACGTCCTGCTCGACTACGAGTCCGACGCGATCGCCGCCCAGAAGGCCGGCGACAACATCAGCTACGTGATCCCCAAGCAGACGCTGCTGATCGAGACGCCGATCGCGGTGACCGCCAAGACCTCGCACGCCACGCAGGCCAACGCGTTCCTGAAGTACCAGTGGTCGCCCGCCGGCCAGACGATCTGGGCACGACAGGGCTACCGGCCGGTGGACAAGGCGGTAGCCACCAAGTTCAAGTCGCAGTTCCCGACGCCGCCGCAGCTGTTCACGATCGACTCGCTCGGCGGCTGGACCAAGATCAAGGACCAGTTCTTCGATCCCGCGGAGGGATCGATCATCAAGATCGAGCAGGCGGCGGGGGTGCCCACTGCCGCCAGCTAGCGCATCCGCCGCGGCTTCGGCCGTGGGACGTCGCAGTCGGTTCCCCGGGCGCGCGAAATCGCGCGGGCGGGCGGGCCGGATCGGCAGCGGCAATCTCGGGATGGGCGTGGCCATGCTCTATCTGAGCGTGATCGTGCTGATCCCGCTGGCTGCGGTCGCCGTCAAGGCGCTCGCACAGAGCCCGTCCGCGTTCTGGCAGTCGGTGACGAACGCCACCGTCCTGCGGGCGCTGGCCATCACGCTCGTCGCCTCGCTGCTGGTGGCGTTCATCGGCGGCGTGATGGGGACGATCGTCGCCTGGGTGCTCGTCCGCGACGAGTTTCCCGGCAAGCGGATCGTCAACGCCCTGATCGACCTGCCGTTCGCGCTGCCGACGATCGTCGCCGGGCTGACCCTGCTGGCGCTCTATGGGCCCGACAGCCCGTTCGGGATCCACATCGCCTACACCCGCGGGGTGGTCGTGGTGGCGCTGCTGTTCGTCACGCTGCCGTTCGTGGTGCGCTCCGTGCAGCCGGTGCTGCTCGAGCTCGACACCGAGGTTGAGGAGGCCGCGGCCTCGCTCGGGGCGTCCAACTGGATCACCTTCCGGCGGGTCATCCTGCCCGCCCTGCGTCCGGCGATCCTCTCCGGCGCGGCGCTGTCGTTCGCGCGCTCGGTCGGGGAGATCGGCTCGCTCGTGCTCATCCTGGGCAAGGTCCAGATCGCCTCGATCGTGATCTTCGCGGACATCGAGTCCGACGCGCCACGGGCCGCCGCCTCGCTGTCGCTCGTGCTCATCGTGCTCTCGCTGCTCGTGCTCGTGGCTATCCGGAGACTGGGAGGACGCGTGGGGGAGGCGGGATGACAATTACCACACGCACCAAGTGGTCGCTGCGCACGATCGCGCTGCTCTACCTGCTGCTGCTGTTGCTGCTGCCCGTGGTGGTCGTGTTCCTCAAGACCTTCGAGCACGGGTGGAGCGTCGCCTGGGGTTACATGACGACCCCGGCGGCGATCAGCGCCCTGTGGCTGTCGCTGCTCATGGCGGTCATCGCGGTACCGCTCAACACGATCTTCGGGGTGGGGGCCGCGCTCCTGCTCGCTCGGCGGCGCGGCCGCGCGACGGCGCTCCTCGACGCGCTCGTCGACCTGCCGTTCCTCGTCTCGCCGATCGTCATCGGCCTGGCGCTGACCCTCGTCTACGGAATCCACGGCTGGTTTGGCACGTTCTTCTCCGACCACGGCGTGCGGATCATCTACGCGGTGCCGGGCATGGTGCTGGCCACGGTGTTTGTCTCGCTGCCGTTCGTTGTACGCGAGGTGACGCCCGTGCTGCGCGAGGTCGGCGACGAGCAGGAGCAGGCGGCCGCCACGCTCGGTGCCTCGTCCTGGCAGACGTTCTGGCGGATCACGCTGCCCTCGATCCGCTGGGGGGTGGCCTACGGCGTGATTCTCTCCACGGCGCGCGCGCTGGGCGAGATCGGCGCCGTGCTCGTCGTCTCCTCGCTGGTGGCGGGCCAGACGCTGACGCTGCCGCTGCTCGTCTACTCGCGCAACGACCAGGACTTCGGCACGGGCGCGACCACCTCGGCCTACGCCGCCGCGACCGAGCTGGCCGTGATCTCGCTCGTGGTACTGCTCGTGATGACCGTCCTGTCACCCCGGAGGCAAGGGACCAAATGAGAATCGACATCAATTCCGTCTCCAAGCACTTCGGGGACTTCACGGCTCTGCAGGATGTCTCCCTGGAGGTGCCCGAGGGCTCGCTGACCGCCCTGCTGGGGCCCTCCGGGTCCGGCAAGTCAACGCTGCTGCGGATCATCGCCGGCCTCGAGACGCCGGACTCCGGCACGGTCGGCATCGACGGCGTCGACGTCAGCCGCGTCATCCCCCAGAAGCGGGGCATCGGATTCGTATTCCAGCACTACGCGGCGTTCACGCACATGAGCGTGCGCGACAACGTCGCCTTCGGGCTGCAGATCCGCAAGCGCCCGAAGACCGAGATCCGTGAGCGGGTCGACGAGCTGCTCGAGCTCGTCGGCCTGGCGAAGTGGGCCGACCAGCGCCCGTC
>DATAUL010000074.1:0-9144 GCA_036268255.1 Solirubrobacteraceae bacterium | reverse complement strand
GACAGGGTGTGCAACCAATCGTGCACGCCGACTACTCCGGCGACACGCTGACCCTGCCCCGCCTCGGCACGCGCCTTGATCCAGCCTCGATGCCCGCCCTGGCCGCCAAGCGGGGGCATGACATCGTGACGTCCAGCGGCGACACCCTCCTGGGCGCTGATGACAAGGCGGGCGTCGCGGAGATCGTCGTGGCGGTCGCCCACCTGGCCGCCCATCCAGAGCTCCCTCGGCCGACGCTGCGGGTGGCGTTCACGCCGGACGAGGAGATCGGTGAGGGAGCGACCCTGTTCGACATCGAACGCTTCGGCGCGCAGTGCGCCTACACGCTCGACGGATCTGGATTGGGTGGGCTGGACGACGAGACGTTCTCGCCGACGAGGTCATCGCCACGATTCACGGCGTCGACGTGCACCCGGGGTACGCGACCGGCAAACTGGTCAGCGCATTGCGCCTGGCCGCCCAGATCGTGGCCGAGCTTCCCTCCGACCGGCTGACGCCCGACACCAGCTCCGGGCGCGAGGGGTTCATCCACCCCTATTCGCTGATCGGATCGGCGGCGACCGCTGAGATCCGCACGATCGTGCGTGACTTCGACGAGGAGCTGATGCTCCAGCACCGGGAGCTCCTACAGGAGACGGCCGAGCGGATCGTGGCAGGTGCGCCGGGGGCGCAGCTGAGCCTGGACATCCGGCGGCAATACCGAAACATGCGCGAGTACCTTGATCGCGTGCCCACCGTGGTGGCGGCCGCGGAGGCCGCGATCCGAGCGGAGGGACTCGACCCACTGCGCCAGCCGATCCGCGGCGGCACCGATGGCTCACGGCTGAGCGAGATGGGGCTGCCGACGCCGAACATCTTCACGGGCGGCCACGAATATCACTCCGTGCGCGAGTGGGCATCGATCCAGGACATGGCGGCCGCCGCGGCGACCGTCGTGCGGCTGTCCGAGGTGTGGGCGCCGGGCGTACGGCCGTGAGCCCGACCGGCCCCGAATCGCTCGCCTCGCTCGACGGCGAGATCATGCCCGCCGCCGAGGCGATGATTCCGGTCACCGATGAGGGGCTGGTCCGCGGGGACGGCGCGTTCGAGGTGATCCGCGTCTATGACGGTGCTCCCTACGCGATGGACGAGCATCTGGCGCGCCTCGGGCGCTCCGGGCGCAACCTGCACCTGCCGATCGATGCCGAGCTGGTTCGCGCGGAGGCGAATCGCCTGCTCGCCCAGGCCGGCTCCGGACCGGATCACGAGTGCCTGCGGGTCATGATCACCCGCGGTGGCCGGCGCATCCTACTGACCGAGCGGCTGCCGCAGAGCCCGGACACCGCCCGATTGATGACCGTCACCTACGCGCCGACGCGGATCCTGGACGGAATCAAGTCCCTCTCCTACGCCGCCAACATGCTGGCCAGCCGGCTGGCGCACGAGCAGGGCTTCGACGAGGCGCTGCTCGTCACGCCCCACGGCCGGGTGCTCGAGGCACCCACGAGCTCGATCTTCTGGGTCGCCGGCGAGCAGATCCTCACGCCGCCCCTCGACGATCACATCTTGGCCTCGATCACCCGCGCGCTCGTGATCGACGTCGCGGGAGCCACCGAGCAGGCGTGCACGATGGATGACCTGGCGAACGCCGATGAGGTTTTCCTGGCGTCGACGACGCGCGAGGTGCAGCCGGTGGTGGAGATCGATGCGCACCGCTTTAAGGGTCCGGGGCCGGTGACCCGGCGCACGGCGGCGAGCGCTCTCGCCCGGATTCGGGCGGAGCTGGCCTTCTGAAGGTCCTCACCGTGATCGGCAACCGCCCGCAGTTCATCAAGGCCGCGGCGGTTTCCCGGCTCCTGCGCCGCGAGCACTCCGAGCTGCTCGTGCACACCGGTCAGCACTTCGACGATCGGCTGTCGGCGATCTTCTTCTCGGAGCTGGGGCTCCCCGATCCCGATCGCGAGCTGGGGATCGCGCTCGGCTCGGCCACCTCGCAGACAGCGCGAATGCTGCAGGCCCTCGAGCCCGTCCTGCGAGACGTTGCCCCTGACGTGGTGCTCGTGTATGGCGACACGAACTCCACGCTCGCGGGAGCGCTCGCCGGCGCTCAGGCGAGCGTGCCGGTGGCCCACGTCGAAGCGGGTATGCGCTCGTTCGATCGCTCGATGCCCGAGGAGCTCAACCGCCTCCTTGTCGACCATGCCAGCGCGCTGCTGCTGTGTCCCTCCGAAGTGGCGATGACCAACCTGCGCCACGAATCGGTCGCCGGAATCACCGAGCTCGTTGGCGACGTGATGGTCGACGTGGCGCTGGCGACGCAGCCGAGGGCGCGCGAGCGAGTCGACCTGGTGACGGCTCGGGACGTGGAGCCCGGCGCCTATGTGCTGGCAACGGCGCATCGCGCCGGCAACGTCGACGATCCACGACGGTTGCGGAGCCTGTTCGATCTGCTCACCGCGATCCCCGAGCCGGTCGTGCTGCCGCTGCATCCCCGGACCCGAGCACGCCTCGAAACGGCCGGTCTGGACCGGGAGCTGCGTGCTGCGCCCGGCATAACGGTGACCGAGCCGCTGGGCTACTTCGAGCTGACAGCGCTGCTGTGCCATGCCCGCAGGGTGCTGACCGACTCCGGTGGCCTGCAGAAGGAGGCGTACCTCGCCGGCGTTCCCTGCGTCACGATGCGTGCCAACACCGAATGGACGGAGACGGTTGAGAATGGCTGGAACGTGCTCGTGGATCTCGACGTGGACGCGACGCTGGCCGCGCTGGCGCGCAAGCCGCCGCCAACCCGACCGCAGCTGTACGGCGACGGCCACGCCGGCCAACGCGTCGTCGACGCCCTGAACCGGCTGCAGCCATGACCGACCACGGCGCGCTCGTCTCGCCGGGGGCCTCGCTGGCGCCTGACGTCAAGCTCGCTTCCGGCGTCGTGATTCACGACGGCGTGACCGTCGGCGCGGGGAGCGTGCTCGGAACAGGCGCCGTGCTGCATGCCGGGGTCGCGCTCGGCGAGCGATGTCTGGTGGAGGACGGCGCGGTGCTCGGCAAGCGGCCCCGGCTGAGGCCCGGCTCCAGTGCGGAGGGATCCCTCGGGCCGTCGCAGGTCGGCGACGGGGTGACGATCTGCTGTGGCGCCGTCGTCTATGCCGGCGCTCGTCTCGGCGCCGCGGTGATCATCGGCGATCAGGCGCAGGTGCGCGAGCGAACGGTCGTCGGCGAGCGGACAGTGCTCGGCCGCGGCTCGACGATCGACTTCGATACGCGGGTCGGCGCGCGGGTCTCGATCCAGACGCTCGTCTACCTGACGGCCGCCGCCGTGGTGGAGGACGACGTGTTCATCGGGCCCGGCGTCACGACGACCAACGACGACACGATGGACCGCCATCGCGCGGGCCTGCCGCTGCATGGGCCGGTACTCCGCCGAGCCTGCCGCATCGGCGGGGGTGTCACGCTGACGCCGGGCGTCGAGATCGGCGAAGAGGCCTTTGTGGCCGCGGGCTCGGTCGTGACCCGCGACGTGGCGCCGCGCGCGGTGGTCATGGGCGTGCCGGCGCGCGAGGTGCGCCAGGTCGGCGACGAGGATCTCCTCGAGCGCTGGCGCTGAGTCAGGCGGGCACGACGACCGAGGCACCGGCGGCTGCCGCGGTCCAGATGACCTGCTCGCGTCCCGGCCCGACGCCGATCAGGACGATCGGCACCCCGACGAACTCGGCCACGAACTCCAGGTACTCGCGGGCGGCGTCGGGCAGATCGGATTCGGCACGGCACTCGCTGAGGTCCTCGCGGAACCCCGGCAACTCCACGTACTCGCCGGCGGCGTGGTGCAGAACCGTCTGGTGATACGGGAAATAGTCGAACTCCGCTCCCTCGGCGCCGCGATACCGAGTGCAGGCCCGGATCGTGTCGAATCCAGCGAGCACGTCGAGCTTGGTGATCGCCAGGGCAGTGAGCGAATTGAGACGCGCGGCATATCGCAGTGCGACCAGGTCCATCCAGCCCACCCGTCGTGGCCGTCCGGTGGTCGTGCCGTACTCGCCTCCGCGTTCGCGTATCTCGTCGGCCAGCGGGCCTTCGACCTCGGTGGGGAATGGTCCGGCGCCGACCCGAGTGACGTAGGCCTTGGCCACGCCCCAGACCTCGTCGATGTCCTTTGGGCCGACCCCGGCGCCGATGCAGGCGGCGCCGGCGACCGGATTGGACGAGGTCACGAACGGATAGGTGCCGTGATCGATGTCGAGCAACGCACCCTGGGCGCCCTCGAACACGACCATCTTGTCCTCGTCGAGCTGCTGCAGGACGAGACGCGAGGTGTCGGCGATGTACGGCTCGAGAACATGCCCATAGGTCAGGTACTCATCGGTCATCGACTGCAGGTCCAGTTTCGGATCCTTGGCGAAGGGCCGCAGGGAGAGTCGTTTGGGATCCAGGGCGGCGACGATCTTCTTCTTGAGGATCTTCTCGTCCAGCAGGTCCTGCACGCGGATGCCGAGTCGCGCGGCCTTGTCGGCATAGCAGGGGCCGATGCCGCGGCGCGTGGTCCCGATCTCGAGCTTGCCCAGCTTCGCCTCGCCGGCGTGATCGAGCATCATGTGGTACGGCATGATCAGGTGAGCGTTGGCAGAGATCCGCAGCGAGCTGGTCTCGATCCCACGGCGGCGCAGCTCGTCGAGCTCATCGGTCAGCACCTTGGGGTCGATGACGACGCCGTTGCCGATCACGCACAGCTTGCCGGGATGAAGAATCCCCGACGGCATCAGGTGCAGCTTGTAGGTCTGCCCGCCGCGGACGATCGTGTGGCCGGCATTGTTACCGCCCTGGAAGCGAACGACCGCGTCGGCCCGCTCGGCGAGCATGTCGGTCACCTTTCCCTTCCCCTCGTCGCCCCACTGGGCGCCCACGATCACGATTCCTGGCATGTGCGCTCAGTGTACGGTGGGGGCGCGAGTGGCAGGTTACGTCGACATCCACGCCCATGGCGGCGAGCTCTCGCTCGAGATGGCGCTCGCGGTGGGCGATGCCGAGCTCAAGCAGGCCAGCCTCGACCAGCGCGGCACCGACCTGCTGATCGAGGCTCCCGAGGATGCGACCGGGCTCGATGAGCGGCTGTCGCAGCTGCGTGCTCGCGGGTACCGGATCGTCCTGACGCACCCGGAGCGATCCGCGCAGTTTCAATCCGAACCTTGGCGGTTGGAGTACCTCACCGACCAGGGGGTCCTCCTGGCACTCGATGCCGAGTCGCTGCTCGCACCCGCAGGGAGTGGCTCCCGGCTGCTGGCCGAACGGCTGTGCCGAAGCGGGCACGCGCACGCCCTCGCCTTCGACGCCGCGGCCGGCCACGACCCGTCGGAGCTGGCCGGGCCCGAGTCGGCTGCGGCCGCGCTTGTGGGAAAGCCACGCGCGCGGTGGCTGGTCAGCGACGCACCCGCCGCGATCGTCGCCGGGCGGGAACTGCCTCCGATGCCGGAAGCTCAGGCGGGCAATGCGCCGGCGTCCGCCGAACCGTCAGACAGCGAACCGACGGACACCCGTCTGCCCGTCGTCACCAGGCTCTCCCGCGCCATGGTGCTGATACCGCTCGTCGCCGTCGCTGTCGTCAGCTTCGTGATCATCCGTGCACAGCACGGTACCGGCGCCACGATTCTCACTCAGCAGCGCTACAGCCAGCGACTGACCGCCTCAGATGTCGCTCAGGCTGTGCGGTCGGCGCCTGATCCGAAGAGTCACCAGGCCGCGATTCGCACAAAGTGTGTTCCACGGGGGGTGGGTGACCTGAAGAACCCCTGGCGCTGCCAGCTGACGTATGCGAACGGGGATCACCTGCAGTACACGGTGACGATCTTCGGGAATGGCGCCTACGACGGGACGAATCAGATCATCCTGGCGCCCGGGCCGCGCCAACCTGCGTCCGGGGGTATCAGCGGATGCTGCATCGACATCCCGTGAACGCCGAGCTGCCTACTCCAACACGCGCTTGAGCTTGCGCAGCGCGCGATACAGCCGTCCCTCGACGGTCGTCAGCTTCTCGCGGGTGAGCTTGGCGATCTCGGGCACGCTGAGATCGGCGCCGTAGCGCAGCGAGACCGTGTCGCGCTCCTCTTGGCTGAGCGTTTGCAAGGCCTGTTGCAACGCGTAGCGTTCATCGAGCGAGTCAAACGGGTCGCCGCGATCGTGCCCGATTCCGCCCGCGTACACCTTGTTCATGGCGCGATGACCGGCGTCGGTTCGCCGGACACGGTCACGAACCAGGTTGAGGGCGATCGAGTACAGCCACGTCTTCTCTGACGCCTTGCGGCGATCGAACCCGCGCTTCGCGGTGAGCACCCGTTCGAACGTGTCAGCAAGCAGGTCTTCGGACAGGGCACGATCCCCCGTGCGGTACACGAGGAACGCGAGCAAAGGCTGAGCGTGCTCGGCGTAGAGGCGCTCGAAGTCAGCGTCGCGCATAGGAAACCGAGGGATGGGCCCTCATCGACGCAGGGTAGTCGTCGATTGAGCGAGCGTGTAGCCGTCTTGGGACCATTGCGAAGGTTTTGCCTGATTGAGCGTCTTGAATTCTTCCTGGACCAGCGACTCCCGCGGGTTCAGGGACAGCGCCCGCCGCGCGGCTCCACGCGGATCTTGCCCGGCTGCGGCCTCCATGATGGCCAATCCGTAGCGATAATTCCAGTCGTTGGGATCCAGGGAGACGGCTTTGTCCATCATCGTGATCGCAAGCTGCGGCTTGTCGGCTCTGACATCGCAGTAGCTGAGGATCTCGTAGGGCTGAGCCTGGTTGCCGAGGATCGAGATCGATGAGCTCGCAGCGTCGGTGGCGGAGCGGCAGTCTCCAGCGTTGAACGAACTGCTGGCGTCGCTGAGGTCGCGCTGCGAGAGCCACATGTAGGTTGGGGCAGCCGCCAGCAACACGCAGCCGATCCCGATCATGCTGCGCGCAAATGAGGACGGCGCGCGGCGGTCCTCGGTGGCGCGCGCTGCAGCGGTCGTTGGCGCCGACCTCGCCAGCGCGAACCCGCCCAAGCTGAAGAAGACGATCGTCACGACCGGCATCTGCCAGTCCCAGTCGACGCCGGCGTGAATCGCCCACGCGAGCATGACGGCGAACGCCGCCGCGTAGACGGGGCGGTCGGGCCCACGGGCGCGAGCCAGGGTGACGGCGAAGACCAGAAGGAACAGCGCGACCAGCAGGACGAGTCCGACGATGCCGAGCTCGTCCAGGTTCTCCAGGTACAGCGAGTGCGCGTTGACGACGAAGTAGGAGCCGTCCAGCCGGTAGCGATCCCACGAGTTCTCGAATGTGCCGGCTCCTTGCCCCAGCACGGGGTGAGCCTGGAAGCGATGCCAAGCGACCCGCCACACGGGAAAACGCCCATCGTTTCCGGGATCCGTCAGCCGCGCTCGAAGGTCGGCGCTTCCGCCGCCCGGTCGCGCCGGACTGGTGAAGCCGTGGTACTCGTGGACGATCGTGCCCCTCAGGCCAACGAGCGCGACGATCACGGCCACGGCCAACACCCCCCAAATGGATGCCATCACCCGGCGGCGATGGGCGTCGGGCAACCGGACTCGGGTCAGCACGCGATCCACGGTGAGCGACAGCAGGGCGCGTAAGAGCGCCGCGGCGACGGCGCACACGGCGACCGCCACGGCGACCCTGTGGCCCTGGCTGACCCCGCCGGCCGTCGTTGGATCGAGCGTCGCCAGCAGGTTGGCGTCGTAACAGAGCTTCAGCGCGACCGCTGTGGGCGGACCGATAGCGATCAGAGCGCTCAGCCACAGCCGCGGTCGACCGACGAGCAGGTAGGCCACCACTCCGATCGCGGTCACACCGATGGCGCCACGTGAGAACGTGAAGAACAGCGTGGCGGCGAGGATCGGCGCCGCCGCCGCGCAGAGCACGCGGCTGACCGGGTGCTCCCGCCGGTCGCTGGAGAAATGGACACAGAGGATCAGGCCGAAGGCGGCCACCAGGCCCTCGGCATTCCAGTAGCTCACCGGAAAGCTGAGCCGATCGTTGGCGAGCGCCGGCGTGGTCGGCCAGAGATGCGGCAGCACGCGGGTGATCAAGCCGCTCGTGCAGATGACGAAGATCGCGGCGAGCAGCCCTCGCAGCAGCCAGACCATTCGCAGCCGCGTCCGTCCGATCGATCCGAACAACACCAGCGCCGCCAGGTAGACGAGCGCGCGGTCGAACTCGACTGCCGCCCGTCCGGGAGCATGCGACCACGCCTGCGAGACGAGGACCAGCAATACGTACGAACCGAATAGGACCGTGCCCGCGCCCAGGACCCAACCGGCACCCTCGAACGGGCTCCCGGCCAGCGACCTGATCAGAAGGGCGACGCACAGGATGATCGCCGCATACGCCGGCACCTGGGGGTAGAACCCCCCTGAGTTGAACGCGAAGTAGGCCATCAGGCCCGCCGGAAGTAGCAGCAGAGCGGCCGCCGCCAAGCGCCTGCTGTCGAGCATCCGCGCAGTGTACGTAGTACCCCTGGGTTGCTCGGCCGCAGGTCCGGGTAGTGGTGCATCATGGCCGAGGAGGCTCAGCTTGACTGGAGCGGCGCGCAGGTGAGCGACGGCACGCTGTCCGTCAAGCTCACCGGCGACTTCGACGACGAGTGGGCGCAGACGTTCGCCCGCACGCTGGCGTTGCTGTCCAGCAGCGGCACGTGGGGGTCGGTCGAATTCAAGAAGCGGAAGCTGACCGTCGAGGGCGTGGCGGAGGGCTCTGAGGACAACGTCCGCTTCGCTCTCGACGGCGCCGTGCAGGAGGCCAACGCGCACCATGCCGACGACGACGCCGACGACGACGACTCGGATGAGAGCTCCGCGGAGGACGACGGCCCCGAGGGCGACGAAACGGACCGGCGGATGACCGACCGCTTCCGCGATCCCTCGGATTAGCCCAGGGTGGTTGGAGGCGAGGCAGCGAAGGTTCGCCGCGCGCGGCTGCGGCGCTCGGATTGCTCGGGCAGGGGACTTCACCGGGTCCGCCGGGGAAAGGGATTCGGCTACGTCGACGACGAGGGCAAGCCCTATAAGGACCCCGACGACATCCTGCGCGTCAAACAGCTGGCGATTCCGCCGGCCTGGGAGGACGTCTGGATCTGCCGTGACCCACTTGGCCATCTCCAGGCGACCGGCGTCGATGCCGCCGGCCGCAAGCAA
>DATAUL010000073.1:0-6907 GCA_036268255.1 Solirubrobacteraceae bacterium | reverse complement strand
TCATGGTCGGCCGCCGGAGCCCGGGGCAGCTTGAGCGTGAAGGTGGCGCCGCAGCCGTCGCCGTCCTCCAGGATCAACGCCCCGCCCATGCGCTCGGCGAGCTCGCGTCCGATCGCCAGCCCCAGGCCGAAGCCCGCCTGCCCGGCAGTGTCGCGCCCGCGGCGAAAGCGGCTGAAGATCGCGTCGCGCTCCTCCTCGGCAACCCCGGGGCCCTCATCGCACACGCTGATCGCGACGTCGGGCGAGCGCCGCAGGGTGACCTGGATCGCCGAGCCGGCGGGGCTGAGACGCACCGCGTTGTCGAGCAGGATGCGCAGGATCCGCGCGATGCTTCCAGGGTCGCCCAGCGCCCACACCGAGCCGCCGCGGTCCTCGAGCGACGAGCGGATCCCACGCTCCTCAGTGCCCAGCTCGAACTCCGCCAGCACGGCTCGGCTGAGCTCGCCAAGCTCAACCGGCTCCGAGCGCAGCTCCACCTGGGCGTCGATCCGGCTGAGATCGAGGAGATCCGCAGCGAGTCGCCCGAGGCGCCGCGACTGGGCCCGGGCCCGCTCCAGCAACGACCGCGCGTCCTCCAGGTCGGGATCGGCGAGCTGCAGGTCCTCGTCGAGCAGCTCGAGCATGCCGTCAAGGGAAGTCAGCGGGGTACGTAGCTCGTGCGATGCCGTGGCGACGAACGACCGCCGCGCCTGCTCCTGGCTCTGCAGGCGTTGCTGCATCGCGGCGAGCGTTCGTGCCAGGTCCCCCACCTCGTCGTGGGCCCGGTCGACCGGCACCTGGACCGCGGGGGTGTCGTGCGCCAGCTCCAGAGCCGCCTCACGGAGCCGGCGCAGCCGACGCACCAGCCTGCCCGAGAGGGGGATCCCGAGGACCAGCGTGAGCGCCAGCCCGGCTAGGGCGGCGTCCAGGAAGGCGCGACGGACGACTCCCACCGCTCCGGAGATCTGGTCGGTTGTCTTGAAGACGACGAGCGCCCATGACAGGCCCGCGTTCTTGAACGGGATGACCGCCTGCGCATATGGGTTCTCACCGACCGAGATGAAGTTGTATTGCGCCTTCGAGCCGCGGAAAACGGCGGCACGAGCGTTCGCGCTGGCATCCGCGAGGGCCTCCGGCGGGGTCGACCCGATGGGATTGCTGTCGTAGCCGTTGGCGCCCGGGTATCCGTACACGAACGCGGTCGCCCCGATGCGATCGTCGAGCTGCTGCAGCCGCACGCCGAGGTATTTGAGCGAGCCCCCCTCGTCCAACGGCGCCAGCTGCCGGAAGCCCTTGATCGTCTTGTGGCCGAGGTCTCGCTCCAGCGTGGTCTGCTCGGCTTTTCGCAGACTGTGCTCGAGCGGTCCGAGCAGCGCGAGAGCAGCGATCCCGAGGGTGGCCACGGTCGTGACCAGCACGACGCCGACGATCCGCCCGCGCAGACCAAACGCGGTCCGTCCCCGGAGCCGCGGCAACGCTATGGACCTCGCAGTCGATAGCCGGCGCCGCGCACGGTGACGATGTATCGCGGCTTCTCCGGCTCAGGCTCCAGCTTCTCTCGCAGGTGGCGGATATGGACGTCGATGGCGCGCGGATCGCGATAGGCGCTGTCGCCCCAGATCGCCCGCAGCAACTCCTGACGGTTGAGCAGGCGTCCGGGATCGGCCATGAGTGCGTCGAGCAGCTCGAACTCCGAGAACGTCAGCTTGACGGGTGCGCCGTCGATCGTGACCTCGCGTTGCGCTCGATCGAGCGCGATCGGGCCGACGACCAGGACCTCGTCGCCCATCGCGCGGGTCCCGGCGCGGCGCAGCACCGCGCGGATCCGGCTGCGCAGCTCGGCCAGTCCAAACGGCTTGGTGACGTAGTCGTCGGCGCCGGCCTCCAGGCCGAGGACCGCGTCGGCCTCGGAGTCCAGCGCGGTGAGCATGATGATCGGCACCACGTTGCGACGGTTGCGCAGCGTCCGGCAGACCTCGTAGCCGTCGGGCCCGGCCCCGAGGGCGACGTCGAGCAACACGATGTCGAAACTGTCGGTACTGGCCCGATCGATCGCCGCGCGCCCGTCGGCGACGGCAAGCACACGATGGCCTTCGCGTGAGAACGAGCGGGTCAGCATCTCGCGGAGGTCGGACTCATCGTCGACCACCAGGATGCTGAGCGTCGGGTCGGCCGGGCGCCCCGGCGACGGTGCTTGACTGGACGGCGAGGAGGACACTGGCGTCGATCCGATCGTATCGAGCGCCACAGCTGATCCGGACGTGCGCATCTAGACGCGCTCCAGCGGTCGCGTGCCGGCCGGCTCACGCCGACTCGGCTCGGACGCTTCGACGACCACCCGCCGGGGCGCTGGGTGGCCGGCGTCAGCCCACGCCCAGAGCGCTGCCATCCAGCTGAGGGTGGCCAGCACCACGTGGACCCACACCATGTCGGCGGGCAGATGCAACTCGTATTGCACGCTGCCGACCAGGCCCTGGGCGGCAACGAGCATCCCGAGCACGGTGAGCGGCTCGAGCGCGTCTGCTGAGGCGCCCCGATGGCGGCGCAGGAGCCAGACGGCGATTACGGCGACCCCGAACACAGCGGCAATCGTGGCGTGACGGTGCACCACCCACATCAGCGTGTTGGTGCCCTCGAACGTCAGCCGATGAATCCGCTGGCCTGAGAAGCCGCCGGAATGCGGACCGGCAGCGGTGGCGGCGGTTCCGGCGAAGATCGTCAGGCCCGCGAGCGGCGTGAGCGCGCGCACCGACCAGACCGACAGCCGATCGGTGCTGCGCGGACGTGAGCCGGGCTCGAACCGGGCTCGCCAGGCGAGCGCGACCGCCGCGATCAGGATCAGCATCGAGAGGCTGAAGTGACCCATCACGAATCCGGGAGCGAGATGCTCGCGCACGGTGAACCCGCCGAGGACGGCTTGCGCGGCGACCCCCAGGGGCAGGATCGTCGCCAGCACGGCCAGGTCACGCCGGAAGGGCCGGCGAGTGAAGGCCAGCACCGCCGCGAACACCGTGAGCACGCCGACGACTCCCGAGAGCGCGCGATTGCCGAACTCGATCAGGGCATGTCCCGACAATGGCGGCAGCGGCCCGCCGTAGCAGCGCGGCCAGTTCGGACAGCCGAGGCCGGAGTCCGTCAGGCGGACCGCCGCGCCCGTCATGACGATCAGCGTCAGCGAGGCAAGGGTGAGATACGCGACGCGCCGGTAGCCGATCGGCCCGACCGCCAGCCGCTCACGCATTGGACACCGTGACCGGGACCGGCCGCAGCAACGGCCGCAGCTCGGCCAGCCGGGGCGCGGTGCGGTCGCGCTCGGAGACCGTCAGGCCGCCGTCGAGCGCTGGCCACTCGATCGCCACGTCCGGATCGTCGAACGCGAAGCCCCCCTCGGTGCTGGGGTCGTAGTAGGACGAGATCTTGTAGGTGACGTCGGCGAGCTCGGACAGCACGCAGAAGCCGTGGGCAAAGCCGTCGGGCACGTACAGCTCGTAGTGGCGGGTGTCGTCCAGGCGCACGCCCTGCCATTGGCCGAACTGGGGAGAGTCCGGACGGATGTCGACGATCACGTCGAGGATCGCACCGCGCACGCAGCGCACCAGCTTGGCCTGCCCGGGTTGAAAGTGCATGCCACGCGCGATCGCGCGGCGCGAGCGGGAGTGGTTGTCCTGGACGAACGCGTCGCGAACGCCGAGCTCGGCGAACACATTGGTGCGATAGGACTCGAGGAAGAATCCACGCTCGTCGCCGTGCACGACCGGGGCCAGCAGGACAGGGCCTATGAGCTTGGTCGGAAGCTTCTGCATGGGAAAAGGACCGCTCGATGACGATACCGGGCGCCTGTGGTGGGCGTCTTACGGGTTTGCGGCGTCCAGTTGTGCAAGTCCGGCCCGCACCGCCCCCGTCGTGCGCTCCTCGTCGCCGCTGGCCAGGAGATCCAGCAGCGCTCCGCGCAGCAGCGCCAGCGCCAGCGTGCGCCGCTGCAGCCCGGTCGCCGTATCGCGCTCGCTCGCCGGCTGGGCTTCGGCCAGCAGCGCCAGCCAGTCCTGCACCGTGGCGTCGGCGAATCCCGACCACGGACCGGCCGGGTCCAGGAGCGAGCGCGAATAGCTCTCCAGCCACAGCCGCAGCAGGCCGCGGTGCTCCGCGGCGACCAGCCACCCCCAGATCTCGCCGGCAGCTCGGGTCAGACCTCCTGATGACCGCGCCTCCAGCTGCTTCAGCAGCCGGACCTCGTCGGCGCGTGCCCGCGCCAGCAGCGTCCGCACGAGCGCGTCCTTGCTCTCGAACAGGAACAGAAGCACGCGGGGGCTGGACTGCACGGCCGCCGCCAGCGGCCGCAGCGACATGCCGGCCAGACCGTGCTCCAGGACGTAGCCGTAGGCCTTCTCCAGCAGCTCCTCCCGCCTCGCCGATGACGCGGGAACGGTCTCGGTCGGCATTCGGCGATTGTACTGACACGACCGTTTCAGTACGCTGGAGGGCGTGTCCGTCGCGACCGCTTCGTCATGCGTCGTGATCCGCCCGCTGGGGGCGCCCGGCGACCTGGGCTGGGTGGTGATGGCCCACGGCGAGATCTACGCCGCCGAGTTCGGCTGGGACACCAGCTTCGAGGCGCTGGTGGCGAGGATCGTGGCCGACTACGCCACAGCTCCGGATCCCGCCGGGGAGGCCGCGTGGGTTGCCGAGCTGGAGGGTCGGCGAGCCGGGTGTGTGTTCTGCGTGGCCGGAGACGACCCGCGGACGGCGAAGCTGCGCATCCTGCTCGTCGAGCCGGGCGCGCGCGGCCACGCGCTCGGCGACCGGCTCGTCGAGACCGCGATCGCCTTCGCCCGCCGGGCGGGGTATGAGCGCATGAGCCTGTGGACGAACCACCCGCTCGCCGCCGCGCGGCGGATCTATCTGCGCCAGGGGTTCCGCCTGATCGACGAGGCACCGCACCGCAGCTTCGGCGCTGAGCTCGTCGGTCAGACCTACGAGCTGGACCTGCGCTAGGGCTGAGCCCCGCCGGCAGGTCTACAGCCGGAAGAGCCCGTCGGCGGCGATGTCGAAGTGCCGCGTGGGAAAGTCCTCGCGGGAGAGGCCGGCCACCAGGTGGGCGGCCGCGTTGTCGCCCTCAGGATGCGGCAGGCCGTCGGAGAGGCGAACCGAGATCCAGCGAGCCGCCAGCAGCCCGCCCTTGTCCGACAGCGTCACCCGGAAGATCCCGCTCTCCGAGAGCAGACCCCCGCCCGACAGGGTGTGGTAACCGATGAAGTTGCCCAGCGAGTAGGCGATCGGCCGACCCCGATAGCGCTCCACGCCGCGGATCACGTGGGGGCCCGATCCCAGCACGAGCGACGCCCCGGCGTCGATCGCCGCATGGGCGAACGCTCGCGGGTCGCCGCGATCCTCACCGAGGAAGTGCTCCTCGCCGTACGGGGTGTGATCGCGGTCGGCGCCTTCCGCCCCGGCGTGGATCAGGACGACGACGACGCGGGCCCTTCGGCGGGCACGTCGGATCAGCGCCTGGGCGGCTGGGATGTCCAGGAGATCGGCGTCGAACGCGTAGGGCGCAAAGCCGACGAAGGCAATCTTGGCTGTCTTGACTCTCATGGTCGTGATCTCGCCGGGCAGACCTGTCTGCTTGACCCCCGCGCGTCGCAGGGCGGCGAGCGTCTGTATGCGCCCGGATTCGCCGTAGTCCATCGAGTGGTTGTTGGCCTGGTTGACGAGATCGAAGCCCGCCGTGTGCAGCTGCTCGGCATACGCGGGGGGCGCCTGAAAGGCAAAGCAGGTCCCGCCCCCCGCGCCGGCTCCGCACTTCGACACACCGCCTACCGAGAGCGTGCCCTCGAGGTTGCCCACGGTCAGATCGGCACTCCCCAGGTAGCCGCGCATCGCATGTACCGCGCCCAGAAAGCCGCCCGGGGGGAGCCCGCGCTCCGTGCTCAGCGCCATGTCGCCGACCCACTGCAGCGTGAATGACGCGGCGGGCTTGGATCCTGGCTTCGGCTTTGGTTTGGGGTTGGCGGCCCAGGCGTGGCCGGCGAGCATCGTCGTGGTGATCGCCCCGATCAGCGCGACGCGCCGGCAGCCGAGGGCTACAGAGCCCACTCGCCTCTGACCAGCACCGGGATCTCGTTACCGTCGCGGGTGGTACCGGTCACCCCAACGTCGGGGCCGCCGATCATGAAGTCCGTGTGGACGGCGCTGGAGTTCACCCGTTCGGCATCGGCCGCTGCTCCCTCCATGGCGAGGTGTGGGAAGCCCGAGCCGAGCGCGATGTGGCTGGCGGCGTTCTCGTCGAGCAGCGTGTCGTGGAACACCCGGCCCGTGCGGCCCACGCGCCCGCTGCCGTCGACGAGTGCGACCTCGCCCAGGCGGCCGGCATTGATATCGCGACGGACCAGCTCGCGCACGAGAGGAGCCCCGTCGTCGGCGTCGATCTGGACCGCGCGGCCACCTTCAAATCGGATCCGCAGCCCGCTGACCAGACGTCCGGACACGAGCAATGGCTTGGTGGAGGTGACGATCCCCTCCGTGCGCTCGGGATCGGGGCTCGTGAAGACCTCCTCCGTCGGCAGGTTGGGGAGATGGTCACGCCCCCAGGCCGTCTGCATGCCGCCGCCGTGCCAGCGCATCCCCGGCAGCAGGCCAACCGTCAGATCCGTCCCCGGACCGCGGAAGCTCAGCGCATCGAGGCCGGCTGCCTCCAGCCGCTCGCAGGCCCGGCGCAGCTCGACCGATCGTTGTCGCCAGGCAGCCGCGGGGTCAGACTCGTCCAAGCGGCAGATGCCTGCGAGGTCGCGCCACAGAGCCGCCAGCGGGTTGTCCATGGACTCGCCGTAGACGAGCCTCGCCCAGGCCTCCGTCGGCCCCGGGATGATCGTCCAGCTGATCTGGCCCCGGTCAATGACCTCGGCCCATTCCACCAGCGCCGGAGTGTCGC
>DATAUL010000072.1:0-4428 GCA_036268255.1 Solirubrobacteraceae bacterium | reverse complement strand
GCGCAGCGCGGCCGCGGCCGGCCCCACCAACAGGGCGGTGCTCAGGATCGCTCCGATCGTCAGCGCACACAGGGCGACCGACAGCGCCAGCGCCAGCAGGTAGCCAAATCCGACCAGGCGCACCGGGACGCCCCGGGCAGCGGCGAGCTCCGGACTGGCCGAGGCGAGCATCAACGGCCGCGCTGCCACGGCCATCAGCACGAGCACGCCGATCGCCAGGACGACGACGATCGGCACGGCCGAGGAGGCGATCGAGAACACCGACCCGAAGAGGATCGTCACCGCCGCCCCGGTGGTGTTGTGAACGGTCGTGTCCAGGTACAGGAACAGCGCCGCCACACCGAGGCCGGCGCCCAGCACGATCCCCGTGGCGAGGTCCCGGCCCCGCCGGCGCTGGATGCCGACCAGCTCCATCAGCGCGACGGCGACGACATTGATGACGAGAAAGCCCCACACCGGTCCGACACCGGCGAGATAGGCTCCCGATCCGCCCGTCGTACCGATGTCGCCCAGGGCCTCACCCGCAAACGCCTGCCCGCGGATCACCGTGAACACGCCGAGCGGACCGGAGATCACCGCCACCGCGGTCCCGACGATGAGCGCGGTGTGCACCGGACCGCTGGCGAAGAACCCTGGTGCGATGATCGCGCTCACGCGATGATCTGCACGTGCGCGCCTTCCGGCGGCGTGTCATCGTCGGCGCGCGAACCGACGTCGGCGACCACCAAAATCCGGCCGTGGACATCGAGCACGTCGACGTGGTGGCCATACAGACGGCTCAGGACCTCGGTGGTGATCACGTCCTCGGTCCGGCCCTGGACGGCGCGGCCGGCGGCCAGGTAGACGATCTGATCCATGACCGGCAGCAGCGGGTTGATCTCGTGCGCCGAGATGAGGACCGCGAGGTGCTGCCGGCGGGCGATCCCGGCCACGAGGGCCACGACCTCGCTGGCACTGCGCAGGTCCAGGTTGGCGAGCGGCTCGTCGAGCAGCAGCAGCCGTGGCCGGCTCGCCAGCGCGTGGGCGATCAGCACGCGCTGCTGCTCGCCCCCGGAGAGCAGGCCGACACGCGTGTCGGCGAACCCGCGGCCACCGACGGCGTCAAGCATCTCATCGACGACGGCGCGCCGCTGCCGGGAGGGCATGACCGGACCGAATCGGTGACCGTCCACGCCCAGCGCGACCAGGTCGCGAGCGCGCAACGGCGCGTCCGGATCCAGCGAGAACTTCTGCGGCACGTAGCCGATCAGCGGGTTGCGGCGCGAGCGCGGCCGCCCGGCGATGAGCACCTCGCCGGCCGCGGCCGCCGTCAGTCCCAAGATGACGCGAAACAGCGTCGTCTTGCCGGCGCCATTCGAGCCGATCAGGCCGGTGAACTGTCCGGCGGCGACGTGAACACTGACGTCGTCGAGGATCCGGCGACCGTCAAGCTGTACCTGCAGGCCGTCGACCGAGAGAATCTCCTGCGCGGCGGGTTGCTGCCCGTCGATCAACGGGAGCCGAGCCTTTCGGTCGAGGTCTTGTCGGTGACGGCCCTCCCGATCGCCTGCAACTCGGCCATCATCCACGACTGGTAGTTATAGCCGGGCGTCGGCATGGTCTCGTAGACGCCGACCACCGGGACAGCTGCGCTCGTCGCCGCCTTGAGGAAGTTCTGGGTCACGGTGTCGGTCACCTGCTGGTTGTAGACGAATACGGTCACGCGTCGTTCGGAGAGCAGGGCGTTCTGATGAGTGACTGCCTGCGGAGCGGGATCGGTGCCGTTCATGATGTCGGCCTGCATGCTGAACGGCGTCACGTCAGTGATCCCAGCCGCCTGCAGCATGTAGTCGCTGACCGGCTCCGTCGTCGCCACCCTGGTGCCGGGGTGGCGGGTGCGAAACGTCTTCAGCGCCTCAAGCCAGGGCTGCAGTGACGCGTTGAAGCGCCGTTCGTTTGAGCGGAAGTACCCCGCATGCGCGGGCTCGAGCGCCGACAGGTCGCCGACGAGTGCCCGCGCCACCGCGGGCATCGTCGACGGCTTGTACCAGAGGTGGGGGTTGGGGGCCGAGTCCGGCACGCCGAGCAGCTTCTGCACGTCGATCACCTTGCGCGACGAGCTCGGTGACGCCGACTCGATCTTGGTCATGAAGTCGTCATAGCCCAGCCCGTTCTGCACCACGATCTTCGCCTGGCTGACCGTCTGGGCAACTTCCGGACTCGCCTCGAAGGTGTGGGGATCCGTGTTGGGATTGCTCATGATCGCGCTGGTCTTCACATAGCGTCCGCCGATCTGTGAGATCACGTTCGCGTACTCGTTCTCCGCTCCGACGGCGACGATCGCACCACCCGATCCACCAGTGCGCGATGAAGACGAGGACGAGGATGTGCCGCAGGCCGCGAGCATCAGCCCGGAGAGGACGGCGGCCAGCAGACGGGGGGCGGGTGCGTGAACCACGCCCTCACGCTATCAAAACAAGACTAAGTCTTATTCCAATGAAGGTCTCGCGTGGCCAACGGGTCGCTACCCGAGGCGCGTGCCCGAACCACGCGCGAGCTTTCCCGCCGTAAGCGCCGCGAAGACTTGCCCAGCTTCTTGGTGGGTACGGTCAACACCTCCTCGCGATCGGGCCGCAGCACGAGGATCTCGCCGGGAGCGTTCTCAAGGATCCAGGCGATGTCCTCAGAGTCGAAGCCGGGATTGTTGCGCGCCGCGGCGGCGATGACGATGCGGTCAAACCGCTCGTGGGCCGTCGTCTGGCGCAGGGCATGACGGTAGGTCCGCCCGCGCTCGATGCGGGCATCGACCGCGATCCCGAATTTCGTGGCTCGCCGCTCGATCGCCTCCTGGAGCGGGATCGCGATGTTCGACTGACGCGGAAGCGGCGTGTCGAGGGGGAGTTGGAGCGGCACCCGGGCGAGGAACACCGGGACGAGGGTCGCCTCCTCCGCCCTCGCCAGGCGCAGTGACGCGTCGAGCGCACGCGGTGACAGCGCGTTGGCGATGAAGGGGAACAGGATGCGCCGGCCGCCGGCGGCGGGTAGGCGCTTTTCGGGCTGACGTCGATACCTGAGGTGGGTGACGGCAAGCCATGTCAGCGACAGGGCCAGCAGGATCACAACGACGAGCAGAGCGATGGTCACGGCTCCTCCTGACTCATCTGGGCGCGGTCGGCGACGATGCGCAAATCCACGCCGGGAAGCAATCCGAGCAATCGAAACGTTAGCGCCGGCTCGGTGAGGCGGCGCAGCGCCGAGCGCGGCTTCGGGGTCCCCATCAGCACATACGTCGTCCCGCGATCGGCCGCCACCTGGGCTGCTGTCGCCGCGACATCGTCGCCGCGTTCCACCACGAGGTGCGCACCCAGCACCGAGGCGAGCCGCCGCAGGCCTGCGAGCTGCTCCTGGTCGGGCTCTGAGGGCTCGTGGTCGGCCACCCACAGGATGTCGAGCTCGGCGCCGAGGCGCTGGGCGGACCGCCACGCGCGGCGGACGATGCGCTGGGACTCGGGACGGGGAGTGACGAGAGCGAGCAGCCGCTCGCCGATCGCCTGAGGGGCGGCACTGTCGACGAGGCGTTCATCGCGGGTTCGGTTCCCGCGGTCCGACGGGATCCGCTTGAGCTCGACCTCCTCGGCCACCTGTCTCAGCGACACCTCGCGCAGCGATGCCAGGTTCTCGACCTTGAAGAAGTTGTTCAGAGCCGCCTCGATGCGCTCGTCGGGGTAGATCTTGCCGGCGCGCAGGCGTTCGATCAACGACTGAGGTGTGATGTCGATCAGGACCACGTCATCGGCCGAACTGAGAACCGCGTCCGGCACGGTTTCACGCACGCGGGCGCCGGTGAGCTCGGCCACCTGGTCGTTGAGGCTCTCCAGGTGCTGGACGTTGACCGTCGAGTAGACGTCGATTCCCCCGGCCAGCGCGTCCTCGATGTCCTCATAGCGCTTGGCGTGCTCGAGGCCGGGAGCGTTGGTGTGGGCGAGCTCGTCGATCAGACAGAGCTCCGGTTTGCGTCGCACGATGGCCGGCAGATCCATCTCCTCGAGCTCGGTGTCTCGATACGTCACCCGCCGCCGCGGAACCTGCTCGAGGTTGCGCGCCTGGGCGATCGTCTCAACCCGTCCGTGGGGCTCGAGGTAGCCGATCACGACGTCACGACCCGCTTCGGCTTCGGCCTGGGCCTCTTGGAGCATCCGGTAGGTCTTGCCCACGCCGGCGGCCATCCCGAGGAAGATCTTGTAGCGGCCGCGACGGGCGTCGCTGCCGGCAACCTCGTCGCGACGTGGAGACGTTGGGCTGCAGTCGGTCACCAGGGGCATGATCGCGCTCGCAGCGCCCGGGCGGGCGGTCCTACGCGCCCAGGATGTTGTGGACGATGAGGTCGACGAGCTTGATGCCGATGAACGGGGCGATCAGGCCGCCAAGGCCGTAGATCAGCAGGTTGCG
>DATAUL010000071.1:0-3197 GCA_036268255.1 Solirubrobacteraceae bacterium | reverse complement strand
AGCCCAGCCGTCGACCTCCTGTACGCGCTCTATTTCTACCTGACCTAGTCCGAGACCCCTCGTGGAGCTCGACCTGAACACCGCCCGGGCGATCTTTGACGCCTCGACCGATTTCACCGTCGGCCTCGAGGAGGAGTTCGCGCTGCTCGATCCGGCGAGCCTCGAGATGGTCGGGCTGTTCGAAGAGCTGCGCGACGCCGCGGCGGTGTCCGACCCGCGCCTCGCCGAGTCGATCTCAGGCGAGCTGATCGCGTCCGAGATCGAGATCCGCTCCGGCCGTGGGGAGGACATGGCCGCCGCCCGCACCGCGCAGCAGGATCTCCGCCGGCGGCTGTTCGGCCTGGCCGCCGATCAGGGCGTTGAGCTCGGGTCGACCGGCACACACCCGTTCTCGGATTACCGCAAGCAGCAGACCATCCAGACCGAGCACTACCGCCGCGTCGAGGCTGGCCTGAAGTACGTGGCCTGGCGCAACAACACGTTCTCGCTGCACGTCCACGTCGGGGTGCGCGGGGCCGACCGCGCCGTTCTCGTGTGCGATCGCCTGCGGCCCGTGCTACCGATCCTGCTCGCCATCTCGGCCAACTCCCCGTTTCTGGACGGGCAGGACTCCGGCCTGGCCAGCGCGCGGACACAGACGTTCACCAAGAGCTTTCCCCGCTGCGGTGTCCCGGATGCGTTCGGCGGCTGGGCCGCGTTCGCCGATTACATCGACTTCCTCGTGTCGACGCGGTCGATCGTCGAGTACACGCAGGTGTGGTGGTCGATCCGCCCGCATTTCTCGTTCGGCACCGTCGAGGTCCGAATCTGCGACGCCCAGACGACCGCCGGCGAGTCAGACGCGCTGGCGGCGCTCGCCGTCGCCTGTGTCGCCCAGGCGGCGCGCGACGTCGACGAGGGCGTGCCGCACGTCGCCCTGCCTGTCCGGCTGATCGAGGAGAACATGTGGCGGGCGCTGCGCTACGGCCTCGACGGCGAGCTGATCGACCTCGAGCGCCGCGAGACCTACCCGGCGGCGGCGGCGCTCGACCGGTTGCTGGCCTGGACGGCCCCGGTCCGAGCCGAGCTGGGCATCAATGTGGGGCTGCCGGCGCGCAACGGAGCCCAGCGCCAGCGCGAGCTGCTGCAGTCCGGCATGAGTCTCAGGGATGTCTATGCGGCCGTGCAAGGGCAGACCCGCGAGACATACTCTGAAGGCCCGGACCCCGCAGCGATCGGGGCTGGACCCGCCAACAGAGAGGAGACGAGATGAGCGCCACCGATCAGCCGTCAGAGGAGGAGCTTCGCGCCGCCTACGAGGCGGAGATCAAGAAGATCCGTATCGAGCAGATCCTGCTCGAGCAGGTGGTTTCGATCATCAACCTCGGCATGCGCCGCACCGGCCTGGCGCCGGGAACCGAGGACGAGCGCGACATCGATCAGGTTCGCGTGGCGATCGAGGCTGTGCGCGCGTTGCTGCCGTTGATCGAGCAGTCGGCGCCCGCGCAGGCCGGGCAGATCCGCGACGCCCTGTCGCAGCTGCAGATGGCGTTCGTGCGCCTCGGCGGCGCGCCCGGGGCACCGGAGCAGCCGCCCGTGGGCGCTCCCGACCCCAGCGCCGCTCAGCCCCAGGGACCGGCGGGGACGGGCCAAGACCCGGCGCCCGGCCAGCCCGGCGCAGAGGAGCCCAAGCCAGGGGACGGGGGACCCGCTCAGCGCAGCGGCCGACTCTGGGTGCCCGGCCAGTAGCACGGATTGACACGACGTTTGTCGGTGTCGCGCGCTAGACTCGCGCCCGGCTTCATGCCGGGGTCTCCGCGTCTGGCGGCGGCCCCTTTTGCCGTTCAAGCGTACGTCCGCGCTTCTTTAACTAAGAGTTTCTCCGGAGGACATTCTTGTCTAGCTTTCTGACGCACCACGGCGTCCTGGTCGCGCTTGTGTGCGCGGCGGCCGCCATCGTTTACGGGGCCGCGACTTCGCGAGCCCTGCTCGCCCTGTCACCTGGCAACGAGCGCATGCAGCAGATCTCGGCGGCCGTGCAGGAGGGCGCCCGGGCCTATCTGAACCGCCAGTACACGACGATCGCCGGCGTCGGCGTCGTTGTCTTCATCCTGCTCATCCCGCTGCAGAACATCCGCGTGGCGATCGGCTTCCTGATCGGCGCCGCTCTGTCAGCGGCCGCCGGCTACGTCGGCATGAACGTGTCGGTGCGAGCCAACGCTCGCGTCGCCGAGGCCGCGCGCGGCAGCATTTCCAAGGCGCTCGACGTCGCCTTCCGCGGAGGCGCGGTCACCGGCATGCTGGTCGTCGGCCTCGCGCTCGTCGGCGTTGCCGCCTACTACGGAATCCTCACCTGGATCGCGGGCGAGAGCACCCGTCACGCGGTCGACGCCCTCATCGGACTCGGCTTCGGCGGTTCGCTGATCTCGGTCTTCGCCCGCCTCGGCGGCGGCATCTTCACCAAGGGTGCCGACGTCGGCGCCGACCTCGTCGGCAAGATCGAGGCCGGGATCCCCGAGGACGATCCCCGCAACCCCGCCGTGATCGCCGACAACGTCGGCGACAACGTCGGCGACTGCGCGGGCATGGCGGCCGACCTGTTCGAGACCTACGCGGTCACGGCCGTGGCCGTGATGCTGCTCGGCGTGCTGACCTTCAACCAGACCTCGGCGGTTGCGCTCTACCCGCTCGTCCTCGGTGCCGTCTCGATCATCGCCTCGATCATCGGCACGTTCGCGGTCAAGTCCAAGACGGGCAACGTCGAGCGAGCCCTGTACCAGGGTCTGGCGGTCTCCGCAGTGATCGCCGGCGTCGTCTTCATTCCCGTCACCAAGTGGCTGATGGACGGCGTCACCACCCATGCCGGCGCCAGCCCCAGTTGGTTCAAGTTCTATCTCTGCGCGCTGATCGGGCTGCTCGTCACCGGCCTGCTGTTCGTGATCACCGACTACTACACCTCGACGCGCTTCTCGCCGGTCAAGTCGACCGCGCGCGCCTCGCAGACGGGTCACGCCACGAACATCATCCAGGGCCTGGCCCAGGGCTATCAGGCGACGGCTGCGCCGGTCATTGTGATCGCGCTCGGCATCTTCGGCGCCTGGAAGCTCGGCCACGGCATCTACGGCATCGGCGTCGCCGTCATGGCCCAGCTCTCGCTGTGCGGTCTGATCGTCGCCCTCGACGCCTTCGGCCCGATCACCGACAACGCCGGCGGAATC
>DATAUL010000070.1:0-1826 GCA_036268255.1 Solirubrobacteraceae bacterium | reverse complement strand
GGGCGAGGAGCCGCCCTTCGCGCTGCGCGCCCACGAGGCTGTCGACGCCAAGCGCCGGATCGCCGCCGAGGTCTCCCGGCTCATCGCGGACGGCGAGACCGTCCTGCTCGACAGCGGCACCACCTGCCTGGAGGTCGCCCGGCTGCTGCACGGCCGGCCGGTCACCGTCATGCCCCTGTCGTTGCAGGCCATCCACGTGCTCAGCGACGCCCCCGCCCCGACCACCCTCATGGTGCCTGGTGGACGGCCCCGCCACGGTGAGGGCGCCCTGACCGGCCCCCTCACCCTCGCCTCCCTCGCTGCGCTGCGCTTCGACACCGCGGTCCTCGGCTGCTGCGGCCTGAGCGCCGCAGAGGGTTTGACCGCTTACGACCTCGACGACGCGGCGGTGAAGAAGGCGATCATCGCCTCCGCGCGCCGCATCATCGCCGCCGCCGACGGCGGCAAGCTTGGCCGCACCGCCCACGCCTACGTCGGCCCCGCTGCCCTCGTGCGCACCCTCGTCACCGACGCCACCGCGCCCGCCGACGAAGTAGCAGCGCTCGAAGGAACCGGCACCGTCGTCAAGACCGCCTAGATTCGAGGAGTCTGCTCCGTGCCATCCGAACTCGCCGCTGCCGAGGTTGCGACCACCCCGTCCGCGGCGCGCTCGGTCTGGGCTTCGCCGCTCTACCGCGGAGCGACCGTCGCGCTGTTCCTCTCCGGGCTGGGGACGTCGGCCGCCGCGCCGCAGATCACCCTGTTCCTGGTCAACGACCTGCACGTCTCGCTGACCACGGCCGGACTGTTCTACCTGACAAACATCACCGCCCCGTTCGCCGGCTACCTGATCGGCGCACGCTCGGACCGCTCCGGAAAGCGGCTCGGACTGTTCCGGTGGTGTGCTCTGGCGGGATTCCTCGGGTGGGTCGCGATGGCCTTGGCCGACCAGGTGTGGATGCCCTTCGTGATCAGTGCCGTCGTCCTGGCCTTCTCGGGCGCCGCCGGCTCGCAGCTGTTCGCCGCGGTCCACGACGACCTGCGAGCGACCGCCAGCCCCGTGGCCGACGGGGTCGTCTCCATCGTGCGGATGGCGTTGACGGCCGGATGGGTCGTCGGCCCCGTTCTGGGTTCGGTCCTGGCGACTGCCGCCGGCTCGCGCGTGATGCTCGCGGCCACCGGAGCGTGCGCCCTCGCGCAGATCGTCCCCATGGGCTTCGCGCGCACCGGCCCGGCTCGGCCCGGCGCGCACGCCGCGCCCGGTCCCGAAGTGCGGGCCGAGCACCTTGCGCAGCGCCCGAAGCTCCGGGAGATGCTGCCGCTGCTCGCGTTCACCGGGCTGTACGTGTTCGTCTACGCGGGCGAGCCGATCAAGTACGGCTACCTGCCGATCTACATGCGCGACGACTTGCATCTGCCGACGGCGGTCAGCGGCGCGGTCATCGGCATCCAGCCTCTGATAGAGCTGATCCTGATGCCGGCGGCGGTGGTCGTCGCCCGCCGTATCGGCATGATGCACCTGATGATCCTCGGCGCGGCGTTCGGCGTCGGCGCGAATCTCTGCTTCGCTCTGACCGGCGACGCCGCCGGAATGTTCGCCGGTCAGATCCTCATGGGCGGGGTATGGGGTGTGTTCGCGGCCCTGGGCATCATCGTCGCCCAACGTCTGCTGTCCCAAGCCGTCGCGACCGCCTCGGCCGTCTTCATGAGCTCCACGGCGATCGCCAGCGCCCTCGGAGGGCTGACCGGCAGCCTCGGCGTCAGCGTTCTCGGCCTGCCGCATGTCTTCTTCGCCCCGGCTCTCTACGGACTCATCGCCACCAGCGGGATCGCCGTCATGAGCCGCT
>DATAUL010000069.1:0-8794 GCA_036268255.1 Solirubrobacteraceae bacterium | reverse complement strand
CATCGGGTCGGCGGCCAGGCGCTGGATCCCCGGAATCCAGCCGACCGTCGAGATCGCCGTATGGCGATGGCTGATCCCGATCTCAGGCAGGCGCCGGCAGGCCTCGAGCACCGCGTCGAGGTTCATCATCGGCTCGCCCATCCCCATGAAAACGGCGTGGTCGACGGTCTGCGACCGGCGGAAATGCAGCGCCTGGTCCAGAATCTCCGACGCCGTGAGGTTGCGACCGAAGCGCATCTGCCCGGTGGCGCAGAAGTTGCAGGTCAGCGGGCATCCCGACTGCGAGGACACGCACAGCGAGCGGCGCCCCGCGCGCCGGCCGCCCGCTCGGCGTCCGGCCTCGCCTTTCCGGGCGGCGCGCGCGTCATCCGGCTCGTAGCGCATCAGGACGGCCTCCACCGGACGGCCGTCGTGAGTGCGCAGCAGCGCCTTGACCGTGCCATCGCGCGCGTGGGCCTCGTCCTCGAGGGTCAGGCTGGAGAACGGGACCCGTTCGGCGAGCTCGGCGCGCAGTTCCCGGGGCAGGTTGGTCATCACGTCGAAGCTGCCGGTGCCCTGCGCCGTCCAGCGCCAGACCTGGCGGGCGCGGTAGGCGGGCTCGCCGAGGTCGGAGAGAGTGCGCTCGAGCAGTTGCATGTCCATGCCCTCTATGGTGGCAGCCGCGATGCGCTTGGCGAAGTTCCTGGCCACGGCGGGGGTGGCCTCTCGCCGTGCCTCAGAGCAGGTGATCCGCGACGGGCGGGTGACGGTCGACGGTCTCGAGGTCACCGACCCGGCGCGCGACGTGGGCGAACAGGATGCCGTGGCCGTCGACGGCGTGCCCGTTGGGCCGGCCGGCGAGCGTGCCGTCTACGCGGTCAACAAGCCGGCGGGGGTCGTCTCCACCGCGCACGATCCGCAGCGCCGGCCGACCATCGTCTCGCTCGTGCCCTCCGCGCTGCGGCTGTATCCCGTCGGGCGCCTGGACATCGATACCACCGGGCTGATCCTGCTCACCAACGACGGCGAGCTGGCCAACCGGCTCACCCATCCTCGCTACGAGGTGCCCAAGACCTACCGCGTCAGGGTCTGGGGCGCGCCGGTGTCCCGGCGGGCGGTGGAGGCGCTGCGCGCGGGCGTCCAGCTCGACGACGGGCTGACCGCTCCCGCTCGGGTCCGGAAAGTGGCCTGGGACACGATCGAGCTGACGATCCGTGAGGGCCGCAACCGCCAGGTGAAGCGCATGTGCGAGCACGTCGGGCACAGGGTGCGCAGCCTGCAGCGCGTCGCGTTCGGTCCGCTGATGCTCGGCGACCTCCCCGAGGGGGGTCATCGCGTCCTCAGCGCGGCCGAGGTGGAGGCGCTGTCCGAGGATCCTTAACCGGATCACAACTCCCGCCGACGCGGAGCGGATCCCCGAATCGCCACTATCTTCACAATATGCGTGAGGACGCGGGCCAGGCCGAGCCGTCAATTCGCCTGGCGACCCCCACGGTCCCCGGGTCTGCTGCGCCGGGCGCCGACACGTCGGTGGCGCTGCCGTCGCTGGCACTGAACGCCACTCGCGAGCGCCGGACGCGGGGATGGGGTCAGATTACGCTCGGTCCGCGCGCCGGGCGCCTCGGGCTCGCCACGCTCGTGTTCGGCACGTTCCTCGTGGTGGCGTGCGCCGCCGCCGGGCCGTCGGTACTCGTCCCGCGCAGCGCCGAGACCTTCCCCAACTGGGAGGCCGGGCCGCTGCGTCTGCTGACCACGCGGATCATCACCGATCCCACCACCCTGGGGCTGGCGTTCAGCATCCTGCTCGGGGTCATGGTCCTCGCGTATGCGGTGGTCGTGGCCGCCGTGCGGACATTCTCGATGCGGGCGATCGCAATCGTCGTCGTGGCGCTGCACATCATCCTGGTGCTGAGCCCGCCGCTGCAGCTGACAGACCTGTTCAACTACCTCGGCTACGCGCGGCTGGGAGCGCTGCACCATCTCAACCCGTACACGCACGTGATCAAGCAGGAGATGTTCGATCCCGTGTACCGCTTCACCAGCTGGCACAGCCTGCGCAGCCCCTACGGGCAGCTGTTCTCCGCGTTCACCTATCCGCTGGCGTTCGTGTCGCTGCCGCTCGCCTACTGGACGTTGAAGATCACGTCCGTGCTGCTCAGCCTCGCGTTCGTCGGACTGGTCTGGCACTGCGCGCGGCGCCTGGGACGCGATCCGCGGTTCGCCGTCGCCTTCGTGGCCTTCAACCCGGTGTTCCTCATCTACGAGGTCGCCGGCTTCCACAACGACTTCTTCATGCTCGTCCCGTCGATGGCCGCGATTGCGCTTGTGCTGGCGCGGCGCGACCGGTCGGCTGGAGCGGTCCTGATGGTCGCGATCGCCGTCAAGTTCACCGCGGTGCTGCTGCTGCCGTTCCTGATCCTGGCGGTGCGCGACCGTCCGCGCCAGATCCGGCTGCTCGTGGGCGCAGGCCTGGCGGCGATCCCATTGGCGGTGCTCACCTTCGCCCTGTTCGGCCTGTCGCTGCCCAACCTCCAGCAGCAGAGCGCGCTGCTGACCGACTTCAGCATCCCCAACGTCGTCGGCCTGTTGCTGCACGTCGGCGGGGGCACGCCCCTGCTGCTCAAGATCTTCACCGTTGGCGTCGTGGTCGTCATCGGCCACCAGTTCTTCACCAAGCGTGACTGGCTCAACGGCGCCGGCTGGTCGACGCTCGCGCTGATCGCCAGCCTCGCCTGGCTGGTGCCGTGGTACGTCGTCTGGCTGCTGCCCCTGGCGGCGCTGGGCACGAGCGTGCGCCTGCGCCAGATCTCGGCCGTGCTGACCGTGTTCCTGCTGTTCGCGTTCCTGCCGGTGACCACGAAGTACATGAAAGACCACAACATCAACCCGCTCAACACGCGGGCCGGGCACGCGTCCCAGAACCTGCAGTCAAAGCTCGCCCGCTGACGGGCCCTCGACAGCCCGCCTGTTAGCTTCGCCGCGTGCGCATCCCCGCTGCCCCGATCGCCGGCGATCGTGCGTCCACCGTGCCCGCCCGCGCCGCCCCACTGGCAACCGGGCGCCGGCGGATCGATCCCGTCGAGCTCGGCCTGCTCGCCGTCCTGGCCGCGATCTCGATGTGGGTCGTCGCCTCAGACCTCGCGCTGGCCGCCCAGCATCACCTGGTCTGGACCCGCACCGACGGCTTCTTCATCGTCGATCAGATGCAGTATCTGGCGTGGATCCAGTCGGCCGCCCAGCACGGCCTGATCTCCAACCTCTACGTCCTGCGGTCCTCGCCGGCCGACTACCTGCAGCCGGCGATCGTCGTCTCCGCGGGCCTGCTCAAGCTCGGCGTCGCGCCCTGGCTGACGTTGCTGCTGTGGAAGCCGGTGGCCGTGGTGAGCTTCTTCGCCGCCGCCCGAGCCGCCGCCCACCATGTCCTGGTGCGCCGGGCCGATCGCCGGGTGGCGCTCGCCCTGGCGCTGCTGTTCGGCTCGCTGAGCTCCGTCTACGGCTCGCTCGGGATCGTCGGCGACATGATGCCCACCTGGTCGTCGTGGGGATATCCGTTCGGGCTGATCGCAGTCGCGTTGATCGTGTTCGGGCTGCTGCGCTACGACCGCGCTCGCGTCGCCGGGCGGATTGCCTGGGCGCCCGGCCTGCTCGGGGCGCTGGCGAGCAGCATCCACCCCTGGCAGGGGGAGCTGATGATCCTCGTCGTGGCGGGCGCTGAGCTGGTGCGGGCCCCAGAGATCGTGCGAGCCCTGCGAACGGCTGACCCGGCGAGGCCGGTGTGGCGCCGGCCGGCCGATCGCCGGCTGGCGCTGCCGCTGCTGACGATCGCGCTGACCCTCGCCCCGCTCGTGTACTACCTCGCCCTCGGTCACCTCGACATCAACTGGGACATGGCGCGCCAGAACTCCAAGCACGCGTTCTCGTTCTGGGCGATCGCCATCGGGGCCGCGCCACTGGCGGTGTTCGCCGCGCTCGGCTATCGCGGACGCCCCGCGGACTTCCTGGAGCTGTCGATGCGGATATGGGTCCCGGCGGCGCTCGTCATCTACCTCCTGTCGGCCACCGCGCTGAGCGCCACGCCGCTGCACGCCTTCAACGGGGTCACCATCCCGCTGTCACTGCTCGCCGTCAAGGGGGTGCGCCACAGCGGTCTGGCACGGATCCCGCGGGGGCGGCTGCTTGCCGGGGCGGCCGTCCTGCTGGGGACGGTGCCCGCCAACGTCTACGCGATGGCCTACGCCCACACCTACACGTCGCCGACGGCCAACAACGCCAACTACATCCGGCCCGACGAGCGCCGCGCGATCCGCTACCTGGCCGACGACCCGCAGCCGGGCGGGGTGCTCAGCCAGTTCTACCTGGGCGACATGGTCCCGGGATTCACCGGCCGGCAGGTCTTCGTCGGCGATTGCCTGTGGACCGAGCCTCGCTGCATCCCGCGCTCTGAGGCCGCCGATCGGTTCTTCCGAGGGCAGATGTCGAAGGCCGCGGCCCAGCGCTTCGCCCGCCAGACGGGGGCGCGCTTCGTGCTCGCCAGCTGCGACCCGCACGTCGATCTGCGTCGCTGGCTGGGCTCGATGGTCGTCGCCACGCGGCGCTTCGGCTGCGCGACGGTGTGGGAGCTCGAATCGCCGGCGCCGCCCAGCGGCCCCTTCGTCTCGGTGCGGCGCCGTCGCCATGCCTGAGACATCCCCGCGGGCTCTGGCAGAATGCCCGCCGATGCGGCTGTTCGCTCTCCGAGGCGCCAACAGCGTCGAGCGAAACGAGGCGGGTCCCATCCTCGACGCGACCGCCCAACTGCTCCGCGAGCTGATGGAGCGCAACTCCCTGACCCCGGAGGCGATGGTCAGCTGCATCCTGACGCTCACCGATGACCTCAACGCCGAGTTCCCGGCGGTGGCAGCTCGCCAGCTGGGACTCGACCGCGTCCCGCTGCTGTGCACACGGGAGATCCCCGTCCCGGGATCGCTGCCGCGGGTGATCCGCACGATGGTCCATTACTACCACGAGGTGGGCCACGAGCCCCGCCACGTCTACCTCGGCGAGGCGCGCGTCCTGCGACGCGACCTGGAATCGGCACAGTAGGCTCCTGCCCCAGTGACCGTCGAGTTCGGAGAGCGCATCCGCCGGATCCCCGCCTATCCGCTGGCGGCCGGCTACAACCTGGGCGAGGACACGGCGATGCTCGCCTCCAACGAGTCCTGCTTTGCCCCGCACCCCGAGGCGATCAATGCCGCCCACCGGATGCTCGCCGGCGTGCATCGCTATCCCGATCCCGCCTACGTCCCGCTGCGCCAGGCTCTGTCGGATCGCTACGGCGTGCCCCGCGAGCGGATCGCCCTGGGCAACGGCTCGTGCGACATCCTGCTGTCGTTCGGCGAGGCCCTGCTGGAGCCCGGCGCCGAGCTGATCTACGCCTGGCCGGCGTTCAGCGTGTACCCCCACCTCGCGGCCGCCTCCGGTGCGCGCGCGATCGAGGTGCCGCTCGACGCCGATGATCGTCACGACCTTAATGCGATCGCCGCCGAGATCACGGTCTCGACTCGGCTCGTGCTCATCTGCAATCCGAACAATCCGACGTCGACCTCGCTCGGGCTCGCGGAGATCGAGGAATTCCTCACGCGCGTCCCGCGCCACGTGTGCGTGATCCTCGACGAGGCCTACGTCGAGTTCGCGCTGGCGATCGGCGACACCTATGCCTCGCTGGAGCTGCTGCGCCGCTGGCCCAACCTGGTGCTCCTGCGGACGTTCTCCAAGGCCTATGGGCTGGCCGGGCTGCGCGTCGGCTACGGGCTGTGCGGCACCGAGGAGCTGCGTGCGGCCGCCGACCAGGTACGCCAGCCGTTCTATCTCAACATGGCCGCCCAGGCGGCCGCCGTCGAGGCGCTGCGCCATCAGGACGAGGTCGAGCGCCGCGTCACCCACACGGTCGCCGCCCGCACGGCGCTGACCGACGGCTTGCGCGCGCTGGGGCTGTGGGTGGCCGACTCGGACGCCAACTTCATCTGGACCCACCTGGCCGACGACGCCGACGAGGACGCGACGATCGCCGGCCTGCGCGACCGCGGCGTGCTCGTGCGCGCCGGCCGTGCCCTGGGACGCGATCGCTCCCTGCGGGTCACGGTTGGCACAGACGCCGAGAACCGCCGCTTCTTGGCGGCGATGTCCGAACTCGTCTAGACCAACGCTGAATACGAGCGCCCACACGCGAGTCTGGGTGTGCGTGTCCGTCGCGGTGCTCGCCGCTTCGGTCCTGTTTGTCGTCATCGTCGGGATGCGGCCGTCCTATGACCCGTACGGGTGGCTGGTGTGGGGGCGCCAGGTGCTGCACTGGAACCTCAACACCGACGGCGCGCCCTCGTGGAAGCCGCTGACGTTCCTGTTCACGCTGCCCTACGCGCTGTTCGGCCGCGCCGCGCCCTGGTTGTGGATGGTGACGTCGGTCGTCGGGACGCTGGCGGGCGCCGTGTTCGCGACCCGGATCGCCTATCGGCTGACCCAGGCGGGCGGGGTCCCGGCGACGCGCCGGTACGCCCCTTACCTCGCGGGAGCCTTCGCCGGGATCGGGCTGCTCGGCATGCAGACCTATCCCCATCTCATCCTGATCGCCAACTCCGATCAGCTCAACGTGGCGCTGTGCCTCGCGGCCATCGACGCCCACCTCAGCCGGCGGCCACGCCTGGCGTTCGCCATGGTCGTCTCGGCCGCACTCGGACGCCCCGAGGTGTGGCCGTTCGCCGTCCTGTACGCGGGGTGGTTGTGGTTGCGGGTGCCTGAAGCGCGGTCGTGGGCGGTGCTCGGGCTGGCCGTGATTCCCCTGACATGGTTCTCGGTCCCGGCGCTGACGTCCAAGAGCATCTTCCACGCCGGCGACCTGGCGCTCAACCAGGTGACGGTGATTCACGGCAACAAGGTGATCGGAGTCATCCAGCGGTGGCGCAGCCTCTACGAGCTCCCGATGCAGCTGGCGGCCGCGCTCGGGGTCGTCCTGGCGGCCGTCCGCCGTGATCTCGAGACCCTGGGGCTCGCCGCGGTGGCGGTGCTGTGGGTCGTGATCGAGGTTGCCTTCGCCTATCACGGCTGGTCGGCGGTCTCGCGTTACATGATCGAGCCGGCGGCGGTGATGATCGTGATCGCCGGCGGGCTCGTCGGGCGATTGCTGGCCGACGGCCCGGGATGGGCCACGGTCGTCACGGGCCTCGCGTCGGCCGGGCGCTGGGTCGGCCCCGCGCTGCGCATGCTCGGGCCCGCCCTCGTGATCGTGCTTCTGGTGAGCCTGCTCCCCGCCGCCCACCACCGGGCACGGGTGTGGCGCGACGGCATCTCCGAGGCTCGCGCGGATGCCAAGGTGATCAAGCGCCTCGGCGACGTGATCGCCAAGGTCGGCGGTGCCAGCGCGGTCCTGCGCTGCGGCCAGCCGGTCTCCTACAACCGATTCCAGAGCACGCTCGCCTGGGCGGTGGGCCTCAACGTCGGCGCCACCGGATACAACGTCGGCAAGTCGATCAGCCGGGGTAAGCCGATCGTCACGTTCACCGTGCACCGGGACGGCTGGCAGGTGCGCCCCTACAACCTGCTGCCGCAGACCGCGGCGTCCTGCCGGCGCCTCCGCGCCGACAGCGCGATGGGCTGAGGGTCGCCGCCGGGGTTGGCAGCCACCGCCATCGTCTGGTAGAACATCGGCAGCGCATGAACGATCTCGCCCACACCTTCGGCTGGTCCTTCTACGCGCGCTTCTACGCCTGGCGATTTAGCTAGGCGCCTGGCCACAATCCCCGCACCCGCCGACCGACCGGCGGGACCGCTCGGAGGTCCGGCGCCGACTCACCTCTGGTCGGTCTCGTTGTTTCTTTACAGTTTCCGGGCGTGGGAAAGGACCAGTCGCCGATGATTGCAGCGGAGCAGGAAAACGAACAGGCGGTGCTTGAGATCGCGGGCCGAGCAATCGGCGGACCGCATTTCTCGATGATCGCCGGGCCGTGCACGGTCGAGTCGCGCGAGCAGGTGCTGGAGACCGCGCAGGCCGTCAGCGACGCCGGAGCCACGATGTTCCGTGGGGGCGCCTACAAGCCGCGCACGTCCCCGTACGCCTTCCAGGGGCTCGGCCAGGAGGGCCTGTGGCTGCTCGCCGAGGCCAAGGAGCGGACGGGCCTGCCGATCGTCACCGAGGTGATGGATGCGCGGGACCTCGACGTCCTGCTCGACGTCGCCGACGTGCTGCAGATCGGCGCGCGCAACATGCAGAACTACACGCTCCTGTCCGAGGTCGGCCGCTGCGGCCGGCCGGCGCTGCTCAAGCGCGGGCTCTCGGCGACGCTCGACGAGCTGCTGATGGCCGCCGAGTACATCCTCAAGGAGGGCAACGAGTCGGTGATCCTCTGCGAGCGCGGGATCCGTACGTTCGAGAACTCGTATCGCTTCACGCTGGACCTGATGGCGATCCCGGTACTCAAAGCTCGGACCCATCTGCCGGTGATCGTCGATCCCAGCCACGCCGCCGGCCGCCGCGACCTGGTCGAGCCGATGTCGCTCGCCGCCGCCGCCGCCGGCGCCGACGGGATCATCGTCGAGGTGCATCCGCGTCCCGAGGAGGCGATCTGCGACGCCGCCCAGCAACTGCCGACGGCCGAGTTCGCCGTCTACCTGGAACGCGTCCGCGCGGTCGCCGCGGTCGCCGGCAAGGTGCTCGTATCGTGACGTTCACCGGGCTCTCGCGCTCGAACTCGATCCGTGACCAGCGGATCGAGCGGCTCGTCGAACTCGCCTCCCCGCGGGCGCTGATCGGGGAGTTGCCCCTGTCCGACGATCACGCCGATGT
>DATAUL010000068.1:0-27184 GCA_036268255.1 Solirubrobacteraceae bacterium | reverse complement strand
ACGCTGCTCACCCGCTCGCTGCAGGAGGACCCGCAGCGCTTCACGCGGATGGCGGCCTCGATCCAGGGGGTCACCGAGGAGACGACGACGGGCGTGCATCGCCTGTATCAGTTCGCCAACGAGGGCAAGCTGCTGTTTCCGGCGATCAACGTCAACGACTCGGTCACGAAGTCCAAGTTCGACAACAAGTACGGCTGCCGGCACTCGCTGATCGACGGCATCAACCGCGCGACCGATGTGCTGATCGGCGGCAAGGTGTGCGTCGTCGCCGGTTACGGCGACGTCGGTAAGGGCTGTGCGGAGTCATTCCGGGGCCAGGGCGGCCGGGTGATCGTCACCGAGATCGATCCGATCTGCGCGCTGCAGGCGGCGATGGACGGCTATCAGGTCGCCCGGCTCGAGGATGTGCTGGCGACGGCGGACATCTTCATCACGACGACCGGCAACAAGGACGTGATCACCGCCGCGCACATGTCGCAGATGAAGCATCAGGCGATCGTGGGCAACATCGGCCATTTCGACAACGAGATCGACATGGCCGGCCTGGCCGCGATCGACGGGATCGAGCGGATCAACATCAAGCCGCAGGTCGACGAGTGGGTGTTCCCCGGCGGGCGGACGATCATCATCCTGTCCGAGGGCCGGCTGTTGAACCTCGGCAACGCCACCGGGCATCCGAGCTTCGTGATGTCGAACTCGTTCACCAACCAGGTGATGGCGCAGATCGAGCTGTTCGGTAACCGCGACGCGTACGAGACCCAGGTCTACACGCTGTCCAAGCAGCTCGACGAGAAGGTCGCGCGGCTGCACCTCGACGCGCTCGGGGTCCGGCTGACCGAGCTCACGCCGGAGCAGGCCCGCTACCTCGGCGTTCCCGTCGAGGGCCCCTACAAGTCCGACCACTACCGCTACTAGGTAGCGACCCACCACCCCTGCGGACGGACCGGCCCGCCCAGCGCGGGCGACCAACCTCATGGCACGGGCATCGATTCCGGCCCACGACGTCGCAGACCTGGCCCTCGCACCGGAGGGCCAGGCGCGCATCGCGTGGGCGGCCGGGCAGATGCCGGTGCTGGCTCAGATCCGGGAGCGGTTCGCGGCCGAACGGCCGCTCGAGGGCCTGAGGGTCGCCGCCTGCCTGCATGTCACCGGCGAGACTGCCAACCTCGTGCGTGCGCTGGTCGCCGGCGGGGCGACGGTCGGTCTGTGCTCGGCCAACCCGCTGTCCACTCAGGACGACGTCGCCGCCGCACTCGTGCTCGAGGATCGCGTCGAGGTCCGGGCGAGGCGCGGGGAGGATCTCGACACCTACGTCGAGCACGTGCTGGCGCTGCTGAACACGCATCCGCAAGTGACCCTCGACGATGGTGCCGACCTACTGATGACCGCCCACGCGCGCGGTGGGGAGACGCTTAAGGGGCTGATCGGCGGAACTGAGGAGACGACGACCGGGATCGTCCGCCTGCGGCGCCTGGAGGACGAGGGCGGCCTGCAGGTGCCGGTCCTCGCCGTCAACGAGGCACGGACCGAGCGGGCGCTCAACGACCGCCACGGTACCGGCCAGTCGGCGCTCGACGGGATCATCCGCGCCTCCAACGTGCTGCTCGCCGGCAACACGATCGTCATCGTCGGCTACGGCTGGGCCGGGCAGGGCGTCGCCGAGCGCGCCCGAGGCGCCGGCGGCGCGGTCGTCGTATGCGAGGTCGACCCGCTGCGCGCCCTCGAGGCCCGCATGGCCGGCTACGAGGTGACGACCGCGCTGGACGCGGCCGAGCGCGGCGACATCTTCATCACCGTGACCGGCTCCCGGCGGGTGCTGCGGGGCGAGCACTTCCGGCGCATGAAGGACCGGGCGCTGCTGGCCAATGCCGGGCACTTCGACGTGGAGCTCGACCTCGCGGAGCTCAGCGAGCTGGCCACCGGGGGCATCCGCTCGGTGCGGCCGCTCGTGGACGAGTACACGATGGCCGACGGACGGCGCCTCAACCTGCTCGCCCACGGCCGCGTCGTCAACCTGGCGGCCGCCGAGGGACATCCGGCCGCGGTCATGGACGTCTCCTTCGCCCTGCAGGCGCTCGGCGTCGAGGAGCTCGTGCGCCGCCGCGGGCGGCTGGCCGCGGGCGTGCACTCCGTGCCCGCGGCGGTCGACCGCGAGGTGGGCCGGCTCAAGCTGGCCGCCCTCGGGGTGCGGATCGACGAGCCCACGCCCGAGCAGGAGCATTACCGCGAGTCCTGGGGCTCGCCCGCCTGACCGTCGCTGACCGGGCGGCCACTGAGATACGCTCCCGGCCATGGAGGGCTCGAACGGGCTGCGGGGTGGAATCGATCTGGGCGGCACCAAGATCGAGGCGATCGTCGTCGATGTCACCCACAAGGTTCTCGGCCAGGCACGCCAGCCCACCCCCACCGATGGCGGCCCCGCTGCCGTCGCGAGCCAGATGGCGACGGCGATGCGGGAGGCGGCGAAGGCCGCCAACGTGAAGACGTCGGATCTTGCCGGGATCGGGGTGGGTTCGCCCGGCGATGTCGACGAGCGTGCCGGCACGGTCGGCAACGCCCGCAATCTGCCGGATTGGATGGGCACGTTCGAGCTGGCGGCGGTCCTCAAGGACAAGCTCGGCGCGATCATGCACGTGGGCAACGACGTGCAGGTCGCCACCCAGGCGGAGTTCGAGCTGGGGGCTGGCAGGCCGTATGACTCCCTGCTCGGGGTGATGTGGGGCACCGGGGTCGGCGGCGGGCTGATCCTTGATGGCAAGCCCTGGCTGGGCCGCGGCGGCGCCGGCGAGATCGGTCATATGGTCGTCAAACGCAACGGCGCCCACTGCCCGTGCGGCCGCCGGGGCTGCATGGAGGCCTACGCCGGGCGGGCGGCGATGGAGGCCAGAGCTCGTCACGAGGCCGACAAGGGCGCCCCGACCGACCTGTTCAAGCTGATGAAGCAGCGTGGGCGCACCCGGCTGACGAGTGCAGTGTGGGCGAACGCGGTTGAGCAGGACGACCATCTGGCCCAGGAGCTGATCGAGCGGGCCGTCAAGGCGCTCGGAGCCGGGATCGCGTCGGCGGTCAACCTGCTCGACATCGAGGCGGTCGTGATCGGGGGCGGGCTCGGGGTCCGCTTCGGCCAGCCGATGGCCGAACGGATCTCCACTCAGATGCATCCGCATCTCTTCAACGACACGCGCCCACCCGCGGTCAGGGTGGCCGGGCTGGGAGATCTGGGCGGAGCGATCGGCGCCGCGATGCTGGCGCTGGCCCCCTAAGAACTAAAAGTAAGCTTAACGCGACCTACGCCGTTGCCCTCTGGCGGGCAACCGGTCTCTCTGGCAGGATGCCAGCGCGGGAGCGCCGCGGAGGCAGGGGAATCACGGAGGAGGAGGAGGTCGACATCAGCCCGCTCGCCAGTACGACATCCACTCCTGCTGGCCGACCCGGTCCGCGCCGCGTCCCGCCGGGGCCGGTGAGAGCGAGCGTCGCCGCGCGAATCATCGCCGCCGTGGCCCTGGCCGCGGCGATCGTGGTGGTGGCCCTCGTGGTGCTCGGCGGGGGCTCGGATTACACCCTGCACGCCGATTTCCAGGACGCCAGCGGCCTGGTGACCGGCGACAGCGTGCTCGTCGGACCTGCGCAGGCGGGCACGATCACCGCAATCGGTCTGACCACGGACGGTGCGGCCCGGGTCACGCTCAAGCTCAACGGAGACGTCGGCACCCTTCACCAGGGCACGGTCGCGCAGATCGCCGAGGACTCCCTCTCGGGAATCGCCAGCAAGTACGTGTTGCTGGAGCCGGGACCGCCCGAGGCGGACCCGATCCCCTCCGGCGGGCTGATCGGGGTGCAGCGCACTCGCTCCGAGGTCAACCTCGACGAACTGTTCGACACCCTGGACCCGCTGACCCGGGCCGGTCTGAAGAACCTCGTTCGCGGCGAGGCGGCCTCGTTGCAGGGCCGCGGCCAGCAGGCCAACCAGGCGCTCAAGTACCTGGCGCCCGGGCTCCAGTCGACGAGTGACGTGACCGCCGAGCTCGCCCGCGACCAGCCGACGTTCGACCGCCTGGTCGTCCAGGGGGCCGAGGCGATGAAGGCACTGGCCTCGCGCAGCCAGCAGCTGACGCAGCTCATCTCCAACACGAGCACGGCCACCGGCGCGATCGCCAACCAGAGCCAGGCGCTCACCCAGGCACTGACGCTGTTTCCGGGAACGCTGCGGCGCTCGACGACCACGTTCGCCGGCCTGAACGGCACGCTCGACTCGCTCGATCCGCTCGTCGCGGCCTCCAAGCCGGCGGTCCGGCGACTGCCGGTGTTCGCCGCGCGCCTGAACCAGTTGCTGACGGCCGCGATACCGACCGTCTCCGAGCTCAACGCGCTGATCCACAACCCGGCCGGCACGGGCGACCTCACCCAGCTGGCCCAACAGACACCCGCCCTGGAGCGAATCGCGCGCGTTGCCTTTCCGCAGATCATCAAGCAGTTCAACGATTCCCAAGCTCAGGTGCAGTCCCTGCGCGAGTACACGCCCGACGTCGTCGCCGCGCTGACCAACATCGGCCAGGCCGGCGCCGCCTACGACGGCAACGGCCACTTCGTGCGCAACCAGCCGACGCTGTATCCGTTCACGCTCGATGGCCAGGGGCAACTGACGATGCAGTTCCCCTCCCAGCGCTACCAGGGTCTGCGCGCCGTGCGCAACCGCTGCCCGGGCGCGGCGGTCCAGCCCGCCCCTGACGGCTCGGCCCCGCGGTCGGTCAGTGGCTGTCAGACGACGTCGGTTCCGCCGGGCCCATGAGGCGGCTGGCGGCGATCGCAACCGGACTGGCCGTGGCGACGCTGATCGCCATCGTGCTGGCCAGCCCGGCCCACTCAAGCGGCGGCCCGTACACGGTACGCGCGATCTTCGACGACGCCGCCTTTGCGGCCCATGGCGAGGATGTGCGCGTGGCCGGCGCCAATGTCGGCACGATCACGTCGCTCGCGGTCACCGCCGACAAGCGCGCCGCTGTCTCGCTGTCGATCGACGACTCGCGTTTCGCCCCGTTTCACGCCAACGCGCACTGCGCGATCCGCCCCCAGTCGCTGATCGGCGAGCAGTACGTTGACTGCAGTCCCGGCACGGCGGCGGCGCCGGCGCTTGCGCGGATCGCCCACGGGCCGGGCGTCGGCAGCTATCTGCTGCCCGTCGCGCGCACCAGCTCCCCGGTCGAGTCCGACATCGTCCAGAACATCTCACGCGAGCCGGTGCGCCAGTCGCTCGCAGTGATCATCGACGAGCTCGGCACCGGCCTGGCGGCGCGTGGCTCAGACCTCAACGCGGTCATCCATCGCGCCAACCCCGCGCTCGGCAACACCGACAAGGTGCTCCAGATCCTCGCCTCGCAGAACCGGGCGCTGGCCCGGCTGGCCACCAACTCCGACACGGTGCTCGCCCCCCTGGCCCGCGAGCGCCGGCAGATCTCAGGGTTCATCACGCAGGCCAACACGACCGCCGTGGCGAGCGCGCACCGGGCGAGCGACATCTCGCGCACGTTCCAGCTGTTCCCGTCGTTCCTGCGCCAGCTGCGCCCGCTGATGGCCGACCTGGGGACACTGGCCGACCAGGGGACACCGGTGTTGACCGAGCTGGGGCAGAGCGCCTCGGCGGTCGGACGGCAATTCGCCAACCTGACGCCGTTTGCGGACGCGGCGCGCACCGCACTCATCAACCTCGGCCGGTCCGCGTCCGAGTCCCAGCCGTCACTGGTGGCCACCCTACCGCTGGCGCAACGCTTCAACCGCCTGGGCACGGCGGCGCGCCCGACCGCCAGCTCGCTGCAGCGGCTGCTCCAAAACCTGAACCAGACCGGCGGCATCCAGCAGCTCATGAGCCTGCTCTACGAGGGTGCCTCGGCCACCAACGGCTTCGACAGCCTCGGCCACTTCGCGCGGTTTGAGCCGCTGGACTCCAGCTGCACCGACTACGTCTCCGCCACTCTGGCCGGCTGCTCGGCGAACTTCAGCGGCGTCCAGACGTCGTCGTCCTCGACCGCCGCCCGGGCCGACACAGCTGCGGCTCGGCGCACGGCCGGCTCCAAGGCCGGCACGGCCACGGCGGAGCCCGCGCCCGCCGACAAGGTGGTGGCCACCGCCGTACGAGGCGCCTCCGGCACAGCTTCCGAGGCCAAGACGATGACCGGGCTTCTCAACTACCTGGTGGGGGCCAAGCGATGAAGCGTCGCCGCCGCGAACCGGGTCTGGCCAGCAACCCGATCCTGATCGGGGCGCTCACCGTCCTGGTCACGATCGTCGCCGTCACCCTCGCCTACAACGCCACCAACGGACTGCCGTTCGTGCCGACCTACAACCTGCACGTCCAGGCCGCCAACGCCTCCGAGCTCACCCACGGAACCGACGTGACGATGGGCGGGGCACGGGTCGGCGTGGTCTCCAGCGTGACGGCGGCGCGCTCGGCCGGCGGCCGTCCGATCGCGCTGCTCAACCTCCACCTCTACGAGAACGTCAAACCGCTCCCCGTAGATTCGCGCTTTGACATCCGCCTGAAGGGAGCCATCGGGCTGAAGTACCTGCAGATCACGCTGGGCCACGACCGCCAGGGATATGCCGACAACGCCACCGTCCCGGTGCGCCAGACGAGCAGCGAGGTGGACTTCGACCAGGTGCTATCGATGTTCAACCCGCCGACGCGCACGGGCGTGACCGACTCGACGATCGGCTTCGGGCAGGCGCTGGCCGGACGCGGCTCTGACCTCAACAGCGCGATCCGCGCGTTCGTGCCGCTCGTCTCCGATCTGGGACCGGTGGCGCGCAACCTCGCGTCGCCCTCGACCGGCCTGGGGGGCTTCTTCCGCGGCCTGGAGAGCTACAGCGCCGCGCTCGCCCCCGTCGCCGAGACCCAGGCGGCGCTGTTCACCAACCTCAACACGACGTTCCGCGCGCTCGCCTCGGTCGCCGTTCCGTCACTGCAGCAGACGATCTCGCAGACGCCGCCGACGTTCGAGGCGACGATCGCCGAGACCCCGGTGATCCGGCCGTTTCTCACCGACACGGCCAGTCTCCTGCACCAGCTGCGGCCCGGGTTCGCCACCCTCTCGCAGAGCGCGCCCGTACTCGCCGACACGTTCGCCACCGGCATCCGGACGCTGCCGCCCACCGCCGAGCTGGACGCGCGCACCGTCTCGCTCGCCGAGGCGCTGAAGAACTACAGCCAGAACACGGTCGCCCAGGGCGGGATCGACCGCCTGACGCTGACGCTGGGTCATCTCAAAGAGCCGCTGCAGTTCCTCACGCCGGTCCAAGCCTCGTGCAATTACGTGACGCTGTTCCTGCGCAACATCCAAAGCCTGCTCTCCGAACACGTCACCCAGGGCACGTTCCTGCGCTTCGTCCCGCTCTCGATCCTGCCCGGCACCAACAGTCAGAACGGACCGTCACACCAGGTCTCGCAGCTGCCGGTCGGCAAGGACTCGGGGCCGCTGCACTCCAACCCCTATCCGTACACCGACTCCCCCGGCCAGCCGGCCGAGTGCGCCGCCGGAAACGAGACGTTCAAGGCCAACCAGGTCGTGATCGGCAACCCGCCGGGCAAGCTCGGCTTGAAGACCGAGAAGACCAAGGCCACCCCGTCATGAGACGACACCGCTCGCGCGTGAGCAACCTCGCCGCCGGCCTCGTCGCCGGGATCATCGTGCTCGTCGTCTGCTACCTGGTGTTCGGCGGGTCGGTGCCCTTCACCGGCTCGCCGTTCCAGCTCAAGGCGACCTTCACCGCCCAGACGCAGCTGCACCTCGCATCCCCGGTGCGGATCGCCGGCGTGGAGGTCGGGACGGTGACGTCGGTCAAGCGCGTCGGCGGGTCATCGTCGGCGGCGGTGGTGACGATGGCGATTCAGTCCAACGGCCTGCCGATCCACGCCGACGCCACCGCCGACATCCGTCCGCGCCTGTTCCTCGAGGGCAACTTCTACGTCGACCTGCACCCCGGCACGCCGTCGGCGCCCACGGTGTCCTCCGGTCACACCTTGCCGGCGGCCAACACGACCGGGCCGGTTCAGCTCGACCGGGTGCTGTCGGCGCTCAACTCCAACACGCGCGCCAACCTGCAGACGCTCGTGCGGGGCTTCGGCGGTGCTCTGAACGGCCGCCCGACGGCCGCCCAGGACGCCTCCCAGGACCCCACCCAGCGCGGGCTCACCGCCGGCCAGTCACTAAACCAGTCGCTGACCTATGCCGCCGGCGCGTTCAAGGCCTCGGCGATCGTCAACGGCGCGCTGCTCGGCCAGCAGCCCCACGATTTGTCAGGCGTCGTCCTTGGCACCCAGCGGCTGTTCGGCGCGCTGGCTTCGGAGTCAGGTCAGCTCAGCGACCTGGTGACGACCCTCAACGCCACCATGGGCGCGCTTTCCAATCGCCAGGGCGACCTGCAGGCGACGATCGCGCTCCTGCCCGGGACGCTGCGGGCCACCGACGACGCGCTCGGGCCGCTACAGGCGTCGTTTGCCCCGACGCGTGAGTTCGCACACGAGCTGACGCCGAGCATCCGCCAGCTCGGTCCCACGATCGATGCCGGACTGCCGTGGCTCAGCCAGTCGATCGCGTTGTTCTCGCCGCAGGAGCTGCGCGGCCTGCTGGCCTCGCTGACGCCGGCGGTCCAGGGAACCTCCACGACACTGACCGCCACCCAGTCGCTGTTGCACGGATCCAACGACCTGGCCCGCTGCCTCACCCACGACGTCATCCCCACCGGCAACGAGCGGATCTCCGATCCCCCGGTGACCACCGGGCTACAGGTCTACCAGGAGCTGTTCCAGTCGGCCGTCGGGCTGGCCTCTTCGGCGCAGAACATTGACGGCAACGGCCGGTACCTGCGCGCTTCCACTGGTGGCGGCGGCCAGCAGGTGGCAACCAGCTCGCTGCCGGGCGGCGGACCGCTGTACGGCAATGCGGTGCTGGCTCCGCTGGGCACTCGTCCCGCGTTCGCCGGGAAGGCTCCCACGGTTCGCTCCGACGTGGCCTGTTATCGCAACCCGGCTCCTGCCCTGAACCGCGTCACGACGGGAACCGGGCCGTGAAGCGGGCGATCCTCACCCATCGCTTCGACTTCCTGGCGATCGCGGCGCTGTTCGTGGCGGCGGTCGCCGTCACGCTGTACATCCTTCAGCACCAGCCGTCGTTTGTCTTCGGCCAGAGCTATTACACGGTGCGCGCGCCGTTCGCCACCGCCGCCGCGGTCACCCCTGGCCAGGGGCAGGCGGTGACGATCGCCGGTGTCCAGGTCGGGCAGATCGGCGGCGTGTCGCTGCAGGACGGCCGCGCCGTGGTGACGATGAACATCTACAAGAAGTACCAGCCGATCTACAACAACGCCACGGTGCTGCTGCGTCCGCGGACGCCGCTCAAGGACATGTATCTGGCGCTCGATCCGGGCACCCGCAGCGCGGGCGCGGTCCCCGCGGGCGGGACGCTCTCGGCGGCCAACACCAACCCCGACGTCGACGTCTCGGAGATCCTCTCCTCGCTGGACGTCGACGCGCGCAACTACCTGATCCTGCTGCTGGCCGGCGGTGCCCAGGTGTTCCACGACCCCGGTGCCAAGGGCACACCGCCGAGCCCGGACGCGGTGGCCAGCCTGCAGGGCACGCTCAAGCGCTTCGAGCCGCTGGACCGCGACACGCAGCGGTTCGCCACGCTCCTGTCCGAGCGCCAGCGCAACCTCCGCCGCGCGATCCACAACCTCAACCTCGTCGCCGGCTCGCTGGGCGGCGTCGAGGGGCAGCTGGCGTCGCTGATCCGCTCCTCGGACACGAACTTCCGGGCGATCTCGACCAATGACGCCCAGCTCGAGCAGACGCTGCAGCTGTTCCCCGGGACGTTGCGCCAGACCCAGCAGACGCTGGGCAAGGTCACCTCGTTCTCCCGTGCCAGCGCCACTACCCTGCACCTGCTCCAGCCGTTTGCCCGCAACCTCGGGCCGGCGCTGGCCGCCTCCCGCCCGCTGTTCCGCGACACGACCCCGGTGATCGCCAACCAGCTGCGGCCGTTCTCGGTGGCGGTGCAGCCGCTGGCTCGCACCCTCGCGCCGGCGACGGCCAAGCTCAAAGTCGCCATCCCCTCGCTGTCGAGCTCGATCAAGGTGCTCAACACGCTCTTCAACACGTTGGCCTACCAGCACGGATCCGAGCCCAGCTACCTGTACTGGGGCTCGTGGCTGGCCCACAACGCCGACAGCCTCGTCTCCTCCCAGGACGCCAACGGGGCGCTCACCCAGGGAATCTTCATGGGGACCTGCAGTGAACTGAACTTCTACGAGAACACGATCGCGCCCAACAATGCCGGGCTGGGCGTCGTGCTCGACCTGCTCAACGCGCCGAAGGCCTCCACGCTTCCCGGGACCAAGCAACTCGGAACCTTCACCACGTGCCCGAGCTGATGGTGGTGAGCGCATGAACAAGCAACGGCCCAGCGTTCTCGCGATCCTCACGATGGTCGCCTTCACGGCCTCGTGTGTCGGCCTGCTCATCTTCCTGTGGATCTCGTTCGGCGGATCGCTACCGCTCTCGCCCCAGGGCTACCGCTTCACCGTCGAGTTCGACCAGGCGGTCGAGCTGGCCTCCCAGGCGGAGGTGAAGATCTCCGGGGTCACCGTCGGGCACGTGGCCTCAGTCGGACTGGACCGGCGCACTGGTCTTAACCGCGCGGTCATCCAGATCGATCGGCAGTTCGCCCCCCGCCCGGCGGACACGCGGGCGATCCTGCGCCAGAAGACGCTGTTGGGGGAGACGTTCGTGCAGCTCAGCACCGGTTCGCCGAGTGTCGCCAAGCTGCACGACGACGCCACCCTGCCGCGCGCGCAGGTGGCCCCGACCGTCGAGCTCGACCAGATCCTCTCCACGTTCGATCCGACCACGCGCCGCGCCTTCGAGACGTGGATGCAGCAGGGGGGCGTCGCGCTCACCAACCGCGGCCAGGAGTTCAACACGGCCCTGGCGGACCTGGACCCGTTCGCCACCAACGTCGACCGCGTCTTGGCCGTGCTGCACCGCCAGGGGCAGGCAACGACCACGCTCCTGCACGACGGCGGGCTGGTCTTCTCGGCACTCAGCCACTCCCCGGCGGCCCTGCAGGGCTTCGTGCGCAACTCCAACGCGCTGTTCGCCGCGACCGCCTCTCGCGACACCGCGCTCGCCGACACGGTCCGCGCGTTCCCGGCGTTCCTCGCCCAGACGCGGAGCACGATCGACCGGCTCGGGACCTTCTCGACCAACACCAAGCCGCTGATCGACGAACTGCAGCCCGCGGCCGTCCAGCTGACGCCAGCGCTGCGCCAGCTCGTGGTCGCCGCGCCGGAGCTACGCACGCTCGTGCAGGACGTCGCCCCGCTGACCAAGGCTTCGCGCACCGGCTTCCCAGCGCTGCAGCGCTTTCTCGTCGACAGCGTGCCGTTCCTGCAGCAGCTGAAGCCGTACCTGGGCCAGCTCGTCCCGGTGATCGACTACATCAACGTCTACCGGCGCGAGCTCGCCGCCTTCTTCGCCAACAGCACGGCGACCACCGAAGGGACGCTCCCATCGGCCACCGGCCACAACGAGCATTATCTGCGGGCGGCCAACTCGATCAGCCCCGAGGCGCTGATGCCCTACCAGGCGCGTCCGGAGTCCAACCGCTCCAACGCGTACATGACGCCGGGCGGCTTCGACCGTCTACGCTCCGGATTGCAGGTGTTCGGCAGCTACCTCTGCACGAGCCATCCGCTGCCGACTTTGTCGCCGTCGCTGTCGACCAGCACAACTTCGGTGACCGGGACTGTGTTAACAATTGCGCAGTTGGTGCAGCAGTACTACCTGACGTCGAATCCGTCCGGTCCGTCATGCGCGTCCCAATCGCCACTGGCGAAGCCGACCACCGGACAACCCCAAGCCTTCCCCCACTTGCAACCGCTTCCGTGACCTCGGCCGGCCACCAATGCCGGCCGTGCTCGTAACAACCCAGAAGGAGGAGTCATTGCGTAAATCACTGGTGATCGCCGTCACAGCGGCAGTCATGCTGATCGCCGCTGCGTCCGCGTACGCCGCGATCAATACCTACACGGCGAAGGACGTCGTCTCGCCCGCCAAGGCGGGCACGGCCAAGAAGCCGGTCTCGGTCGGCTACAGCGAAGCCCTGACGGCGACCGGCACAGCCGGGAACCGCACGGCAGAGCTGAACAACATCAAGACCACCATCTACGGCCTGAAGCTCAACGCGAAGGGCCTTCCGACGTGCTCGGTGGCCTCGATCGCCGCTGCCAAGAGCGACACAGCGTGCCCCAAGGGCGCGATGCTCGCGACGGGAGACATCACTGCGGTCATCGGTAGCCCGACGAACTTCAGCACCACGGATCCGACGGCCACGGCATGCGACCCCGACCTCCACGTCTGGAACGCCGGCGGAGGCAACATGGCGTTCTTCTTCGTCGAAGCCCCGGGTCACCTGTGCGCGGGCGGAGCGGTCACGACCGGTGCGGTGCCGCCGTATCCGGCCAGCCGTAAGCAGCAGGGCAAGAACCTCGTGGTCAACGTTCCGATCCCGAAGTACGTCACCCAGCCGCTGGGCCTCGCCGGCTCCCTGGAGACAGAGCACCTGAAGTGGTTCAACCTCTCCACGAAGGTTCACGGCAAGAAGGTGGGCGTGCTGCAGTCGATCGGCTGCCAGAACGGCAAGCGTCCGTACTCGGTCTCGTTCAACGCGACCCTGCCGACCACCAACACCACGGAGACCAAGACGGTCTCCGGCAAGCAAGCCTGCAGCAAGTAGCCGCACGCAGCATTCCGTAAGCCGTCTTGCGCCGCGTGGAGGCCCTTCTCTCGGGCCTGCGCGCGGCGCTCGTCGTTCCGAGGACCCTCAAGCGGCTTCGTAGCGCTCGGCGCGTTGCGCCTCGCGCTCTGACTCGCGCAACATCTGCACGAATACCCACACGAGTGCGATCCCCATCACGATCGATTGCTCGAGGGCCATCACCAGCCCGGCCATCGACTGATCGGTGGAGGGGGAGAGCCCCCAGTAGTGGGGATGGTGCTCATAGAAGGGATAGAACGACGCGGGCGCGAACGCAAGCGCAATCCCGAGCGCGCCCACCAGCAGCTTGGTCGAGACCATGTAGGCGACCGGGCCCAGCCCGCCCATCCGCATGCGGCTGCGGATCGGCGAGAGCAGATGCCACCAGTACAGCGAGCCGGCGGCGGCGAAGCACAGATGCTCGAAGGCATGGACCGTCGAATTCTTCAGCGCGGCGTCGTACATCGCCGGGATGTGCCAGGCCCACATGAAGCCCGCATAGGCCAGGACGGCGAACGCCGGGTGCGCGAGGTATCCGGCGCGGCGCTCGAGCGCGTGCAGGCGGCGCGTCACCGGCCGCAGCAGCACCTTGTTGAAGCCCAGGATGATGAGGATTGGCCCGAGGTCGAGCAGCAGGACGTGCTGGACCATGTGCATCACCAATAACTGGTCACCCAGCGAGTCGACGGGGGAGACGAGCGCGATGATGATCGTCGCCAGGCCGCCGGTGAACAGCGCCAGACGTCCGAACCCAGGGGCGTGCGAGGAGCCGCTAGCGCGAGCGCGCCGCCACGCGATCCCGTAGAGCGCCGCCATCGCGGCCACACCAATCAGGACCGCCGGCTCAGGCGACCACTGGATCGTCGGCGCGATGCTCGGGGCGCTGGGGCCGGACAACACCAAAGTATGGACATTCTGCCGATCGACAAACGCGCCCGCCAGGATTACCCTGGAACGGACATAGAGCCACGCTTCCACTCAGGAGGTCGTCATGCGGATCGAAGTCAAAGGCCGCAACATGTCCATCTCGGAGGATGTGCGCGAGCACGTCGCCAAGCGCTTCGAAAAGGTCGGCAAACAGGTGTCGGAGCTGGCGGAGCTCGAACTCGAGCTGTTTCACGAGCGCAATCCCTCGATCGCCGATTCGCAGGTGGCCGAGGCGACGCTCTATCTCAAGGGCGTGACGCTGCGCGCCCGGGACGCGTCGGGCGACCTCACGCACTCGATCAATCGCTGCGCCGACGAGCTGGGCGTCCAGGTCAAGCGCCACCGCGACAAACGTCGCAAGCGGCGCGAGGCGCGAGCGCTGCGGACATCGACCGCACGCGATGTCGGGGATGACACCGTCCCCGGGGACGTCCCGTCGGCCGCATGAGCCGCCGGGCGGCGGGGCGGCCAATTCGCCTGCTGGGGCGTGGCCGCGCCCGCCGCCCCGCGCTACCCTGAAAGCATGTCGTTTCTCGACCGCGCGCTTCGCATGGGCGAGGCAAAGAAGTTCAAGTCCTACGAGCAGAAGGTCTCCCGGATCAACGGGTTCGAGGCCGAAGTCGAGCTCTACGACGACGCCGAGCTGCTCGAGGCCGCCGACGAGCTACGTGAGCGTGCCCGCAACGGCGAGTCGCTCGAGGATCTGATGTACGAGTGCTTCGCGCTCGTGCGGGAGTCCGGCAAGCGGACAATGGGCATGCGGCACTTCGACGTGCAAATGATCGGCGGCATGGTCCTGCACGACGGCTGCATCGCCGAGATGAAGACCGGCGAGGGCAAGACGCTGACCGCGACCCTGGCCGTGGTGCTCAATTCGCTGCCCGGGACGGGCGTCCACGTCGTCACCGTCAACGACTACCTGGCCCGCCGCGATGCGATGTGGATGAAGCCCGTCTACGACGCGCTGGGCGTCACCGTCGGCGTGCTGCAGAACCAGCAGGATCCGCAGGAAAAGGCCGCCGCCTATGCCGCCGACGTGACCTACGGCACCAACTCGGAGTTCGGTTTCGACTACCTGCGCGACAACATGGCCAAGAGCCTGGAGGACAAGTTCCAGCACGGCGGCCGGCCCAAGGGTGAAGACGGCAAGACGATCTACCACCGCTTCGCGGTCGTCGACGAGGTCGACAACATCCTCATCGATGAGGCCCGCACGCCGCTGATCATCTCCGGCGCCCCCGAGCAGGCCGCCGACCTGTACGCCAAGTTCGCGCGCCTGGCGCCCAAGATGAAGCCCGGCAAGACGCCGGATGGCATGGACGCGCGGATGAAGAAGGAGTTCGTCGCCGACTTCGACTTCGAGTTCGACGAGAAGTACAAGACCGTCTCGGTCACCGAGCAGGGCGTTGCCAAGGCCGAGAAGTTCATGGGCATCGACCACCTGTATCGGGCCGAGAACGGCCACCTGGTCAACCACCTGATCCAGGCGCTCAAGGCCGAGTCGCTGTACCGGCGAGACGACGACTACGCGGTGATCGAGGGCGAGGTCAAGATCATCGACGAGCACACCGGCCGCATCCTCGAGGGCCGGCGCTGGTCGGAGGGCCTGCACCAGGCGGTGGAAGCCAAGGAGGGTGTTCGCGTCCAGGAGGAGAACCAGACCCTGGCAACGATCACGCTTCAGAACTACTTCCGCATGTACGACAAGCTCGCGGGCATGACCGGAACGGCGCTGACCGAGGCGACTGAGTTCATGAAGATCTACGAGCTGCCGGTCGTGCAGGTTCCGACGAACATGCCGATGGTCCGCGAGGATCGCAACGACCAGGTGTACAAGACCAAGGACGGCAAGTGGACGGCGGTGGCCAAGGAGATCGAGGCGCGCCACGGGATCGGCCAGCCGGTGCTCGTCGGCACGATCTCGGTCGAGGTCTCCGAGATGCTCTCCGAGCAGCTGTCCAAGCGCGGGATCAAGCACTCGGTGCTCAACGCCAAGCCGGAGTTTGCCGAGCGCGAGGGCGAGACGATCGCCGAGGCCGGGGCGCCCGGTGCGGTCACGATCGCCACCAACATGGCCGGCCGCGGCGTCGACATCAAGCTCGGCGGCAACGCCGAGCACCTGGCGGGGCTGGAGGTGGCCAGGCTGGGCCTGGCGCCCGGAGACCCAGACTACGACGAGCACATCGCCAAGGTGCTGCCGTCGATCGAGCAGCGCGTCGAGGAGCAGCGGCAGTCGGTGATGGAGGCCGGCGGACTGTTCATCCTCGGCACCGAGCGTCACGAAAGCCGCCGGATCGACAACCAGCTGCGCGGCCGCGCCGGCCGGCAGGGCGATCCCGGCGAGTCACGCTTCTTCCTTTCCGCCCAGGACGAGCTCGTACGGCTGTTCGCCGGCGAGCGGATCTACAAGATCCTCGACCGCCTCGGCTCCGTCGACGAGGAGGGCAACGAGGAGCCGATCGAGGCGGGGATGCTGTCCAAGCAGATCGAGAAGGCCCAGAGCAAGGTCGAGGAGCAGCACTACCTCGCGCGCAAGCAGACGCTCGAGTACGACGACGTGCTCAACCAGCAGCGCGAGGTCATCTACCGCTACCGCGACGAGATCCTCGAGGGCCGCGACATGAGCGGCGCCGCGCGCGAAGAGATCACCAACCTGATCGAGCGTCTCGTCGCCGAGTACACGTTGAGCGAGTTCGTCGAGGACTGGGATATCGAGGGCCTGATGCGCCGGATTGAGGAGGTCTTCACGCCGTCCGAGGAGCTCTCGGCCGTCGATCCCCACCGGATCGACCGCGAGGACCTGACGACGCGCCTTCAGGAGGAGGCCATCGCCGAGTACGACGGACGCGAGGAGGAGCTCGGCGAGGAGTTGTTGCGCCAGGTCGAGCGCTACCTGCTGTTGGAGATCATCGATCAGCGCTGGCAGGAACACCTCTACGACATGGACTACCTGCAGCAGGGGATCCACCTGCGCGGGTTTGCCCAGATCGAGCCTCTCGTCGCGTACAAGAACGAGGCCTTCGAGCTGTTCCGCGATCTGATGAACAGTGTCTGGGAGGACTTCGCTCGGCTGATCTTTCACGTCGAGATCACGCTCACCGACGAGAACGGGGGGGCGCCGCCCCCGCGCAGCCGTCCCAACCCGGCGTCGAGCTCAGCGACAGGCGGTGGCCGCGTCAGCTACTCCAGCGGGGCCATGCAGTCCGGCGCGTCGGCGATCGCGGCGGCCGCCGGAGTGGAGGACGGCAACGGTTACGCCGAGGAGCCGCCCGCCTTCGAGCCCGTCCAGCAGCGCATCGTCGGCGAGGAAGAGCAGATCGGGCGGAACGACCCGTGCTGGTGCGGATCGGGCAAGAAGTTCAAGAAGTGCCACGGCTCCTAGCCGCGCCGGTTCTGTTATCGATCCAGGATCGACTCAAGCGCCCGCCTGAGATCGGCGGCCGGAGCGTCGCTGAGTGTGGCCGCGCGCCAGCCCACGTGAGCGTCGGGGCGCACGAGCACGCACCCGTCCTCGCCGACCTCGCGCAGCCGCGCCCAATCGTCGTAGAGATCGGTGTACGCGCGTCCCGGGCCGATGACGTGGGCGGCGATCTGAATCCCGAGGCGCTCTGACACCGTCTCGGCGGCGATCGCCCACGGCTCGCCGGAGATGCCCGTCAGCAGCGCGAAGCGGCCCTTCCCGGCCAGGTCATGGGTGCTCACCCGATGGCCGCCGTCGCCCAGCCAGCAATGCGGCAGGCGGGCGCCCGGCCACGTCGTCGGGTGGTAGTACAGCTCCGCGTCGCGGGTGTGGGCCGGCTCGGGGGTCCCGTCGGAGACGACCGCGCCCGATCGGTAGCGCTGTCCGAGCTCGACCCCGTGGGCGTTGAACTCATAGTCCTTGAGCTCGAGCGCCTCGCGCAGCTGGGCGCGCTGGACGGCCGCCTCCGGGGTGCTGTCGGCGCGGGCGCGCATCCGCTCGTTCATCTCGTCGGGATCCGTGGTGTCGGTGAACCCCAGCGCGGCGAAGATCGGTCCGAACTCCTCGATCGACTGGTTCGCGCGCAGCACGATCTGCTTGCCGATTGGCGCCCGCTCGGCATCGAAGCTGTCCAGCAGCCCCGGTCCGGCCGCGCCGCGCAGCACGTAGGCCAGCTTCCAGCACAGGTTGTAGGCGTCCTGGATCGAGGTGTTTGAGCCCAGGCCGTTGGACGGCGGGTGGCGATGGACCGCGTCGCCCATGCAGAACACGCGACCCTCGCGATAACGGGTCGCGTACATCTTGTTGTTGCCCCACAGCGACGTCGAGCGGATCGTCACCGGGATCGTGTCGTCGCCGATCAGGTTGTGGACGATCTGGATCGCCGCGTCGTCGTCGAGCTGCGGCGCGGGCTCCGAGATGTCATAACCCCAGACGATCAGCCATTCGTCCCACGGGCGGACCATCCGCACCAGCCCCATGCCGATCCCGCCGATGTCCGAGCCCGGCTGCAGCACCCAGTACAGGACACTCGGCCGGTGCTGAACCTTGGCGCTCAGATCGGCGTGGAAGACGATGTTCATCGAGCCGGCCACGTCCATCTGGCCCTCGAACGGCAGGCCGACGTCGCGGGCGATGACGCTGCGCCCGCCGTCGGCGCCGATCACGTAGCGGGCGCTGATCGCGTACTCGCCGCCGCCGATCCGGTCGCGCACGGTGACCGTCACGTGGTCAGGATGCTGCTCCAGCCCAACGTACTCGGTGTCGAAGCGGATGCGCGAGCCGCGGGCGGCGGCGTGGCCGATCAGGATCGGCTCGAGCAGGGTCTGGGGCAGGTCGCAATTCTCCGACGGGCTGGCCAGCGTGTAATCGGCCTGGCGGGCGGGATGCGTGCCCCAGGTGCGCACGCGCCCGATCTCATCGCCCGAGAGACTCGTGCAGAACACTGTGTCGCCCATCAACCGCTGGGGCGTGCCGTTGGCCTTGATGTCGGCCTCGATCCCCAGGTCGCGGAAGATCTCGACCGTCCGCTGGTTGGTGATGTGGGCCCGCGGAGTGTTGGCCGTCCACGAGTACTTGGTGATGACGATGTGCTCGACGCCGAGCGTGGCCAGCGACAGCGCCGCGGCGCCGCCCGCCGGCCCCGTACCGACGACGAGCACGTCGGTGGTGATGCTCTCGGTCATGTTGCCGTCACATTATTCGGAGACGGTCGGTGCTGCTCGGATTCATCGCCACGCGTGCTTCGTAGCACGGACGGGTATGTTTGCCGCGGATGGCCCGCCGCCAGAGCATTGAGCTGCAGGGCCCCGCCGAGCGGGAGTTCGACGAGGTTCTGACCCCGGACGCGCTCGATTTCGTCGCGGTGCTCGCCCGCGAGTTCGAGGGCCGGCGCCAGGAGTTGCTGGCCGCTCGCGCGGAGCGCCGCGCCCGCCTCGCCGCCGGCCAGGAGACGCTGGGCTTCCTGAAGGACACCGCCTCGGTGCGCGATGGCGACTGGAGGGTGGCACCCGTCCCCGAGCCGCTGGCCCGGAGATGGGTGGAGATCACCGGGCCGGCCGATCGCAAGCTGGTCATCAATGCCCTGAACTCGGGCGCCGACGGCTTCATGGCCGACTTCGAGGACGCCACCGCGCCCACCTGGCACAACATGGTCACCGGCCACACGAACCTGCGCGACGCGATCGTCGGCACGATCACCTACGACGGCTCCGACGGCCGCCATTACGAGCTGGTCGACAACCCGGCGACGCTGCTCGTGCGGCCGCGCGGCTGGCACCTGCCCGAGCGCCATCTGCTCGTCGACGGCGAGCCGATCTCCGGGTCGCTGTTCGACTTCGGCATGTACTTCTTCCATTGCGGACCGCTGCTGCTCTCCCGCGGCGCCGGACCGTACTTCTACCTGCCCAAGATGGAGTCCCATCGCGAAGCCCGGCTGTGGAACGACGTGTTCACGCTCGCCCAGGAGCTGGTGGGGCTGGAGCCGGGCACGATCAAGGCGACCGTACTGATCGAGACGCTGCCGGCGGCCTTCGAGATGCACGAGATCCTCTACGAGCTGCGCGAGCACTCCGCGGGCCTGAACGCCGGCCGCTGGGACTACATCTTCTCGTCGATCAAGTGCTTCCCTGACGACGCCGACAAGATTCTGCCTGACCGCGGCGCGGTGACAATGACGGTGCCGTTCATGCGGGCCTACGCCGAGCTGCTCGCCGCCACCTGCCACCGCCGCGGCGCCCATGCGATGGGCGGCATGGCGGCGCTGATCCCCTCCCGCAGCGACGATGCGGCCAACGACAAGGCGCTCGAGGGCGTGCGCGCTGACAAGGAGCGCGAGGTTCAGCAGGGTTACGACGGCACCTGGGTCGCCCATCCCGACCTCGTCCCGACGGCGCGCGCGGTGTTCGAACAGGGCCTCGACGGCCGTCCCAACCAGCTGCAGAAGCAGCGCGACGACGTCTCGGTGAGCGCCGATGACCTGCTGGCGTTGCAGGACACTCCCGGCGAGATCACCGAGCAGGGCCTGCGCACCGACGTCAGCGTCGGCTTTCAGTACCTGTCGTTCTGGCTCGGCGGCCGCGGTGCGGCGGCGATCAACTCGCTCATGGAGGACGCGGCGACGGCCGAGATCTCGCGCTCGCAGATCTGGCAGTGGGTCCACCACGGCGTCACCCTGGCCGATGACGGCCGGACGGTCACTGCCGACCTCGTCCGCGAGATCCTCGACGAGGAGATGGCCAAGATCCGCGACGCGGTCGGCGAGGAGACCTGGCAGGCAGGCCGCCCCGACGAGACGCGCCGGATCTTCGAGCAGGTGGCGCTGTCCGAGGAGCTCACCGAGTTCCTGACGCTGATCGCCTACGAGTACCTGGACTGAACGGCGACGCCGCGCAGGTGTGCGATTTGCCGCGCATAAGCGCGGCAAATCGCTCAATCGGCCAGCTCGGGACGGGCCCGCGGCCGGCCGTGGCTAGGGCACCATCCAGCTGAGGACCGAGATCGACTGCAGCAGCACGAGGACCGCCATCAGAAGCACCAGCACCAGGCTCCAGCCGATCACCTTGCGGAAGATGTCGCCCTCCTGGCCGCCGAGGCCGACGGCCGCGGCTCCGATCGCCAGGTTCTGAGGCGAGACCATCTTCGCGAGCACGCCGCCGGAGCTGTTGGCGGCCGCCAACAGCGTGGGGGAGAGCCCCGACTGCTTGGCGGCGGCCACCTGCAGGGCGCCGAACAGCGAATTGGTCGAGGTGTCCGATCCGGTGACCGCGGTCCCGAACCAGCCGATCAGCGGGGAGAGGAACGCGAAGAAGCCGCCGGCGCCGGCCGCCCACGTGCCGAGCGTGATCGACTGCCCCGACAGGTTCATGACGTAGGCCACGGCCAGCACCGTGCAGACCGTCATGATCGCCCACTTGAGCTGGTTCAACGTGCTGAACAGGACCCGCACCGCCTTTCCGGGCGACACGCGCAGCACGATCGCGGTGATCACGCCGGAGACCAACAGCCCGGTCCCGGCGGCGGTCAACCAGTTGAGCTTGAAGACGAGGCTCGTCGGGGCCTTGCCCTTGGAGTTGAGCACGTGCAACCCCGGCCAGCTGAACTCGCTGGTCGCCTTGTCGAGCTGGGTGGCGATCCCCTTGAGGCTGATCAGCCCCAGCACGACGGTGATGATCACGTAGGGGGCGAAGGCCAGGATCAGCTCACGCTTGGTGAGGCGTCCGTCATCCGTGCCGTTCGGGCCCGTGGCGGCGTCCTTGGCCTGCACCTCGCGCTCGAATGCCTTGTCCTGGACGCTGGCGCCGGCGATCGCAGGCTGTCCCGCGCCGGCCCGTGAACTCACGCTGAGCGGAGACGCCGGCGACCAGATCTGCAGCAGTGCCAAGACGGCCGCGGCCGATCCCAGCGAGGCGATGATGTCGGTCAGCTCGATCGAGACGAAGTTGGAGATCGCGAACTGGAGCGCCGCGAACACGGCCCCTGCCGTCAACGCCGCCGGCCACGCCTCGCGCAGGCCCCGGCGCCCGTCGGTCATGAACACCAGCACGAAGGGGACCAGCAGGGCCAGGAACGGCGTCTGGCGTCCGACCATCTGGCCGAGCTGGTGGACCGGCAGCCCCGAGACGGTGCCGAGGGTGGTGATGGGGATTGCGATCGCGCCGAAGGCCACCGGCGCGGTGTCGGCGACCAGCGCCACGGCTGCAGCCTTGATCGGCTTGACGCCGAGACCGACGAGCATGATCCCGCAGATGGCCACAGGCGTGCCGAAACCGGCCAGCGCCTCAAGCAGCGCCCCGAAGCAGAACGCGATCATCACCACCTGCACGCGCAGGTCGTCCGAGACCCGGGCGAACGCGCGGCGCAACACCCCGAAGTACCCCGTGGCGTCCGTCATGTTGAAGATCCACAGCGCGGTGATGACGATCCACATGATCGGCCAGAAGCCGAAGACCGCCCCCTCGAGCGCCGAGTCGGCCGCCTGCCCGACCGGCATGCTGTAGACGAGCAGGGCGACGAGGATCGCGACGCCGAGCGTGATCAGCGACGCCCACTGCGCCTTGAGGCGGACCACCCCCAGGAGCACGAACAGCACCACCAGCGGCAGCAATGCGAAGATCGAAGTGAGTCCCAGCGAATGCGATACCGGGTCGAGTACCTGTCTGTACATCCGTCGCCTCCCTCAAGGCTTGCTTAGCGGAACATGTACCCGCCGCGACGTACTCCAATCTCGTGCTCGGGGAGACCACCTCGACGGTTGCTAGGGTCTTCGGCGATGTCCACCGCCCCCACAGAGCCGCTTCCCCAGCGTCTCGCAGCCATCCGCCGGCAGCTCAAGCTGCTTGCGGACTATCTTTGACCCGGCTGAGCTGAGCCGGCGCACCGGCGCACTGGAGGACGAGATGGGGGCGACCGGCTTCTGGGACGACCAGGAGCGTGCGGCGCAGGTCACCGCCGAGCACGCGCGGGCGACTCGTAAGCTCAACGTGTTTCGCGAGCTGGAGTCAGACGTGGCGGACCTGGAGCCGCTCGCCGAGCTGGCCGAGGAGGACCCCGAGATGGCGACCGAGCTCGAGCAGCAGCTTGTGTCCGTCCAGGAGCGCCTCGACGCGCTCGAGGAGGAGCGGCTGTTCTCCGGGCCCTACGACGCCGGCGACGCGCTCGTCACCGTCAACGCGGGCGCCGGGGGCACCGACGCCCAGGACTGGGCCGAGATGGTGCTGCGCATGGAGATGCGCTGGGCCGAGAAGCGCGGCTTCGGAGTCGAGTTGCTCGAGGCCTCGCCGGGGGAGGAGGCCGGGATCAAGTCGGCGACCTTCCGCGTCCGGGGCGAGAACGCCTATGGCCTGTACGGGTCCGAGAAGGGCGTCCACCGGCTCGTGCGGCTGTCGCCGTTCGATTCGGCCAACCGCCGCCAGACGAGCTTTGCCGGCGTCGAGGTCTCGCCCGTGGTCGAGGAGACCGCCGCCGTGCAGATCGACGACGACGATCTGCAGATCGACACCTACCGCGCCAGCGGCGCGGGTGGCCAGCACGTCAACAAGACCGACTCGGCCGTGCGGATCACCCACAAGCCCACCGGGATCGTGGTCCAGTGCCAGAACGAGCGCTCGCAGTCCTCCAACAAGGCCGAGGCGATGGCGATGCTGCGTTCCCGGCTGGCCGAGCTTGAGGAGCGAAAGCGCCGCGAGGAGATCGCACGCGAGAAGGGCGACGCTCAGGACGTCAACTTCGGCTCCCAGATCCGCTCGTATGTCCTACATCCCTACACCATGGTCAAGGACCACCGCACGGACTTCGAGATGGGCGACGTCAACCGCGTCCTCGACGGTGACCTCGACGGCTTCGTGCGCGCCTACCTCCTGGAGGCCGCGAAATGACCCCCGCCCACGAGCCACGCACTCCCCGCGAGCCCGACGAGCCGCGCGATGTGGTGCCTGAGCCGCCGCCGCGTCGCACGCGCGAGCTGCCGACGGCGCCGTACCTGGACGCGATCGTCTCCTACGGGTTTCGCGGCTCGGTGCGCTTCCACGTCCCCGGCCACAAGGGCGGCGGTGGGGCCGACCCCGGCCTGCGATCGGCGATCGGCGAGCGCGCGCTCGCGCTCGACATCTGCCAGGACATCGAGGGCATCGACGTCGGTCCCAGCCCGACGCCCTACGAGCGTGCCGAGGAGCTGGCGGCCGCCACCTACGAGGCGCGGCAGACATGGTTTCTCACCAACGGGGCGACCCAGGGCAACCACGCCCTGTGCCTGGCGCTGGCCAAGCCCGCGGACCACGTGCTCGTCCAGCGCAACTCGCACGCCTCGATCGTCGACGGACTGGTGCTCAGCGGCGGCCGAGCAAGCTTCGTCGCACCCGAGTACGACGACGAGCTGGGGATGGCCCACGGCGTCACGCCGGAGGCGCTCGACGAGGCGCTGCAGCGGGCCGGCGACATCAGCGCGGCGTTCATCGTGTCTCCGACCTACTACGGCATGGCGGCCGACATCGCCGGATGTGCCGATGTCGCCCACGCCCACGGCACGGCCCTCGTCGTCGACTGCGCGTGGGGATCGCACTTCGGCTTTCACCCCGGACTGCCCGAGTCGCCGCTGCGCCTCGGGGCCGACGCCGTGCTCGCCTCCACGCACAAGATCGTCGGCAGCCTCACCCAGTCGGCCATGCTCCACGTCGGGAGTCGGTCCCACCCACCCCGGATTGATCCCGACGAGGTCTCACGCTGCGTGCGGCTGGTGCGCTCCACCAGCCCCAACTCGCTGCTGCTGGCGTCGCTCGATGCCGCCCGTCGCCAGCTGGCAGCCCACGGTGAGGCCCTGCTGGACCGCACGATCGATGCCTCGATCCGCGCCCGCGAGGCGATCGACCGGATCCCCGGCGTGGCAGTCGTCGGCGAGGCGATGGTCGGCCGGCCCGGGATCGCCGGCTGGGATCCGCTGCGGATCGTGATCGACGTGCGTCGCACCGGCTGTACCGGCTATGAGCTGGCCGCCGAGCTGCGCGCCGCCAACGACATCTACGTTGAGCTGGCCACCCACGCCACGCTCGTGCTCGTCCTCGGGCTCGGTCAGCCGGTGGAGCCGCTGGAGCGCTTCGCCCACGACTTCGCCGAGACCGTGCGGCTCCTGGCGCGGCCCGGCGAGAGCGCCATCATTGCGGGCCCGGCCACCTCGCTCGAGCATCAGACGGTCGTGCCCCTCCGCGAGGCGTTTCTCGGCCACGGCGAGGCAGTCCCCGTGGACGACGCGATCGGCCGCATCTCTGCCGAGTCGATCGCCGGCTATCCCCCTGGCGTGCCCTCGCTGTTGCCCGGCGAGCGCGTGACCCCGGACGTCGTGCGCTACCTGCGCGAGCTGACCGCCGCCGGAGCGCGGCTGCACGGCGCCGCCGACCCGACATTCGCCACCGTGCGAGTGCTCGTTGATTCACCGCCCACCCAGGAGCCCGCGTCCGCGCAGGCCGGGGCCGGCGTCGCTTAGGGCGCGTCGGCGGGCACTAGGGCTTGACGCGGTAGATCTCGCCGTTCGTCTCGCCGACGTACAGCCAGCCGCCATGGGCGCCGAGCCCGACGATCTGGGCGCTGAACCCGGTCAGCATTGCGGTCGCCTGGCCGCCGGAGACGGGCATGGAGACGACCTGAGCCGGTCGTTCCCCCCCGTACTCGGCGATATACAGCCGGGAGCCGATCACGGCGAGTCCCATCGGGTTTGTGTGGGCGGCGAACGTGCGGAAGGGGCGGTGGTCGCCGCTACAGGCGCTCGGATCCATCCAGTTGCACGATGGGAATCCGTAGTTCTGGCCGGGCGCGACGCGGAGGACGAAGTCAGGAGGATTCGTCGCGCCGGAGTCCTGGCTGAGGTCGGAGACGAAGGGGGAGCTCGAGCCGCTGGGAAACGCGATCTGCCACGGCTGGCGGATGCCGCGTGCGACGACCCGGACATCCGTGCCATCGGTCGTCATCGAGATCACGTCGCGCATGTAGGGAGTGTCGCTCGGCCCATGGTCGTTGCCGGTCATGACGCCCGCCCACAGGCGCCCGTCCGGAGCAAAGGCCAGGCCGTTGAAGCCCGTGAAACGGCGGGGCACGCGGTAGATCGTCCGCTGCGCGGCGAACTGGCGTCCGTTCCAGTCGCTGTTGGCCTGGATGCCCTTCCAGGTGCTCACGTACAGCGTCCCGTCGCGCCACGCCAGCCCGAAGTCGGATCGCGGCATTCCGTTCAGCTGCCGTGCCCGGCCGCCGCCAATCACGAAGACACCGCCGGGCTGGAGCCCGTCGGCGCTGCCGCCACTGGCGACGAATGTCTGACCGTCGCCGAACGCGAACGCCGTCGGCACCCGCAGGCCGCCGGCCAGTCGCTGCACGCCGGGGCTGCCGATCGTGCGCAATGGGGGCGTGATTTCGCTCGACCGGGCCACCGTGTCGGCGTGGGCGCCGCAGGCCGACATGACGGACGCCGCGAGCGCGGCAGCGATGATCTTGAGCGGTCGGGGGAGCATGGTGTGCCGCGCGGGCGGCCGGGCCGCGGAGCGCACCGAGCGCCCCGCGGCCACCGCTACGACTACGGCTTGACCGAGAACACCTGGCCGGTCAGCTCGCCGACGTACAGCTTGCCGGCGTTGCCACCCAGACCCACGGTCGGGGCAACGAACCCGGTGAGCACCGGGGTGAGCTTGCCGCCCTTGAGCGGCATCGAGACGACCTCGCCACCCGGGCCCTTGCCCGTGGTGTTGGTGAACGACGTCATGTACAGCGTCTTGCCGATGATCACCATGCCCATGATGTCGGTGTGGGGCGGGAACGTTGCGTAGGGCTTGGCGAAGCCCTTGCATTTGGCCGCCACGAGGTGGTTGCAGGACGGGAAGCCGAAGTTGTCGCCCTGATGGACCCGCAGCACGAAGTCGGGCGCATTCTTGACGCCCCCATCCTGCCCAAGGTCGGAAACCAGCGGGTTCTTCGAGCCGGGGGCAAAGACCATCTGCCACGGCTGACGGATCCCCTTGGCGAAGACCTTGAGGCCCGTACCGTCGGCCTTCATCGTCAGGATGCGGTAGACGAACGGCGACTTCGCCGGGCCGTGATCGTTGCCGTTGAGGAGTCCCACGTCGACACCGACATACAGCCGCCCGTCGGGCCCGAAGGCGATGCCGTTAAAGCCCTGGAACTTCTTCGGTGCCGTGTATATCGCCTTCTGCGAGGCGAACTTCGTGCCGTCCCAGCCACTCCACTTCTGAATCGTGAAGCTCCCGGCGGTCGCCGACGTCGGCGTCCCGCCGGCGACGTAGAGCGCGCCCTTGTGCCAGGCGAGTCCGGATACGAACGCCGGAGAACCGTCCAGCTTCACGCCCGTTCCGTTCTTCAGCAGGAACACCCCGCCCTTGGGCGGTCCATTGCTCTCCGGGCCTCCGTCGCCCTCGAACACCTGGCCTTTGCCGAACGCGAACGAGGTCGGCGTGGCAAGGCCGCCGCCGATGGCCACCTGGGTGACCGTCTTTCC